>NZ_UGSP01000001.1:991875-1366250 GCF_900454535.1 Avibacterium avium
AGAAAAGCTGTCCTGCTGCCATACCGTAAGCGAAAAAGGTTAAGGTATGCTGAATTCGTTCAGGGCTAACGTGCAAATCTTGCGACATTCGCAAAAAGGCAGGCAAATACATATCCACCCCAAGCGGCGGCAACATTGAAAGTAGCCCAAGGGTCAAAATGAAAATAAAGCTGGGTTTATGAATCGTTTTTTCGCTCAAAATGCTATCCTTATTTTAATGCGTTTAATTCTTCTGCGCTTAAAGGGCGGTATCCCCCTTCTTCTAATTGTTCATCTAGCACAACATCGCCAATTTTCCAGCGATGTAGCCCAATCACTTTGTTGCCTAAGGCGGCAAACATTCGTTTTACTTGATGATAACGCCCTTCACTTAGGGTGAGATTCACATTGTAATCATCAATAATCTCAAGTTTGGCAGGCTTGGTAGGGTGTTTTTCACCACGCAATAAAATGCCTTCGGCGCAGGCTTGTTGATAATGATTTTCTACAGGATCGGCAAGGGTAACCAAATAGGTTTTCTCGCAATGATGCTTTGGTGAAGTGATGCGATGCGACCACTGCCCATCATCGGTGAGCAACACCAGCCCTGTGGTATCCACATCTAAGCGCCCTGCACTGTGCAATTTGCCGGCAAGGGGATAATCAAAGAATTGATAAATTGTCGGATAATCGCCGTCATCATTGGAGCAAACATAGCCTTGCGGTTTATTCAGCATAATGTAATGCCCCGCTTCAAACCAAGTAAGGCGTTCGCCATCAAAGTAAATCTCATCTTCCGCACTCACTTTGGTTGCCCCGCTTTTCTCAATTTTTCCATTAATTTGCACCGCACTTTGGCGTAGGGTTTTATTGGCTTGAGAGCGCGTTAGTCCTGTTTGTTCGGCTAAAAATTTATCTAATCTCATTGCGTGATTTTCTCGTTTATAAAAACGGGACATTGTACAGCATCTCGGCATAAAACCCTAGGGTCTGTTCAAAATCAAGAGTGCTTCTCTTGGTGAGAAGCTCCTAGCTACACCGAAAACAAAAGTGCGGTTGATTTTGTGAATGAATTGTAAATAATGTGTTGTAAATCACAGATTTTCTGATTTTTTCGCCTATAATAGGGCGTTGAATTATTCTCAAAACCTTTTCAAATTGTTATAAGGACTGTTTTATGGACGCACAATTACGTCAAGCGGCGCTTGATTTCCACGAATTTCCAAAGCCGGGAAAAATTGAAGTTACTCCAACCAAATCTCTCGCCACACAGCGTGATCTCGCTTTAGCTTATTCACCGGGAGTAGCAGAGCCTTGTTTAGAAATTGAAAAAGATCCTGCCAATGCTTATAAATACACCGCTCGCGGCAATCTTGTTGCGGTAATTTCTAATGGAACAGCGGTGCTAGGTTTAGGCAATATCGGCGCCTTAGCAGGAAAACCAGTAATGGAAGGGAAAGGCGTGCTATTTAAAAAGTTCGCTGGTGTAGATGTGTTTGATATTGAAATTGATGAAAAAGATCCTGATAAATTAGTGGAAATTATCGCCGCACTTGAGCCAACTTTCGGCGGGATTAACCTTGAAGACATCAAAGCCCCAGAGTGTTTTTACATTGAACAAAAATTGCGTGAGCGAATGAATATTCCGGTATTTCACGATGATCAGCACGGCACAGCCATTATTTCAGCGGCTGCGGTCATCAATGGGCTACGCATTGTGAATAAAAAAATTGAGGATGTCAAACTGGTGGCTTCAGGCGCAGGCGCAGCGTCTATTGCTTGCTTGAACTTGTTGGTTTCTCTTGGAATGAAAAAAGAACACATCACCGTATGCGATTCCAAAGGCGTGATTTTCAAAGGCCGTGATGAGCGAATGGACGAAACCAAAAAGCTTTACGCCATTGAAGATAACGGCACGCGCACCTTGGCAGATGCAATGCCGAATTGTGATATTTTCCTTGGTTGTTCCGCGGCGGGCGCATTAACCCAAGAAATGGTTAAAGTGATGGCGCCAAATCCGCTGATTCTTGCCTTGGCGAACCCAGAACCTGAAATTTTACCGCCACTTGCCAAAGAAGTTCGCCCTGATGCGATTGTTTGTACAGGCCGTTCAGACTATCCAAACCAAGTAAATAACGTGCTTTGTTTCCCATTCATTTTCCGTGGTGCATTAGATGTGAGCGCCACCACCATTAATGAAGAAATGAAATTAGCCGCGGTGTACGCCATTGCGGATCTCGCCTTGGCAGAGCAAAGCGAAGTGGTTACTTCCGCCTATGGTGGCGCGGAAATTTCTTTTGGGCCGGATTACTTAATTCCAAAACCGTTCGATCCGCGTCTTATTGTGAAAATTGCTCCAGCGGTCGCGAAAGCGGCGATGGATAGCGGCGTGGCAACCCGTCCGATTGAAGATTTTGATGCCTATTTAGAAAAACTTACTCAATTCGTTTACAAAACGAATTTATTTATGAAGCCGGTATTTGCACAAGCAAAACAAGACAAAAAACGCGTCTTGCTAACAGACGGCGAAGAAACGCGCGTGCTTCACGCTGTGCAAGAAATTGCCACTTTAGGCATTGCACAACCTGTATTGCTAGGACGTACGCACATCATCGAAGAAAAAATCAAAAAACTTGGCTTGCATCTTGAAGCGGGGCGTGATTTTGACATTATCGACATCGAAAACAATCCTTACTATGACGAATGCTGGCAATGTTATCACGATAAACTAAAACGCCAAGGAATGACGCCATCAGGCGCAAAACGAAAAATGTTGCATAATCCAACCGCACTTGGCACAGTGTTGTTAGAACTTGGTAAAGCTGATGCTATGCTATGCGGCTTGGTTGGGCCTTATGCTTCTCACTTAGGCGCAATCAAAGATTTCACTGGTGTGAAAGCAGGCGCAATTCCCGCTACTGTGAATGGTTTGGTGCTACCAACAGGCAACTTGTTTATCGCCGATACGTTTGTTAATCCAAATCCAACGGCAGAAGAATTAGCGGAAATTACCTTAATGTCTGCGGCAGAAGTTCGCCGTTTTGGTATCGAGCCACAAGTGGCACTGGTTTCTCATTCTAACTATGGTAGTTTCAATGATGAAAATGCAGTGAAAATGCGTGAAGTGTTAAAACTTGTGCGTGAAAAAGCGCCAGAATTAATCATTGACGGTGAAATGCATTGCGACATTGCCCTTTCCGAAAGTTTACGCAACGAAGTGATGCCAGATAGCCCGTTAAAAGGCGCAGCAAACTTGCTAATTATGCCAACAATGGAAGCGGCGCGTATCAGCCTTAACTTGCTACAAGGTACGGCAACGCCAATCACCATTGGGCCAATCTTAATGGGCGTAAATAAAACCGCGCATATTTTAACCTCTGCCTCTTCCGTTCGCCGTATTATCAATATGGTGGCAGTTGCCGCAGTGAAAGCGCAACAAGAAGTGTAAATACAAGGATAAATGAAATGGGGGCAGATAATTTTTCCCCCATTTTTATTTATAACTGGAAAAGTGCGGTGTTTTTTCTAATTATTTATTCGCCAAAATCACCGCTCTTTTTGGTGCAGGATAGCCTTCAATGGTTTTGCAGTGATCGTTTGGATCAAGGAAATCAATCAAGCTTTCATTTTCTAGCCATTCGGTTTTACGTTGTTCTTCAAGGCTGGTTACTGCCACATCTACACAGCGCACATTGTGGAATCCGCTTTTTTCTAGCCATAAAATTAAGGCCTTGACGGAAGGGATAAAATACACGTTTTTCATTTTGGCGTAGCGATCTTGCGGCACAAGCACGGTGTTTTCATCACCATCAATGACTAAGGTTTCAAGCACCAATTCACCGCCCGCTCTTAGCTGATTTTTCAATTGCGCAAAATGTTCAAAAGGCGATTTTCGATGATACAGCACACCCATTGAAAACACAGTATCAAACACGCCTAAAGGCTGCATTTGCTCAATGCCAAGGGGGATTAAATTGGCGCGGCGGTCATTATTTAGTAATTTACGCACCGCTTCAAATTGGCATAAAAATAGTTCAGTGGGATCGATGCCCACTACCATTTTTGCGCCTTCACCCACCATTCGCCACATATGATAACCACTGCCGCAACCCACATCTAAAATCACACGATCGTTGAGTGGGGCAAGGTGTGGCAGTACGCGATCCCATTTGAAATCAGAACGCCATTCGCAATCAATATGAATGCCATAAAGATGATAAGGCCCTTTGCGCCAAGGCATTAATTGCTTGAGATGATAAATAATGCGCTGACGCTCGCCTGCGCTGAGTTCAAAATCGCCCTCAGATTGCACCGCACTTTTTAAATTAATCTGATTGGCGTGCAAATCAGGCAGAAAATCCACAATTTTTGCCCATTTGGCGTAATCGCCGTGGGTTTGCTTTTCCCACTGCTTAAGTTGAGCGGGTAAGGTTTCGAGCCAAGCAGAAAGCGGGCTGGTTGCAATTTGTTGATAAAAAGGACGAAAATCGATCATAATTTATAAACTGAACATTCCAAAAGAAATGGTTAAAATTTGAGAAAGGTCATATTTTACCTGATTTGGTACTGTTATTCTATTTCCCTTTTCGCTAGACTAACCAGCAGAAAAATAAGCAAATAAGATTAATATGGAAACCGTAGAATTATTAGTTAATGTAACGCCAAGTGAAACCCGCATCGCCCTTGTGGATACGGGGATTTTGAAAGAAGTGCATATCGAACGCCAAGCCAAACGCGGCATTGTTGGCAATATTTATAAAGGGCGAGTAACGCGCGTGCTGCCCGGAATGCAATCGGCTTTTGTGGATATTGGCTTGGAAAAAGCGGCTTTTTTGCACGCTTCTGACATTGTTTCGCATACAGAATGTGTAGATGAGAACGAGAAAAAACAGTTCATCGTCAAAGATATTGCGGAGCTGGTGCGTGAAGGGCAAGATATTGTGGTGCAAGTGGTGAAAGATCCCCTTGGCACGAAAGGCGCAAGGCTGACCACAGACATTACCCTGCCTTCTCGTTATCTCGTGTTTATGCCAGAAAATAGCCATGTTGGTGTATCGCAACGGATTGAAAGCGAAGAAGAACGTGCGCGCTTAAAAGATCTGGTATTGCCATTTTGCGATGAATTAGGCGGCTTTATTATTCGTACTGCGGCGGAAGGGGCGCGAGAAGAAGATCTGCTGCAAGATGCCGAATTTTTAAAACGCTTATGGCGCAAGGTAATGGAGCGCCGTGCAAAATATCCAACACGTTCAATGCTTTATGGTGAACTTGCGCTTCCGCAGCGTATTTTGCGCGATTTTATTGGGGTCGATTTAGAAAAAATCCGCATTGATTCCCATCTTTGCTTTGATGAAGTGAAGCAATTCACCGAGGAATTTATCCCAAGTTTGACGGACAAGTTAATGCTGCATTCAGGCAAGCAGCCCTTGTTTGATGTCTATGGGGTGGAAAATGCCATTCATACCGCATTAGACAAGCGCGTTAATCTCAAATCGGGCGGCTATCTCATTATCGAACAAACGGAAGCAATGACCACCATTGACATCAATACCGGCGCATTCGTAGGGCATCGTAACCTTGAAGAAACCATTTTCAATACCAATATTGAAGCCACCAAAGCTATTGCGCAACAGCTTCAGCTACGCAATCTCGGCGGCATTATCATCATTGATTTTATTGATATGCAAAAAGAAGAGCATCAAACCCGCGTGCTGGAATCTTTACAAGAAGCGCTGGCGAAAGATCGCGTAAAAACCAGTGTGAACGGCTTTACTCAGCTCGGTTTGGTGGAAATGACACGCAAACGCACCCGCGAAAGTTTAGAACACGTTCTATGTGATGAATGTCCTGAATGTAGCGGACGTGGACGGGTGAAAACCGTAGAAACCATTTGCTACGAAATTATGCGTGAAATTATCCGCGTACATCACCTTTTCGACAGCGAAAAATTTGTGGTGTATGCTTCAAGAGCTGTGGCGGATTATTTGATCAACGAAGAAAGCCACGGACTCGTGGCAGAATTAGAAGTATTCGTTGGCAAACAAATTCAAATAAAAACCGAAGTGTATTACCACCAAGAACAGTTTGACGTGGTAGTAATGTAAAACTTCATCAAAAAGCACCGCACTTTGTTTGCAAGATAGATTAAGGCAGAGCAAAGTGCGGTCTTTTTTTTATGAATTTTTTGCTATAAGCCCTGCGGAATCAGCATTCCTTTCTTGCACGATTTGATAAATTAGCGTAAATTATCAACGTATCATTTGATGATACATTAACTGTTTTGTGAAAGTGAGTAAAGCAATGAACATCAAAGTTGAAATCAAACAGTGGGGAAACAGTAAAGCCGTGCGTTTGCCAAAGGATTTTGCTGCTGCAATGAATTTAAACGCGGGAGATATGTTGGAATTTGCGCAAGTTGATGAACAAACCATCAAGGTTGTTGTGCTACCCAATCCAAGCAAGGTAAAGAAAAAAAGATTAAGCCTTGCGGAACGTATCGCAATGACATCGCATAAAACGTTGCCTGCTTGTGATGAATGGGATTCCATTGAACCTGTGGGAGGAGAAGTTTAATATGGTAAAATCGCCCTTTGATCGTGGTGATATTATCTCGGTGTGTTTAAATCCGACTGTTGGAAAAGAAATTCAAGGAGAACGCAGACCTGCGTTAGTGCTGAGTAGTCGTGCTTTTCATCAATTGGGTTTTATGAAAATTGCGCCGATTACACAAGGTAACGCGGAAATGGCAAGAGAAAATGGCTTTGCTGTTGCCTTAAGCGGTACAGGCTGTAAAACGCAAGGTATTATTCTAGCTTATCAAACAAGAACCATTGATTTTAGACATCGAGATGCGAAGAAATTAGAATCTGCACCAGATTACATTGTGTCAGAAGTGCAAGATATTGTGGAATCCATACTCAGAGATTAATGTTATGGTTTAAGCTGTTAGCTTGACTAACAGCTTTTTTATTTTTAATGATGATTAAAACGAGAAAACAATGCTAAATAAAGTAACCCAATCCCTACTTGCGCCGAGTCAGTTGGCAACGCAAGATTTAATGAATGTGTTTAACCTAATGGATCACCGCAATATTGATTATGCGGATTTATATTTCCAGCTTAGCCAAGATGAAAGTTGGGTGTTAGAAGACGGTATTATCAAAGAAGGCGGCTTCCATATTGATCGTGGTGTGGGCGTGCGTGCGGTGAGTGGTGAGAAAACTGGCTTTGCTTATGCGGATCAAATCAACTTGGCGAGTTTGCAACAATGTGCCAATGCGGTAAAAGGCATTGCCCAGCCTTCACAGCAAAGCTTTATTTTGCCACAGCGATTTATGCCTGTTTCTGCGGTGCAACGCTATGTAGCGATTAATCCATTGGAAAGCCTCAGTAAAGAAAAGAAAATTGAATTATTACATTTGGTGGATCGCACTGCGCGTTCGGCTGATCCCCGTGTAACCAAAGTATCCGCTAGCTTAAGTGCAATTTATGAAGAAGTGTTGATTGCCGCCACTGATGGCACATTAGCCGCGGATATTCGCCCTTTAGTGCGTTTGTCTATTTCTGTTTTGGTGGAAGAAGATGGCAAGCGTGAGCGTGGTGGAGCAGGCTGCGGCGGACGCTTTGGATTAGATTGGTTCTTTGAGATAGACAACGGCGAAATGCGCGCAGTGGCGTTTGCCAAAGAAGCGGTGCGACAAGCTTTGGTGAATCTTAATGCAATCCCAGCACCTGCTGGATTAATGCCTGTTGTGCTTGGTGCTGGCTGGCCGGGCGTGCTGTTGCACGAAGCGGTCGGACACGGCTTAGAAGGGGATTTCAATCGTAAAGAAAGTTCCTTATTTACAGGCAAAGTGGGCGAGCTGGTAACTTCACCGCTTTGCACCATTGTTGATGACGGCACATTGCCAAATCGCCGCGGCTCGCTCACTATTGATGATGAAGGCGTGCCAAGCCAATGTAACGTATTGATTAAAGACGGTATTTTGCAAGGCTATATGCAAGATAAAATGAATGGGCGCTTGATGGGCGTTGCGCCTACGGGCAATGGACGCCGTGAAAGTTATGCCCATCTGCCAATGCCAAGAATGACCAATACTTATATGCTTGCAGGAAAAAGCAAATTTGACGATTTGATTGCTTCCGTAGATCGTGGCATTTTTGCACCGCACTTTGGGGGCGGCCAAGTGGACATTACTTCAGGAAAATTCGTATTCTCAAGCTCTGAGGCCTATCTAATCGAAAATGGCAAAATCACCAAACCAGTCAAAGGCGCAACCCTTATCGGTAGCGGAATTGACGTGATGCAAAATATCTCAATGGTAGCCGACAGCGTAGAAATCGACCACGGCATCGGCGTATGTGGCAAAGAAGGCCAAAGCGTACCCGTTGGGGTCGGCCAGCCCGCATTGAAGATTGAAGAAATTACGGTGGGTGGGACGAGTTAGTCATATTTTTCAAAGTAATTAGCCTCTATTTTTAGAGGCTATTTTTTATTCTTCTTTATGCGCTTTCCATTTCACCATTCGTTCGACTAAATTGAGTAATTCTGCGCGTTCATAGCCATCTAATCCTTTTAATAATTGTTCTAATTGTCTGGCTTGATCCATAGAACGATTGCTACTATTTGTTAATAAATCTGCAATTTCACAGTGAAATATTTCAGATAATTCTAATAAACGTAAAATATTTGGAACTGATTTCCCACGCTCCATTCGAGAAACTGCATCATTGCTAATTTCCAAAATTTCTGCCAATTGCGCTTGAGTTAATCCTACTGCTTGGCGGTATTTTGCTATGGCTTGTCCTACATTGAGTAGTAGCTGCTTATTCTTATCCAGCATTATTTTCTCCCTTAAAAGAGAGAAATAATAGATATTGACTTCCATTCATAAATAGCACAATATACTTATACTAGATGTTAAAAGTCTAATTTGGGGGCGGAAAAATAATTTACAAAAAAATAAAAAAATTTTTAGCTCGACACAACCTGACGTAAGTCTTACTTAAAACTTATTTACAATAGCTTTCAATCAATAACCAAACCGATTTCTAAGTTATGACAAAAAGTAGTAGAACCAATCAGTTAGCTCAACGTATCAGTGCATTGCTTGTTGATCTCAATATGGGAAAGCGTGTTGATATTAATCAGCTAGCAGAACGTTTTGAAGTTTCTATCCGCACTTTACAGCGTGATATTAATGAGCGATTAGATTTTCTCCCTTGGGAAGAACTTGGCCCAAGATTTTACAAATTAAATCGCCAAAAGTTAGATATTTTAACGGAAGAAGACATTCAGCGCTTTGCCCTCTTTGCCAGTATTTCCAATCTTTTCCCGAGTGTTGATAAAGCCTTTTATCAAGAAAAACTCACGCAATCAGTACAAGTAAAAGGCTTTCAATATGAAGATATTTCACATCTGAAAGCTCAATTTGATTTACTTAATCAAGCCATTCACGAAAATAAGTTTGTTTCATTCAAATATAAAAAACTCTCTACCAACCAAAGTGCTTTTTACCAAATTGCCCCTTATTTACTCACGAATAAGAATGGCATTTGGTATCTGATTGGCACGGATAGCAATCAGAATGATAAACAAAAAACTTTCTGTTTTACGCAAATTTCTCAGCTTGAAGTACTGTCAGAGAATTTTATTCCAAATCAACAATTTATTGAGCAAATTAAAAGCAGCGATTCCCTTTCTCACGGTAATGTGATTAATGAGGTAGTCATTCAGGTTTCCGCCTTTGCAGCACCATTTTTCTTACGCCGTAATTTATTGCCAAATCAAAAGCTATTACACAAGTTAGAAAACGGTGAATTGTTATTGGCTTCAGAAAATGTCAATCCTCTAGATATTCTGCCTATTGTGCAATATTGGATTCCACATCTCTCTATTATCAGCCCACAAAACCTGCAGGGAGAATTGCAAAATAATTTGGTGCAGTATTTGAATAAGATGGAAAGTAAATAGGAGTAAGGAAAATGCAACTGACGTTAATTGATTCCGATGAATTAGATGTTTGGATAGTGAAATATTATCTTGCGGGTAGAAGAAGTTTTTCAATGAAAACAGAAGATGTAATAAAAGATACATTACGTCTTGAGAGGTTTATAAAAATGATGGGGTTCACCTATCGAGTTTATACCGAGGGTATTGATGTTGTGACAATATATGGTGTTGATAAATTAATTGATAAAGCCAAAGCTATTGGTGTACCGATACACAATATTGAAAATTATGATCCTGATTATGAAATTGGTAAAGATTTTATAAATGGTTTAGTTAATATTCGTTATAAGAAAAAGGATTCTTTTGATTACCTTTAATATATTAAATCTATAGGAGAAAATTATGATAGTTGATTTCAATGATATAACCTCACTAACGAGAGAACAATTTATTGATAAATATTCTTATCGAACATTTAGCTGTTGGGAGATTTCAACTAGTTTTTTACAAAGGCTTATTGAATATAGAATGAATTTTTCTATTAACACGTCTAATGTGATTGAAGATGCGAGAATAGTTGAAGCTTTCATAGAGCGAAATGGTTTTACGTGTCGTGTTTATACTGAAAATAGGGCGGCAGGTATGGGCGCGGCTTTATTCTCTGGTGTTGGAACTGTTATTGGTGCAGCCACTGCTATAGGTATTGCTGCACATAATTTAGCAACCTACAACCCAGATTTTGAGGTTGGTAAAAACTTACTTGATAAAAAAATTAACGTAACATACAAGAAATAATTCACTACAACTCAATAAACAATAGGAGAACAAAATGTTTGTACAAAATCTAACCTTAGAACAGCAAGGTGCACTTATTTATTTAGCTAAAGAAGTTGCTCAGGCTGATGGCTATGCTGATGAATTACAAGCAGGTATGGTAGAAATTCTAAAACAACAGTCTGAAACTGGCGTGGCAGAAAGAGAAATTTCTATTAATGAGCTTGGTACATTATTCAACACAAAATTAGCAAAATATTCTTTATTATTAGAATTACTTGGTGTCGCACTTTCTAATGATGAATATCACGCGAATGAACAAAGTCTTATTGTTCAGTATGCTTCTAGTTTAAATGTATCGCAAGATGAATTACATCTGCTCGAAAAATGGGTTGAAAAACAATTTGCATTACAAAAAGAAATTAATGCATTACTAGCTTAATTAATAAGGAGAAAATTATTATGCCATTACCATTTATTTTAGCTGGAGCAGCGGTTGCAGCTGTAGCAGCAGGAGCCAAAAAAGGCTATGACGGCTATCAAGATAGTTCAAAAGCAGATGATATTATTGATAGAGAAAAACGCCGTTATGAGAATGTCGAGGAAAACTTTAAAGAACAAGAGAAATCAATGGGGAAATCTCTTGATAAATTAGGTCAATTACAATTATCTATTGGCGAAAATTTTTCCAAATTTGATACTCTCGCGAAATCCTTACTGGAAAAGCTCTCTCAATATCAAGAAACCAAAGATTTGCAAATCAATATTCCTAAACATCAATTAGATAAAATTCAAGGTGTTGCTTTGTCTGCTACTGTCTATTTAGGACAGATAGCTGGTTCTGCTGCGATGGGGGCTGGTGCAGCTTACGCCGTGTATGGTGGAGTGATGGCATTAGCAGCTGCTTCTACAGGCACACCGATTGCAGCTCTTTCTGGTGCTGCTGCCTATAATGCAACAATGGCAGCAATTGGAGGAGGTTCTCTTGCTGCTGGTGGATTAGGTATGGCTGGTGGTGCGGCTATTTTAAGCGGTGTCGTTGCTGCACCAATTGCATTAGTAGCTGGTTTTGCTTATGCAAATCACGCAGAGAAGAAACTTGAAAATGCAAAAGAATATAGTTATGCCGTTAATCAAGCTATTTTAAGTATGGAGTCTGCTAACCAGTATTTTGAAGACACTCAATATTATGTTAATAAAATCTATGATGAACTTAGCAGAGTATATAAAATATTTAAACGATATTTTCAAGATTTAAAAAATATGGATACTTTGGTTCGTAACGGTGCGGACGTGACAGCTATTGGTGAACCGATTATTCGAATTACTCAGAATGGTTATGCTCTAGCTTCTATCTTGACAGATGTCATTACAACACCATTATTTAAAGCGAAAAAACAAGATAATGGCGAATTAGTCAAAGATGAAAATAATACTATTGTATTTAAAACAGATAGTAAGGGAATGAAAATCATCAATAAAATAGAAATTGATGAAAGCCTTGCAAAATCCAAAGATAGCTCAACAAAATTTGAAGCATAAATAATAAAAGGCGAGAAATATCTCGCCTTTTTAGGAGATAACAGATGACAAGCATTGCAGCAGACAAGCCAGAATTTGATTGGGCTGGTGAATTAGAAAAAACAGTAGTAAATTCATTAGTAACAACGTTTGGATTAGATTTTTTACTTTTTGAAGATAAACAGGGAGGGGATGTTGATACAATAAATAATGCTCGCCAAGGTGTTTATGCTACTGAAGAAGCTAAAAATGCCTATGAAAATAGAGAAGCCTATGATTCTCATGCTTATCATTCAGATAAACGTTATATAGAAAAAGGTAGGGCGGATAAGGCATTGCAAGAACAAGGAAAATTAGATGATGCTTACCGAGCAGGGAAAAAATTAGATAATAAGAAAGGAATCCGACAATTAGATCATACGATTTCAGGTAAAGAAATTTCTAATGATGCAGGACGTGTTTTAGCAGGGTTGACTGGAGTTGATTTAGCTAACCAAGAAAGCAATTTAAATTCTACACATTGGTATGTCAATAACTTGAAAAGAGATCATAGTGTAGAAAAGTTTGTTAATGAAATTATACCCAAAAAATCTGCAGAATTAGAAAAATTAATTCAAAAGAAAGAGCAAGAACTTGCTAAAATGCCAACCTCAACGCCACAAGAGCGTCATAAAAAAGATCTTGCCCGCAATGAGTTAGAGCAAAGTAAAGCCAAAAAGAAAGTACTTGATGATGTATTAGAAAATAAAGAAAAAATCATTGAAGCAGATCAAAAGGCACGCAAGGCATATAATCAACAAATTAATTTAAAATACTATACAAGTGCTACGTTCTTTAAATCAACTGCGGTAGCCGCAGGTAAAAAAGGATTTCAAATGGGAGCTCGCCAAGCCTTAGGTTTGATTCTCGCTGAAGTTTGGTTTGAATTAAGAGAGCGTATCCCAGAAATTTATCAAGAATTAAAACAAAATTTTACTATTGCTAAGTTTTTAGAAAAAATTGCGGTATCGTTAGAAAATATTTTTAATCGAGTAAAAAAACGATTTAAAGATATTATTTCTGCTTTTAAAGATGGTGCTCTTTCGGGGATACTTGGCAGTATTAGTACAACGGTGATGAATATTTTCCTTGTTTCAGAAAAAATAGTTGTTAAGCTTATTCGCGAAATGTGGAATAGCCTTGTTAGTGTGATTAAATTAATTGCATTTAATCCTGATAAATTAGATACCAAAATGTTGTTTAAAAGTGTATTAAAACTGCTTGGTGCAGGCTTGGCAACTGCCTTGGGGGCAATGTTAAACGCACACTTAGCAAGTATGCTTGTATTCCCTATGGGCGATTTAATTAGTGCATTCTTAAGTGCTTTAGCTACGGGAGTTATGACATTAGCATTTGGATACTTCATTGAAAATGGGCTTTCTTTGCAATTTATATGGGACATAATTAATTCATATAAACAAAAATACGAAGTAATGATCAATCATATGAAAGAAATTAATGCGGAGCTTGATCGTTATTTACTACGATGGGCAGAGATTGAATTTAATCTTAAACCTGATGAAATTATGATTTTTGCCGACAGCTTAGAAGCCTGTAACTCTGAATTAGAACGGTCACTTGTTTTAAAACAAGAAATCGAACGACGAAATATTGATTTACCTTTTGACCTAGGTGATGTAGAAAGTGCTAGAAAATGGTTAGCTAGCTTAGCAAAAAATGCATAATTTAACACAATTCCCTTGTGATGCTTGTGGCAAATGTTGTCGCCGAGTCAATTTAAGTGAGCAAACTCGCTTTTTAGATCGTGGTGATGGTGTTTGCCATCATTTTAATGAAAGAACAAATCTTTGTAGTATCTACCAAAATAGGCCTCTTGTCTGCCGAGTAAAAGATTATTACTTAGCACATCTTTCTAATCAATATTCTTGGGAAGAATTTGTTCGTTTAAATATTGAAGTTTGTGAAATATTGAAGAAAGGATAAGCTTTTCTTATTATTTATAGCATTCTTGATTGTGAAGTGAGCTAGTACAGAATTGATAACCTGATTGATTTTATATTCAAGATAATTGATTAATTATTCATTTTAAACTATGCTATCCTCACTTTTGGAAAATTTAAGGATCGCAAATGAGTGCTTATAACAGACAAACCTTTGATGAAGTGATGATACAAAATTATGCGCCCGCAGAGTTTATTCCAGTGAAAGGGAAGGGGAGCAGAGTTTGGGATCAGCAAGGGCGAGAATATATTGATTTCACAAGCGGTATTGCGGTGAATGCGTTGGGGCATTGTCCTGATGAGATTGTGGCGGTGCTGAAGGAGCAAGGGGAAACGCTGTGGCATTCTAGCAACTGGTTTACCAGTGAGCCAACCTTGCAATTAGCCACAAAATTGGTGCAGAAAACCTTTGCGGATCGGGTGATGTTTGTTAATTCAGGTGCTGAAGCTAACGAGGCTGCGTTGAAATTGGCTAGGCGTTATGCAGTAGATCATTTTGGCACGCAGAAAAGCAAAATTATTGCCTTTAAGCAAAGTTTTCACGGGCGTACATTATTCACGGTGAGCGTAGGTGGGCAAGCGAAATATTCTGATGGCTTTGGGCCGAAACCTGCGGATATTATCCACGTTCCTTTTAACGATCTTGCAGCGGTAAAAGCCGTGATTGATGACCATACTTGTGCTGTGATTGTTGAGCCGATTCAAGGCGAAAGTGGTGTAAAACCTGCTGATCCGGCATTCTTACAGGGGTTACGTCAGCTTTGTGATGAAAACAATGCCTCGTTGATTTTTGATGAAGTGCAAACGGGTTTGTCGCGCACTGGCTATCTTTATGCTTATATGAAATATGGCGTTGTGCCTGATATTCTGACTTCTGCCAAAGCATTGGGCAATGGCTTTCCAATTGGTGCAATGCTCACCACCCATGAGATTGCGAAAAGTTTTTCTGTTGGTGTGCACGGCACGACTTTTGGGGGAAATCCTCTTGCTTGTGCAGTGGCATCAAAAGTTGTGGATATACTTTCTGATACTAAATTCTTAGCAAAAATCCACCGCACTTCTGAATTATTTATGCAGAAATTGGCTGAGCTAAATCAGGCGTTGAATTTATTTAGCGAAATTCGTGGAGAGGGCTTGTTGATTGGCGCAGAGCTAAATACGAATTATCAAGGAAAAGCCAGCGAATTTGTGAAAAGTGCGGCTAAAAATGGACTAATGATTTTAGTTGCAGGCCCTGATGTCTTGCGTTTCGCCCCTGCGTTGAATATTAGCGATGAAGAATTGCAAGAAGGGTTTGTGCGCTTAGAAAAAACTTTAAGAGAAATGGTTTAGGTAAAAATAGGCTCTGGGATAAGAGCCTATTTGATATTCAATAAAGGTTTTTAAGGCAACTTCGCAATCACCGCATACCCATCTTCAATTCCTTCTATTAAATAGTCAGAATCTGCACTGATAAATGCCGATTGACCTTGCTTTAAAGAAAGTGCGGTGGAATTTTCGCTGATTTTTAGCTCGCCGCGCATTACCAATAAAATCTCGGCACTTTGTGCGTGTAAGCGGAGTTGCTCATCTTGTTGATAGCTTACTTGGGTGAGGGCGAAATCTTTTGCCGGTGTTTGATAAGTGAATACTGGCTCGTTTTTTGGTGCAACAGGGATAATTTGTGGCACAACTTCTCGGCAGTCTATCACTTTCAAGAGTTCAGCAATATCAACGTGTTTTGGCGTTAAGCCGCCGCGGATAACGTTGTCGGAGCAGGCCATTAATTCGATATTTTGCCCGCGTAAATAGGCGTGCGGAATGCCCGCATCTTGGAAAATACCTTCACCTTTTTTGAGATGGACAATGTTAAATAAGTAAAAACAAATCAGCCCCGCGTCTAATTTTTCAGTTGGGATTTTCATTGCCTCGATGGCATAAAGCACCCAATAATCAGGATTTTCAAGGCTAAGCTGATTTTGTGCATAAGCACTTTGATTGGCTTGAATAATTGGATTGAGCCACGCCGCAAGGGCTTGCTGGTCGGCTTGCATAATGTCGGCATAAAAATCTGCTAAGGATTGTTGTGCAAGTTTTTCTGCAAGCGGGGCGAGAGAAGGGCGCGCTTGCAAGGTTTGCAGAATGGCTTGCTTGGTTTTGAATCCGTGCAATAACCAAAAATCAGACAAGGCAATCATCATTTCAGGTTTGTGATTGTTGTCTTTGTAAGTTCTTTTTGGATCGTTTAAGGCAATGCCTAGGGCATTTTCTCTTGCAAAGCCAGCTTCAGCTTGTGCTTTCGTTGGGTGAAGCTGAATAGAAAGGGGCAGTTTTACATCTAAAATTTTCAGCAAATAAGGCAAGTTGTCGCCAAATTGCGTTCGGCTTGTTTCCCCAAGTGCGGTGGGATTTTTCGCTAAAAATGCGTTTAGTGGCTCAGAGGTGCTGTTTTCTTCAATGATTGATGGGGCAGAGCTGTGATCCCCTAGCCACCATTCGGCATAATATTGATTTTGTTCGGCTGGAATGCCGAGAAACTCAGGTAAAAATTGGTGTCCGCCCCAGACATAATGCTGGAGCTGACCATTTAATGGGTAAAGCATTGTTATTTTCCTTTTTTATTGGTTTTTTCGCTTTTGTTCGCCGTGGATTTTTGTTTCGCTTGTTGCTTGGCTTGTTCTAGGGCGTTTTGATCTTGCGAAATGCGACCGCTATCGGTGAGATATTGTAGAATTTTTTCCACATCTTTAGGATTTTCAGCAACTAAAGGCACGGCTTTGCGGTTTTTTAACACTAATTGCAAAAAGCCATTTTCACCAATATTAATGGTATTGATGTAAGCATATTGCAAATAAAGATTATTTAAGAAAAAGCCGTCTTTTTTCAAAATAAACACAGGGTAGCGGATAAAGAAATGATAAATCATTAAAATACCAAACATTACCAATAAAAACATTGTGTAAGGTTCGATACCTTGTGGCAATGCTTGATAAATAGCAACACCAACCAATGCGAGCATAATAATGCCTTCGATTTTCGATTTACGGCGTAAACGCACTTTTAAGATGGTTTCACCAAAGCGTTTTTCCATTAGGAATTGATCGTAGAAAGCATATAAAAAATAAAGAATGATAAAAACTAATAAAGCGGTATTGATCATAGCAACGTCCGTATTCTGATTAGACAAAAAATAAACTCTCCGCGAAAGTTCGGGGAGAGTTTAATTTTAGCATTATTCTGCGTTTAAGTAACGATTAAGCAAGAATACCGGTTGCTGCACCGATGATACCGATGATGAAAATGCCCACGATAATCCATAACGCATTGACGCGGTTGCGTAATAACCACATACACGCAAAGGTGAATAGCAATGGTAATAAACCCGGCATTAAGCTATCAAGGATAGATTGCACGGTGGTCACTTCAATCGTACCGTCTTGTTTTTCAATGGTGGAAACCACTAGTGGCACATTAATGCTTGTCCATTTTTGCACTAACGCCCCCATTATGAATAGACCGAGAATTGATGCCCCTTCAGTGAGTTTTTGCAATAAGCCCCCACTCATATCTTGCACCACATCAAGCCCTTTCTTATAGCCGTAAACTACGCCGTAATAACGGGTTGCTAAACGGACAAGATTAAACAAGACGAAGAATAATAATGGGCCAAGGATACTTCCGCTTAATGCTAAGCCTGCACCAAGTGCCGCGAAAACAGGACGAGCTGTTCCCCAGAAAATTGGATCACCTACACCCGCTAGCGGCCCCATTAAACCCACTTTGATCCCATTGATTGCCGCATCATCAATTTCTTTCCCATTTGCACGTTCTTCTTCCATTGCGATGGTTACACCAAGCACAGGCGCGGCCACGAAAGGTTGCGTGTTAAAGAACTCTAAATGGCGTTTGATTGCATCTTTACGTTCTTGAGAATTTGGATCTGGGTATAAACGCTTGATAACAGGCACTATTGAGTAAGCAAAGCCAAGGGCTTGCATACGCTCAAAGTTCCAAGAACCTTGGAAAAGGTTAGAACGCATTACTACTTTATTTAAATCACTTTGGGTTACTTTTTTCATTTCAGTTGTCATTTTTCTTACCCCATTAATCTAATCTGTTATCAAGATCATTGTTGCTATTTGAAACCACTTGCACCACTTGTTTACTTTGGTTGTATTTCGGGTGAAGTTGGATATAAAGTGCTGCCATAATTGCACCTAGCACACCTAAGGCAACAAGGTTGAAATCAGTAAAGGCGGCAATCACAAAGCCTGCGTAGAAAAATGGCATTAAGTGGCCTGCGCGCATCATATTGATCACCATTGCGTAACCCACAACGGCAATAATTCCACCAGCAATTTTTAAACCTGTTGTCACAACTGGCGGAATTGCATTTAACATTGCTTGCACTGCGTCTGTACCTGCGGTTAAAGCCACGATTAACGCTGGGATTGCAATACGCATTGCTTGTAAAATCAAGGCACTGCAGTGAATCCAGTCTAAGCGGTTCAAGTTACCATCTTCAATCGCACGGTCTGCGGCGTGTTGGAAACCTACGGTAATTGCACGCACCACATAGGTTAAAACCTGACCTGCTGCAGCAAGTGGAATGGCTAATGCGATCGCAGTAGTGATTTCTTGACCACCTACAATGACAAGAATGGTTGAAACCACAGAAGCTAATGCCGCATCAGGTGCTAGTGCCGCACCAATGTTCATCCAGCCAAGAGCAAGTAATTCTAATGAACCACCTACAATAATCCCCGTTTTAATATCGCCTAACACTAAGCCCACAAGGGTACAAGCGATAAGCGGACGGTGAGTTTGAAATTCATCAAGGATCGACCCCATACCTGAAATACAGGCAACGATAAATACAAGAATAATTTGTAGCGTTGAAATTTCCATAATATTCATCCTTTACACAAGATTGTTTTTCTTCAATAAATCCATCATATATTGACGGCTATCGTTTGATACTTTACGCACATCAAGCTCCACACCCATTGCATCAATGGCTTTGAATGCGTCAATGTCTTTATCATCAACAGATACCGCACTGGTAATCATTTTCTTACCGTCTTTATAAGCCATACCACCAATGTTGATAGATTTCATATCTAATCCTGCTTCTAGCAGTTTTAATACATCTGTTGGATTGGTGAATAATAACATCATACGCTCGCCCGCATATTCAGGATTGTTATAAACGCGGATCATTTTATCTACGCCCACAACGTGTGCGGTTACTCCCGGTGGCGCAACGCTTTTCAGCATTGTTGAACGCACGCTATCTTTCGCCACATCGTCATTCACGACCACAATGCGAGAAACTTTGCTTTCTTTTGTCCAGCGTGTTGCTACTTGACCGTGAATTAAGCGGTCATCAATACGCGCAAGCCCAACAACAAGATGACCTTCTTTATTTGGTGTAACCACTTCAGATTGGCTTGGTGCAGGGGCTGCTTGAGCAACGGCTTGCGGCGCTTGCTCTGGCTCTTCTTCCACATATCTTAAGGCACGCACACCAGTACGGCCTGTTTCTAAGGCAATCGCCACCAGTTCTTGCAAACTTGGGCCATCATCACGCGCCATAAAGGTTTCCACCAACATTGGCACGTTTACCCCAGTCACAATATCCATATTGTCTTTGCCTTCCGATACACGGTTCGCCGCATTAAACGGACTGCCGCCCCAAGTATCAACAAGGAATAAGACTTCATCACAATGTGATAGGGTTGTGCTGAGTTTTTCCTGATATTTCGCCATAATCGTTTCAGCGTTTTCGCCGGGAACAAAATCGATCGTGGCAACGTTTTCTTGTTCACCAATCAACATTTCGGTCGTTTTGAGCAGTTGTTCTGCCGCCACGCCGTGTGTTGCGATGATGATCGCAATAGCCATAAGGACTCCTTATACAAGTGGTTATGGTTTAAGTTTAAAATCTGGCGCGGATTGTATAGGAAAACACTCCAATTTAATGTGATTAAGATCACAGTTTTTTGACAATAAGTAATAATAACGCGAATTAAGTATCTGTTTGTTTAATATTTGCCTAATTTTTGTTTAATAATTCAAAATTATTTTTGCTCAGAAAAAACATTTCGATCATATTTCAACATATTTTTAACAAAGCATTATCCAACAAGGCTTAGCAGGCTCGCGATAAGTAAAAATAAATTTTGCGATCTAAATCGAAAAAATAAAGTGCGGTATTTTTTTCGCTCTTTTTTCTTGGTTAAGCTAGGCGCTATCTGTATTTAGCCCATTCATAACATAATGAACAATCACAAAATGAAACTGTTTAATTGGCAAGCTACGAATTTTTTGCAACAAAAACAACAAGGTATGATCGTAGCAGAGAATATTGAAATGGCGCGGCAAGCCTTGTTTCAGCGACAGTTGCAAAATATCAAGCTGCAACGCAACTGGCAATTTCCGCGTAAACCGAAAGCGAATGAATTGTATGAACTGATTAACCAACTGGCGTTACTGCTGAAATCCGCTGTGCCAATTAAGCAAAGTTTGCAATTATTGCTGCAGAATTGCACAGTGATTTCCTTAAATCTCTGGCTTGGGCGATTGATAGAAGATCTTGAAAGCGGTTTAAGCTTTTCACAAGGAATTGAAAAACAAGGGAAATATTTTTCACAGCAGGAACAACAGCTAATTCAAGTGGGCGAAATGACAGGCAAGCTTGCGCAAGTGTGTGAGCAAATTGCACAATATCGTCAGCAGTCGTTAATTCTGCAACGAAAAATCCAAAAAATCTTGCTTTATCCCATGTTGGTGCTAGGCATTTCCGTGCTTTTGACCTTGTTGTTGCTGATTTTTATCGTGCCGCAATTTGCTGAAATGTACGGCAATAATAATGCTAGCTTACCCGCATTTACCAAATTTTTATTACATCTTTCCGAAGGATTGCAACAACATTTTTGGCAGCTTGCTTTTTTGTTTATACTGGTTTTGCTGTTTATTCGCTTTCGTCTAAAGCGTTCGGCAAAGCTAATAAAGTGGAAAAATCAATGTATCAATAAAATGCCAATTTTGGGCAAGATTACTCAATTAGCCCGACTAATTCGCTTCAGCCAAGCCCTTGCATTAATGCTGCGTTCAGGCGTGCCGTTAAATATGGCATTGCAATCTTTTTTACCGAAACAGCAAAGCTGGCAAGTGGAAAAAAGCTATGTGGCTGATCCCGTGCTAAATCAAGCGGTGGAAACGGCGTTATATTGGCTCAATCAAGGTTATAAATTTTCCGATAGCGTAGCCAGTGATTTCTTTCCAATGATAGCACAACAAATGCTAAAAATAGGTGAAGAAAGTGGGCAGGTAGCACAGATGCTACAACATATTGCTGATAAATATCAGCAGGATCTTAATCATCAAGTGGATCTACTTTCTCAACTGCTTGAACCTTTGCTAATGGTGATTATTGGCGGTTTAATCGGCGCAGTTCTGCTAGGAATGTATTTACCCATTTTCAATATGGGATCGATAATCCAATGATTACGCTTGCGACATTTTTATTGGGTGGCTTTGTGGGGTTACTGATCTTTTTGTATATTGCCACTTTTACTCAACGGCTAACGCAGACCGTATGGCAAGATTATTGTGAACTTTTCCAGCCACAACAAAGAGAAAAGCCAATGCCACATTCCTCTTGGCAGAATAAAAAGTGCGGTAGTTTTTTGTGTTATATTTTTGCCTTTGCAGGATTGTTTGTCTTGTGCGGCAAGCTTAATGCGGATCCTTATGTCGCATTATGGTGGGCGACTTGGCTAAGCTTGGTGATTTTAATCAGCATTATTGATTGGCTTTATCGATTGATTTCACCGCTATTATGCGTTTGGCTTTTCTTATGGACGCTGCTTGGCGTACATTGGCACATTATTTCGTTTTCGTTGGAGCAGGCTTTAGCAAGTGCGGTGGGAATTTTGTTAATTTTTTATAGTGTTTACTACATAAGCCAAATGATTTATCACAAAACAATGTTAGGTGAAGGGGATTGCTGGCTGGCGTTTGCACTTGGTGCAGGCATTTTCTGGCAAAAATTACCGCACTTTGTTTTTCTTGCTTGTTGTTATGCCATTGTTTTTTGTGGCATACAAAAATTGTGCAGGCGTGATGGACAACAAACTGTGCAACAAATTCCCTTTGCGCCGTTTTTAAGCCTTTCTGCCCTGAGCCTATTATTGCTTCGCTAAAAAAGACAGCGTATGATTTCTAGCAAAATAAATAAAGGTAGGAAAAAATGAGTTATATCGTTGGCGTAACAGGCGGCATTGGCAGTGGAAAAAGCACCATTGTGGATTTATTTGCCGAGTTAGGGGCGGAAATTATTGATGCGGATATTGTGGCAAGAGAAGTGGTGGCGAAAGGAACGCCGTTGTTAGTGGAAATTGCAGCGCATTTTGGCGAAACTATTTTGCTAGATTCAGGCGAGTTAAATCGCCAAGCCTTGCGTCAAATTGTGTTTGAACTCCCTCAAGAAAAAGTGTGGTTAAATAATTTGCTTCACCCTGCCATTCGGCGTGAAATGTTACATCAGCTTGCGCAAAGCCAAGCGCCTTATGTGTTGTGGGTTGTACCGTTGTTGATCGAAAATGATCTGACAGCATTTTGTGATCGCGTGTTAGTGGTTGATGTGCTACCAGAAACCCAACTGTTGCGTGCTGCGAAGCGGGATCAAAATAACATTGCCTTGATTAAAAATATTATGGCATCGCAAGTCAGCCGAGAAAAACGCTTATCAGTCGCTGATGATGTGGTGGATAACGAACCAGAATTAAGCCAAAATCTGCCTTATTTGCAGCAAAAAGTGTTAGAATTGCACCACCAATATTTACAACTTGCAAAGGAAAAAGAGAAAGCAAATGAGTGAAGACGTTTTTACCGTACCTTGTCCCCACTGTCAAAAAACCGTGCCTTGGACACCACAGAGCCAATATCGTCCTTTTTGTAGCAAGCGTTGCCAGCTGATTGATTTAGGCGAATGGGCAAATGAAGAAAAAGCCATTGCCAGTGATACAGCGGATTTTGCTACCAATGAGAATTTTGGTGAAGATTGGCGTGGCTAGGTAAAGAAAGTTATTTAAGAAAGCAAATAAAGGAAATTAATGAACATTCAACATCAACAAAATGGTGAGTTTTTTATCCTTGATGAACAAGGGCAAAAAGTGGCAAAACTCACTTATTATTTTATTGATGCGCATAGCATTAATGCCAATCACACTTATGTTTCAGAAAGTTTACGCGGGCAAGGTGTGGCAGATAAACTTTATCAGGCCCTAGTGCAATTCGTGCGAGAACATCAATTAAATTTAGTGCCAAGTTGTAGCTATATTGCTAAAAAATGGCAGCGTGAAGTGCATTAATCCCTTTAACTAATTGATTGAAAAGCACAAATTTTGTCTAGCAATGGAGGGCGATTAAAACGCTGTTGCGGCAATCGTCTGTCTGTTGCCTATCTATTTTCTTGTCCATTTTCTTAGACATTCCGCCGATTTTTGCAAAAGGATTGAGAAATTAAAATTATCTTGCTAAAATCCACCGCACTTTTTTACAAAAGTATGTTCGGATGAAGGTAGCTGGAGAGTAGGGAATTAACCCTGCACCGACGAGGTAAAATCTTTCAGGTGCTATTAAGTTAGCGAGGACTGTTACTGGACGAACCCTTGGAGAGATCCATTGCATTTGCAAAATGGACGCCGAAGGCGCAAAAGAGCGGTGAAATTTTCATCGTTTTTCAAACGCTCAGGCAAAAGGACAGGGGCAAGAGATTATTTCAGGTGATATAACGCGAGGCTTCGCGTTGTCTTTTTTCTATTCGCCAAACTCTTTTCGCCTCCTTGTAAACCGAGATTTTTTACGAGGAACATTCAATGTCAATCACTGAATTATTATCATCAGTTAATTCATTTATTTGGGGCCCGCCACTGTTAATTTTATTATCTGGCGTGGGGCTTTATTTCACCTTTCGTTTAGGTTTTATTCAAATTTTTCAATTGCCAAGAGCCTTAACTTATTTATTTAGAAAAGAAAAAGGCGCACAAAATGGCAAGGGCGATGTGTCTGCTTTCGCCGCATTAAGCACCGCTTTGGCAGCTACCATTGGAACAGGAAATATTGTTGGGGTGGCAACCGCCGTACAAGCTGGTGGCCCGGGGGCAATTTTCTGGATGTGGTTAGTGGCATTATTTGGTATGGCGACCAAATATGCAGAATGTTTATTGGCGGTGAAATATCGCATTATTGATAAACGCGGATTTATTGCTGGCGGCCCGATGTACTACATTGAACGTGGGTTAGGCATCAAATGGCTAGCAAAAATGTTTGCCATTTGTGGGATTTTGGTGGCATTTTTCGGCATCGGGACATTCCCACAAGTGCAGGCTATCACCCACGCAATGCAGGACAGTTTTCATATTCCTGTGGAAATTATGGCACCCATTATCACGCTTTTAGTTGCGGCGATTATTTTAGGCGGTATTAAACGCATTTCTTCTGTTGCAGCCATTGTTGTGCCTTTTATGGCCGTGCTTTATGTGGCAACGTCAATCATTATTATTGTGTTGAATTGGCAACAAGTGCCAGCAGCAGTGAGTTTGATTATTGAAAGCGCATTTAATCCGCAATCGGCACTTGGTGGTGCATTAGGTTATACCGTAATGAAAGCCATTCAATCGGGTGTGGCGCGTGGTATTTTCTCTAATGAATCAGGTTTAGGTAGCGCACCTATTGCAGCGGCTGCGGCGCAAACCAAAGAGCCTGCACGCCAAGGCTTGATTTCAATGACGGGAACGTTTTTAGATACGCTTATCGTTTGTACGATGACAGGCCTTGTGATCGTGCTAACCGGAGCGTGGCAAGCGCCAGAAGCAGGGGCTGCGGTAACTAATCTTGCGTTTTCTAAAGGGCTTGGTACAGCAGCGGGCGGTACGATTGTTACCCTTGGCTTATTATTCTTCGCATTCACCACGATTTTAGGCTGGTGTTATTATGGCGAGCGCTGTTTTGTTTATTTAGCAGGGGTGAAAGGGGTAAAATTCTACCGTTTTATCTTTATTGTACTCGTGGGCTGTGGCGCGTTTATTCACCTTGAAACCATTTGGATCTTGGCAGATATTGTCAACGGATTAATGGCATTCCCAAATCTTGTCGCCTTAATTGGTCTGCGCAAGGTGGTGCTTGAAGAAACTAAAAGCTATTTTGCACAGCTTGGTTTAGCAAAATCAATGTAAAAATAAAGGGCTGAATGATTATTCAGCCCTTATTTGATTTTAATCTCTTTTATCTAAATTGTGATTAGATTACAGAAACATTTAAGCTGTTTGCATTGCCAACAAGCTGTACTTTTGCACCAGGAACAAATTTCGCATCGTATTTTTGTACAACAACGATTTGTTTACCGTCATTTTGTTTGATTACCAATTCTTGTGCATCAACTTGGCTCGCTTTTTCTTCTACTTTGCTACCAATTACCGCACCAGCGATTGCGCCCACCGCAGTTGCAATGGCTTGACCTGTGCCGCCACCGATACCTGAACCTGCGATACCACCAAGTACACCGCCACCAACAGTACCGATTACGCCTTCATTTTTCGCTTGAATTTTTACTGGACGCACAGAAACGATCGTACCATAGCTAATGGCGCGCGCTTCTTTTGCTTGACCACCAGAATAAACATCACCGCTGTAAATGTCTTGGTTTGCACAACCTGCTAAACCTAAGCTCATTAAAATCGCTAATGCTAGACTCATTTTTTTCATAATAAATACCTTTAACTTACGTTGTCTAATTTATTGATTTCCCTATCTATTATTCCGTAATAATAGATTTTATATGATAGGGGTGTAGCTTAATGCAAGTTTTATTTTCTTGATTGTCCATAAAACTTACCGCGATAGAAGGATTTGGTAATATCTCACCTTCCACCTTTGGCGTACTCACTTTGACTTTTAAAATGTCTGATTGGTTCCATAAAAAAAGCAAATTAATACGCGCAATCCATTGTTCCACCGTTTCATCAGGCAAAAAAGGCATAACCGCTTCAATATGCTCCCAACCTTCTTGTGGATAGTGTTTATTTTTCGGAAATGGCAATTCCACCATATCCACTTGTTGATTGGCAAAATTTAATGGGCTATCTAATTGAATAAGATAAATTTTTCGCCCATTGACTAAATTATCACTCAAAATCTTACCGCACTTTAATAACTCTCTGAGCCAGCGTTGCGCGGATTGATCGCTGTTCACACGCACCGCAAGATGATCAATCACATAATCTTGCAACGGCAACGCCATTTTTTCCGCCAGTTGTAAAATATGCTGCTCAAATTTGGCAAACTCATCGTAGGAAAAGAAAGGGTTGTCAAAAAATGAAAAATTTTGCACCGCTCTTGTCATTTTTTCTTGCTTTGTCTTTGTCTTAATTCAGAAAGAAGGTATCATAGCGGATTATTTTATTTTCACAATTAAAAATTAAGGATAAACCGTGAATATTCAATCCATTTTATCTGACAAAATTAAGCACGCGATGATCCAAGCAGGTGCTGACGAGCAATGCGAAGCCCTAGTACGCCAATCTAACAAACCACAATTTGGTGATTATCAAGCTAACGGCATTATGGCAGCGGCGAAAAAATTGGGTTTAAATCCCCGTGAATTTGCGCAAAAAGTGCTAGAACATCTTGATCTTAGCCCGATTGCCGACAAAATTGAAATTGCCGGCCCTGGCTTTATTAATATTTTTCTTTCACCAACTTGGCTTGCGGATAACGTGCAAACTGCATTAAAAGACGATCACCTTGGCATTCACACGGATAAAAAAGAAACCATCGTGGCGGATTATTCTTCACCTAACGTAGCAAAAGAAATGCACGTTGGGCATTTGCGTTCAACCATTATTGGTGATGCCGTGGTGCGTACCCTTGAGTTTTTAGGGCACAAAGTGATCCGTGCGAACCACGTTGGCGACTGGGGAACGCAATTCGGTATGCTTATCGCCTATTTAGAAAAAATGGAAAATGAACATGCTAGTGAAATGGAATTAAGCGATTTAGAAGCCTTTTACCGTGCGGCGAAAGAACATTACGACAACGATGAAGCCTTTGCTGAAAAAGCTCGTGGTTATGTGGTGAAATTGCAAAGTGGCGATGAATACTGCCGCGCAATGTGGAAAAAATTGGTTGATATTACAATGCAACAAAATCAACGCAATTACGATCGCCTAAACGTTACCCTCACAGAAAAAGATGTGATGGGCGAAAGCCTGTATAACCCGATGCTCCCTGCCATTGTGGAAGATTTAAAAGCGCAAGGATTGGCCGTGGAAGATGATGGTGCATTGGTGGTTTATCTTGATGAATTTAAAAATAAAGATGGCGATCCAATGGGCGTGATTGTGCAGAAAAAAGATGGTGGATTTTTATATACCACCACAGACATCGCCGCCGCCAAATATCGTTATGAAACCTTAAAAGCCGATCGCGTATTAGTGTTCTCGGATACTCGTCAAAGCCAACATATGCAACAAGCGTGGTTGATTACCCGCAAAGCAGGTTATGTGCCAGAGAGTTTCCAATTAGAGCATAAAAACTTTGGAATGATGCTTGGTAAAGACGGTAAACCGTTCAAAACACGCAGTGGTGGCACAGTAAAATTAGCGGATCTTCTTGATGAAGCCATCGAGCGCGCGGACAAATTAATTAGCGAAAAAAGCACCGCACTTTCTCCAGAAGAAAAAGCTGCCGTGGTGGAAGCGGTGGGGATTGGTTCAGTGAAATATGCGGATTTATCCAAAAATCGTACCACGGATTATGTGTTTGATTGGGATAATATGCTCAGCTTTGAAGGCAACACTGCGCCTTATATGCAATATGCTTACACGCGTATCCGTTCCATTTTCAACAAAGCTGGCATTAGCCCTGCACAGCTTGCAGATGCGCCAATCAAAGTAGTCGATGAAAAAGAGCGTGCTTTAGCCATTAAATTGCTCCAGTTTGAAGAAGCAATCCAACAAGTGGCAAAAGAAGGCTCACCACATATTCTTTGCGCTTATCTTTATGAATTGGCTGGCGTGTTCTCAAGTTTCTACGAACATTGCCCAATTCTTAACAATGAAGATGAAAGCATTAAACTCAGCCGTTTGAAATTGGCATTACTCACAGAGAAAACCTTAAAACAAGGTTTGGATCTGTTGGGGATTAAGACTGTTGAGAAAATGTAATGCTTATTTAAGCTTATAAAATTAAGTGAAGAAAACCGTCTAATCAGACGGTTTTTTTATGCCGTTAAAATTTGCTTTAAGGCTTGGACAAAACCTTGCGGATTTTCTTGATGAGCATTATGCCCTGCATTTGGGATTAAATGTAGGTTCAGCTGGTTTTCCACCGCCATTTGGCGGAATTTGCTATCGTTTTCACCGCAAAGATAAAAAATTGGCAAGGAATTTGACCGCACTTGTGGGCGAAAATCAGGTTGTTTGGCAAGGGAAGTGGCTTTCAGCATTTGGGCGATATTTTCACCACAATTAGCTTGGCGAAGTTGAATTAAGGCGTGGTGTTGCTCGGCAGTTAAGTGAGCAAACACGCGTTGTTGATACCAATCTTCTAACACTTGATGCGCAGGCTGAGTGGCAAAGCGTTCCGCCCAATCACAATCATTTTGCCAGCGCTGTTGGCGTTCTTGCTCGCAGGTTAGCCCTAAATTCGTACCTTCTAAAATCAGCCCTTGCAAATCGGCTTTTTCCACTTCTGCTTGCAAGGCATAGTAAAGGGCAAGCCGTCCGCCGAGGGAATAACCGATTAAAAAATAAGGCTGATTTTGCACCGCACTTTGAATTTGCGCACTTAAGATTTCAGCACTTTGAGCAAAATCCTTGGCGGCAAGCTGTTTATTTTCGCCGTGAAAAGGAAGATCAAGGGCAACGCAAGGAAAGTGCGGTAGTTTTTCGATGATTTTTTGCCAATCGGCTTTTGTGCCAAGTAACCCGTGCAGAAAAACCAGATGCGGACGTTGCGTTGCCATTTCGTTATTGAGAAGTTATGCGCCAATGACCGCGTGGCTAATTTGTTCAATCAGGCGTTTATAAATATTGCTGCCATCACTGTTGTTCACCTTAATTTCAATCAAGGTGGCTTCACGGCGGAAATAAGCCTGTTTCAGTACCGAGCTTAAATCGGCCCAAGTGTAAGGGCGCGCATATTTGAGATCAAACATTGATGCTGCGTGAGAAAATTCCAAATTATGTGGCATACGATAGAATTTATCTTTCATTTCCGCATCCACAGGCAGCATATCAAAAATTGCCCCACCGTTATTGTTGATAACAAAAATAATGGTTGGCTGGTTCACCTTTTTAAGCAACGCTAAGGAATTGAGATCGTATAGGGCAGAAGTATCCCCTAACATCGCAACCACAGGCTGATTTGAGCCTAAACTTAACCCTGCAGTGGTGGCGAGCAAGCCGTCAATGCCACTTGCGCCACGGTTGGTGTAAACAGGGTAGCCTTCAGGCAGCTTAGTGAGTGCGTCAACCAAGCGCACAAATAGGCTGTTGCCTAAAAAGAGCAGACCATTGTTTGGCAATAAACGCTCTAAATGATGGGCTAAAGAGGCTTCATTCAAATTGCCCCCCACTTGCTGTTCCACAAAGCTTGCGCAGAACTTGGCAAGGGCGATTGGCTCAAGTAGCCAAGGTTTTTGGCGCAACGGTGGGTGAGCGCGTAACCAATGGTGAATTTTGCCATTAAAACGGGTGTGAGCGTGATGGTTTGGATCAACTGAATTATCTGACGGCTCAACGATCCAATATTCCCCTTTAAACGCCGCCATAAATTGATTAATGCGCTTGCTGATAAAATGCGAACCAAATTGCAACACAATATCTGCTTCCAGCAATTTTTGTTTAACAGTTTGATTTGCCAGCCAAATATCAGCATAAGGCAGGGTTGGCTCAACGCCCGATTGAATATCGGTGAGCATAATCCAACCTTGGGTTTCAGCCCAAGTGCGAATGCCCATCGATTGCTCTGGTGGCAGTTTGCCGACCAAGATGATCCCACGTTTGGTGCGCCAATGATCCCAATGTTCGTGCATTACCACTTCTCGTTGTGGCGCCTGATGATTATGCCACGGCTTATTTTGGCTTAACCAACGCTGAATCGGCGCAAGCCAAGAATGTTGATCAATCTGATCTGCATTGGCTTCATACAATGGCTCCGCAAATGGCACATTAATATGCACCACACCAGCGTGCTGACTTTGGCGATAACAAGCCTGTTCCACAATCGAAATCAACCAATTTGGTGTGTAATCTTGGCTAGGGCGCGGTAAGTCCACCGTTGCCATAGGATAATCGGCAAAAATATTGTGCTGTAAAATCGCTTGATTTGCACCACACTCTAATAATTCAGGTGGGCGATCGGCACTTAAAACGATCAGGTTTACCCCACTTTGGCGAGCTTCAATCACCGCGGGATACAGGTTGGCCACTGCTGTGCCAGAGGTAACGATAATTGCAACAGGTTTCTGACTTGCTTTGGCTAATCCAAGAGCAAGAAAACCTAAACCGCGTTCATCAAAATGCGTGTGGCATTTGGCTTTTCCCCCTTGTTCAAGGCGTGCCGCCTCTAATGTCAGTGGGGTAGAGCGTGAACCGGGCGCAATGCAAAAATGGCTAACTCCTTGGCGAATAAGGGTTTCCAAGATCACTTTTGACCAACAACGATTAAATACACTCACTGACATAGGGTTCTCCGTTTATTTTTATTCTTGTAATAATGAAATTAATCCAAAGGCTTTACGCTCAATTTCTTGCCATTCTAACAAGGGAATAGAGCCTTCAACAATCCCCGCACCAGCAAAAACACGAATTTGTTGTTGTTCAATAAAGGCAGAGCGAATTGCAACACAAAATTCTGCCCATTTTTTTTGCATAATGCCTAATGTGCCTGCATACCAACGGCGATCAAAGGTTTCAGTTTGGCGCAAAAAAGCAAGTGCCTCGTTCCGTCCTAAGCCTGCCACTGCAGCGGTGGGGTGAATGGCATTTAAGAAAATGTTATCGCCATATTCAGGGTAAATTTGTGCGACAATTTGCCGTCTTAAATGTTGCACTTGGCGTAAGGTTTTTAGCCCTAATTGCGATACTTCAATATGTTGGCTATAAGGGGTAAGATGATGTGTAATATCATCAACAACTAATTGATTTTCATAAATGTTTTTTTCATCTTGTAATAGCCATTGCGATTGTTGTATGGTTTCTTTTTCACTTTCGCTGACTAAAGCGGTGCCTGCTAGCGCTTCGGTATGCAGTTGATTGCCTTGTCGTTGATATAAGCGCTCAGGGCTTGAGCCAATAAAAATCTCCCGTGCATTTTCGGCCAAAAGAAAATGGTAGCAACCAAAATTATAGCGTTCACTTTCGGCGAGAAAATCATAGGCATTGAGGCGATCTTCGGCGGCAAACTGGGTTGCATTTGCAAGCACAATTTTGTTCACAATGCCTTGTTGAATTTGGTCTAAGGCTTTTTCCACCCAATTGCACCATTGTGCTTGTTCCGCTTGTTTTTTGACAAAATGGATGGATTGCTGAATAGGGTTAAGTGCGGTGCTTTTTTCAAAGGTTTTTAATGCCTCTAAACAGGCTTGATGTTCATATTGAAAATTGTTAGTTACATCAATAAATAATTGAATTTTCAACTTATTTTGTTTTTTTTCTAAATAAAGTCGAGGGAGAAAGAATTGGCTTTGCCCATAAAACTCTACGCCACCAACTAAAGGATAGTCACTTTTTTGAATAAAATGCTGAGCTTGATTTAAATCAGAAAAACAGCGTAGTTGCCCAATCACCGCAATGTGTTGAGAACAATCGCGGAAATTTAAATAAAACTGCGGATAGATTTGTTGCCCTTTCAGCCAGCTTAATAAATTAAGATCGCTTTCTATTTCTAGCTGCACGCAGGCGATCCCTTGTTGCTCGGGAAGCGAAGGGGAAATCTGATCGATTAGCTGTTGTTTAATTGATTGCAAATTATCCATTTAAAAAGCGTTGTTTTTGCCAATAAAATAAGTTAAAAATAAGAGCTAATTCTACCGCACTTTATAAGAATTTTTTACAAAATCTTTTCATCTTGGCAAAATAAGCGTAAAGTGCGGTGAGAAATAAGCCGATTTTTATCGGCAATTTTTTGCTAACTATAATAACACGCAGCATTATTTTTATATTGAAACCAAAAGGATAATGACAATGACAAAATTTCCTAAATCGAGCAAGTTAGAACACGTTTGTTACGATATTCGTGGGCCAGTGCATAAAGAAGCACTACGTTTGGAAGAAGACGGGCATAAAATCTTAAAATTAAATATCGGCAATCCCGCACCTTTTGGTTTTGAAGCGCCAGATGAAATTTTGGTGGATATTTTGCGTAATCTGCCCGCAGCACAGGGTTATTGCGATTCCAAAGGGTTGTATTCTGCGCGTAAAGCCATTGTACAATATTACCAGTCAAAAGGTATTCACGGCGCAAATGTGAATGATGTGTATATCGGTAATGGCGTGTCTGAGCTGATAATGATGTCAATGCAAGCCTTGCTGAATAATGATGATGAAGTGTTAATTCCAATGCCAGATTATCCATTATGGACTGCGGCGGCTACCCTTGCTGGTGGAAAAGCAGTGCATTATTTATGCGATGAACAGGCAGATTGGTTTCCTGATTTAGAGGATATTAAAAGTAAAATCACTTCTCGCACCAAAGCTATTGTGATTATCAACCCGAATAACCCAACGGGCGCGGTGTATAGTAAAGATTTATTGCAAGGCATTGTAGATATTGCTCGTGAGCATAATTTGATTATTTTTGCCGATGAAATTTATGACAAAATTTTGTATGACGATGCAGTTCATCATCATATCGCTGCCCTTGCACCGGATTTATTAACTATCACGTTTAATGGTTTGTCAAAATCTTATCGTGTGGCAGGTTTCCGTCAAGGCTGGATGATTTTGAACGGCCCGAAACATCAGGCAAAAGGCTATATTGAAGGCTTGGATATGCTGGCTTCAATGCGTTTATGCGCCAACCACCCAATGCAACACGCCATTCAAACCGCATTAGGTGGTTATCAAAGCATTAATGAATTTATTTTGCCAGGCGGACGCTTATTAGAACAGCGCAACAAAGCCTATGAACTGATTAACCAAATCCCTGGGGTAAGCTGTGTTAAGCCAATGGGCGCGCTTTATATGTTCCCGAAAATTGATGTGAAAAAATTCAATATTTATGATGATGAAAAAATGGTGCTGGATTTATTACGTCAAGAGAAAGTGTTATTAGTACACGGACGCGGTTTTAACTGGCATTCCCCTGATCACTTCCGCATTGTTACCTTGCCTTATGTGAATCAAATTGAAGATGCGCTAACCCGATTAGCACGCTTTTTGGAACATTATCGCCAGTAGGTGAATTGCAAATAAAGAGAGAAATAGCAATACAACGTGTATTGCTATTTTTTATCAGGAATTTTTATTATTCATCAGTCAGTTTATTGATACCAAAATGACGATAGGTTCGCAATGTGGCGATACGGCCTCTTGGGGTGCGTTGTAAAAAGCCTTGTTGGATTAAATAAGGCTCAAGTACATCTTCAATGGTTTCGCGTTCTTCACCAATGGCGGCGGCAAGATTGTCTAAGCCCACAGGGCCGCCGTCAAAACGTTCAATAATGGCGCTTAATAATTTGCGATCCATAAAGTCGAAACCTGCGGGATCAACGTCTAACATAGAAAGAGCAGACTTAGCAATTTGTGCAGAAATTTGCCCGGCATTTTTAACATCGGCGTAATCTCGCACACGGCGCAATAAACGGTTGGCAATACGCGGTGTACCACGGGAACGGCAGGCAATTTCTTGCGCCGCATCTTGTTCAATGGCTAAATTTAAACATTGCGCACTGCGTGCCACAATAGACGCGAGATCTTCCACGGAATAAAATTCTAAGCGTTGTACAATGCCAAAGCGATCACGCAAAGGGGAAGTGAGCGAGCCAGCTTTGGTGGTTGCGCCAATTAAGGTAAAAGGGGGCAAATCCAGTTTAATTGAGCGTGCCGCTGGACCTTCACCAATCATAATATCGAGCTGATAATCTTCCATTGCGGGATACAGCACTTCTTCAATGGCTGGGGAAAGGCGGTGAATTTCGTCAATAAATAGCACATCGTGCGGTTCAAGATTGGTCAGCATTGCCGCTAAATCGCCTGCTTTTTCAAGCACTGGCCCTGAAGTGGTGCGGATATTTACTCCCATTTCATTCGCCACAATATTGGCAAGGGTGGTTTTCCCTAACCCTGGTGGGCCGAAAATTAATAGGTGATCGAGCGCATCTTGGCGCAGTTTGGCGGCTTGGATAAAGATTTCCATTTGCTCACAGACCTGTGGTTGCCCTACATAATCGGTGAGTAATTTAGGGCGAATGGCACGATCAATGACTTCTTCATCGAATTTTTCCGTTGCGCTGACAATTCTATCTACTTCAATCATTATTCTGCCTTAATTTATAATGCCGCTTTCAGGGCTTCGCGGATTAATTGTTCGCTGTTAAGTGCAGGATCGGCAACTTTCTTCACCATTTTTTCCGCTTCACTTGCTTTGTAACCTAACGCGATTAATGCCGCGACTGCATCATCAATTTGAACATTTTCTTTATTTGGTGATTTTTCTGCCGCAGGCAAATGCGTGCTTTCAATAAAGAAATCGCCTTGTTGTAAATCCTTAAATTTCCCTTTTAATTCAACTAGTAAGCGTTCTGCTGTTTTTTTCCCCACGCCGGGGATTTTGACTAATTTAGATAATTCTTCACGTTCTATGGCATAAGCAAATTCATTGACCGACATTGCAGATAAAATGGCAAGCGCCAGTTTTGGGCCTACACCGTTGGTTTTGATTAGCTCACGAAATAAAGTGCGGTCTTGTTTGTGGGAAAATCCGAACAACAAATGCGCATCTTCCCGCACGACCAAATGGGTGAAAAGGGTAGTTTGTTGCCCTATTTCTGGCAAGTTATAAAAGCTGGTCATTGGCAATAAAAGCTCATAGCCCACGCCTTGCACATCAAGCAAAATTTCTGGTGGTTGCTTTTCGACTAATAATCCTGTTAAACGGCCTATCATAATTTCCCCTTAAAACGATTTGCCATAGGATAAAATAAAACTGGATAAATATCCAGTTTTAAACGATAAATTTTCACGCTTAGCCATTATAAACGGAAGCGCCCACGGCTATATCTTGGACGCAAAAGTGCGGTGTTTTTTCCCGCTGTTTTTTGCACATTTTGATTAATTTGCGATAAATGCGCAAAGGAATGGGAATGCGTGATGGCAATGGCTAAGGCATCGGCAGCATCGGCTTGCGGTTTCGCGGAAAGATTAAGAATGCGTGTTACCATTTCTTGCACTTGGGTTTTATCGGCCGCCCCTGTGCCAACCACCGTTTGCTTGACTAAGCGCGCGGCATATTCAAACACCGGTAAATCGTGGTTCACCGCAGCAACAATCGCCACGCCACGGGCTTGTCCAAGTTTTAAGGCAGAATTGGCATTTTTGGCCAAAAATACTTCTTCAATGGCAAACATTGTGGGCTGAAATTGGGTGATAATTTCGCTCACGCCCGCGTAAATACGCTTTAAACGGGTTGGCATATCTTCTGCCTGAGTGCGAATCACCCCGCTGCCTAAATAGTCCAACTTTAACCCCACTTGACGGATTACACCGTAGCCCGTTAAGCGAGAACCGGGGTCAATCCCCAAAATAATTGCCATTTGATTTCCTGTTTGAAAAGGTTCAAATACAGTAAACAAAAAAGGTGCTTCCGCACCTTCTTCCATTACGCATTAAAGTAATGCGGCAACTTCATCACTGATTTCGCCGTTGTGATACACATTTTGCACATCATCACAATCTTCTAGCATATCAATTAAGCGTAATAATTTTGGTGCAGTTTCCGCATCAAGATTTACCGTAGTTGATGGGATCATTGTTACTTCGGCTTCTTGAATTTTGAAGCCTGCAGCTTCAATGGCTTCACGCACTGCACTTAAATCTTCCCACGCGGTGTAGATTTCAAAACTGCCGTCTTCTTGTGGTTGAATATCATCTGCGCCCGCTTCAATCGCCGCTTCTGTAAGTGCATCTTCATCAGCTTGCGCAATTAAAATCAAACCTTTTTTACTGAACAAATAGCCAACAGAACCCTCTGTCCCTAAGTTTCCACCGCATTTAGTGAAGCTTGGACGAACCTGTGAAATGGTGCGATTTGCGTTATCACTTAAACATTCTACCATCACCGCTGTGCCACCAGGGCCATAGCCTTCATAAACTTTGGTTTCCATATTGGTGTCATCGCCACCGCCCACACCGCGATCGATGGCACGGTTGATGGTATCACGCGTCATATTATTAGAAAGGGCTTTATCCACCGCTGCACGCAAACGCGGGTTAGCGCTTACATCACCGCCCCCAAGTTTGGCGGCGGTAACCAATTCACGGATTAATTTAGTAAAGATTTTACCACGCTGAGCATCTTGGGCGGCTTTACGGTGTTTAATATTCGCCCACTTACTATGTCCTGCCATTTTGTTTCCTTTTGTTTTTTGTGATCTTTTTGATCTTGAGTTTAATTAAATTTGTTTGTTTTTATAAATTGGGTTTCGCCGTTGGCGGCTTATATTCACCGCAATAGGCGTCATATCATTTAGTGCGTAGTTATTGCTACTATCAAATCTCCCCCTCCCCCTCTTTAGCAAAGAGGGGTTAGGGGAGATTTGGCAGAATTTATTCCAGCCAAATAATCAATCAGCCCTTATTTACCAAATATTTCTCAATCGCTGCGGCATTATTCGGCGATTTTGTCATTTGCACAGCCTGTTGTGGGGAAACCCATTTAAAGGCCAAATGCTCGCTTAATTGCGGTTCAAATTCCTGTTCCACAGCGCATAAAAACCAATGTTCTCGTGCGTGGGTGATATTCGGTGCGTATTTATAGCGGAAATGGGGAAAAATTTCAAATTCTACGCTTTCGTTGCAATCAAAAAGTGCGGTGGAATTTTGCGAAATTTTTAACCGCACTTCTTCCCAAAGCTCGCGGATTGCTGTTTCTCTTGCGGTTTCGCCATTTTCCATTGAACCTGTTACCGACTGCCAAAAGTCAGGATCGTCTTTGCGTTGTAGCATCAATACGCGATTTGTGTTTTTGGCGTAGATAATAACGAGAACGCTTTGGGGGTTTTTATAGGTCATCTCGCGTTATTTTTAAAATAAGCATTGACATTTGGACGATATAAGAGAAAAGCAAAAATTGCTGTTCTCATGATACTGATTATAGTTTGTCTATCTTCAATACCATTCATTAAAAATATGATTACCGCAGAAAGCACACTAATTGCTACATACAAATACCGCCCCCAGCTTTTACCTTCTAACATTGTGATAGAAGCATAAATCAATGATATTGCTATCCCACCCAAAACGATAACACTACCAATCATCATATTCATGATTTCAGGGGCAGACATGAGTAAATACATAAAATATATTAATCCAACAAATCCACCAATAATAGTCAACCAACTAATAAAAGTAACAGAGAAAGGTCTTGCTTTTACCTCATCATTCATAATTTATCCTTTTAGCTAATTTAATTCTAACTATTACTATATCCCTTTAGGAATAATCGCTCTTTAGGGCGTATGCAATACACCCCTACAATTGCCCAGAAAAACTATTCCGTTTTATTTTCCTTAGCCACAACCGCAACCCCCAACTCCGCCAATGCCTGCGGGTTCGCATAGCTTGGGGCTTCGGTCATTAAGCACGCGGCGGCGGTGGTTTTCGGGAAGGCGATAACATCACGAATGTTGTCTGTGCCAGTTAAAAGCATCACTAAACGGTCTAAACCAAAGGCTAAACCTGCGTGTGGTGGTGTGCCGTATTTTAAAGCATCAAGTAAGAAGCCGAATTTTTCTTGTTGTTCTGCTTCGTTAATGCCAAGAATGCGGAAAACGGTTTGCTGCATTACAGGATCGAAAATACGCACAGAGCCACCGCCCACTTCATAGCCGTTAATCACCATATCATAAGCATTGGCTACCGCTGCTGTTGGATCTTGCTCAAGCTGTGCAGGGCTGAAATCTTTTGGTGAGGTGAACGGGTGGTGCATTGCGGCAAGGTTGCCTTCTTCATCACGTTCAAACATAGGGAAATCTACCACCCAAAGTGGTTTCCATTCTTCCAAGCGAGTTAAGCCTAAATCACGGCCTAATTTCAAGCGTAATGCGCCCATTGCGTCAGTGGTAACGTTCCATTTGTCTGCGCCGAAGAAAAGGATGTCGCCATTTTGTGCTTGTACACGGTTTAATAACGCATTTAACACGTCTTCTGATAAGAATTTCGCAATTGGACTTTGCACGCCCTCTAAGCCTTTTTCAAGCTCATTAACTTTCAACCAAGCTAAGCCTTTTGCGCCATAAATGCCAACAAATTGGGTGTATTCGTCAATTTGTTTACGGGTAATACTTGCGCCATTTGGCACGCGGATTACGGTTACACGGCCATTTGGATCATTGGCAGGGCCGCTGAATACTTTGAAATCCACCTCTTTCACTAAATCAGCCACGTCCACCATTTCTAATGGGTTACGCAAATCAGGTTTGTCTGAACCAAAACGCTGCATTGCTTCTGCCCAAGTCATCATTGGGAATTTACCCAGATCCACGCCTAAAATTGCTAACCATAATCCGTGGATCATTTGTTCCATAATTTCACGCACTTCTGGTGCGGTTAAGAAAGAGGTTTCCACATCGATTTGGGTAAATTCAGGCTGGCGATCAGCGCGTAAATCTTCATCACGGAAACATTTTACAATTTGATAATAACGATCAAAGCCAGACATCATCAGCAACTGCTTAAATAATTGTGGCGATTGTGGTAAAGCATAGAATTTGCCTTTATGCACACGGCTTGGCACTAAATAGTCGCGTGCGCCTTCAGGGGTGGCTTTGGTGAGCATTGGGGTTTCAATATCTAAGAAACCGTGATCGTCCATAAAACGGCGCACAAAACTGGTTATTTTTGCACGAGTTTTTAAACGTTGCGCCATTTCAGGGCGGCGTAAATCTAAATAACGATATTTTAAGCGTTGCTCTTCGGTATTATTTTGATTGAAATCCAACGGCAACACATCAGACGCATTGTAAACAGAAAGGGATTTCGCCAACACTTCCACTTCGCCTGTTGCCATATTTTTATTAATTTGGTTTTCAGGGCGCGCAATGACTTCGCCTTTAATTTGCACGCAAAACTCATTACGCAAGCCCGCTGCAGCGGTGAGTGCTTCTTGATATTTCGGGTCAAAGCAGACTTGTACAATGCCTTCGCGATCACGCAAATCGATAAAAATCAAGCCACCTAAATCACGGCGCTTATTGACCCAACCGCTCAGAGTAACTTCTTGTCCAATGTTGCTGCGGTTTAACGCCCCGCAATAATGAGTTCGCATCATAATATTTTCCTTATTGAAATCTTAAAAAAGTGATAACCGCAAGATTATAGCGGAAATCTTGGGGGGATAGAATTGTTAATTGAGAAGTTATGCAAAAACTTCTGAATGTGTATTTAACCGAACTAATTTTAGGCATTGTTGTTCAATTTTATTTTTTCTCTTCTGCTATTTGTTGCAATAAGGTGGCAAGATCAGTTTTGTCATCAAGAGAGAAACGTTCAGCCGTTCCACTTTCAATTTCATTCATTGCCGCTAAAGTTTTTGCATTAGGTTGTAAATAATTCAAACTCAAAGGAATCGCTTTGGTGGTAGCAATTTCAGTTAAAAACATATTAAACACTTGTGAAGGGGTAAGGCCATATTGGGCAATCACTTCAAATGCTTCTGTTTTTAAATGTTGTGGTAAACGAAAATTCACCACGGCATTATTGTTTGTCATTGTCGTCATAATCAATCTCTCATTGGTTAAATTGACTGTATTATATTGCATATACAATGTCATTACAAATTAAGATTGATACATTTCCATTTGTGAGAACCGCGGTCTTGCTCTAAAATGCTGACAAAATAAAGAGCGGTAAAAATTTTGTGAATTTTCACCGCTCTTTGATGACAAATTTAGGATAAATAATGAGTAAAGATACCATTTTTTCCGCCCCGATTAAGAATTTGGGCGATTTTACTTTTGATGAAAATGTGGCGGAAGTGTTCCCTGATATGATCCAGCGTTCTGTGCCGGGCTATTCTAATATCATCACTGCAATTGGAATGTTGGCGAGCCGTTTTGTGACGCCAAATTCTAATGTGTATGATTTAGGCTGCTCTCGTGGGGCGGCAACCCTTGCGGCCAGACGCAACATTCATCAGCCGAATGTGAAGATTATTGGCGTGGATAATTCATTGCCAATGGTGGAACGCTGTCGCCAGCACGTTCAGGCATATCACAGCGAGATTCCCGTAGAGATTTTGTGTGATGATATTCGCAACATTGAAATCAACAATGCCTCGATGGTGATTTTGAATTTCACCTTGCAGTTTTTGCCACCGCAAGATCGCAGCGCGCTGTTAGAAAAAATTTATCAAGGGCTAAATCCCAATGGCGTGTTGGTGCTGTCGGAAAAATTCCGTTTTAATGATGAAAAAATCGATGAATTATTGATTGATTTACACCACGAATTTAAGCGCGCCAATGGTTACAGCGAATTAGAAGTGAGCCAAAAACGCACCGCACTTGAAAATGTGATGCGTACTGATGATATTGAAACGCACAAAGTGCGGTTAAAATCTGTGGGATTTTCTCACATTGAATTGTGGTTTCAATGCTTTAATTTTGGGTCGATGATGGCGATTAAATAATGCAAATCCGTTCATTGTTCTTAGCAGGGTTATTGCTTGGCTGTGTTAATCTGGTTTATGCTCAAAACATCGCCACAGCTCAAATTTCTTAACTACAAGTGGAACAAGCCTCAAGTGCCACGCGCGATTTTATCATTTTTTACGACCGCACTTTAACCACTGCACCGCAGCTTATCGCAGCCAGCCAAAAATTAGGTGCTGAATTGCTGTATGAATACCAAAACTTTAATGCCATTGCGGTGCATATTCCTGAACATTTAGATCTTTCAACACGAGAAAAGCAGCTTGCCCAACTCAACGGTGTGCTGCAAGTCAATCCATCACAAATGATGCAGCTGCATTGATCTTATGCTGTTGAGTGGAAAGTGCGGTGTAAAATTTCTTTTAATAAATCATAAACAAAGCACACTCGTTCGCTCACCATTGTTTGATAAGGGCGATATAAATAAAGCTGCCATTTTTGTTTTTCCACCTCTGGAAACAGTTCTATCAATTGGCCTTGATCGATATAAGGCTGGCATAAAATATCAATCAGCTGCGAGCAAGTTCGCCCCGCCAAAGCGGATTGCAATTCGCTATACATATCGGAAGCCAAAAATTTCGGGTGAGTTGGAATAAAATGCTGTTGAGTATTAATTTGCCAGTGCCAAATGCGTTTTAGTTTTGGGTTAATCAAACCACTGAGCGGGTAGTTTAACGCCAGATCTTGCAGGCTTTCAGGCGTGCCTAAGCGTTGCAATAATTTCGGTGCGGCAACAATTTTTTCTTGCAAGGTGAAGATGTGGTGTGCAATCCAATCTTGCTCAGGCTCAAGACAGACACGCAGCCCAATATCAATTTGATCATCAATGGTTTTCAGCTTATCTAAAGACACGCGCCAATCGATGACCAAATCAGGATAGGGTTCAAGTGCGGTCAATAATTCATACAAAAGTTGATCGTTATAAGGCATCGGCGGCAGGGTAATTCGCACAATGCCTTGCATCGCTTTATCATTAATTTTTTGTGAAGAAAAAAGCCGTTCGCTATCGACCAATAATTGTTGTGCTTGGGGCAGAAATTGTTCGCCAAATTCCGTGAGTTTAATGCTACGTGTATTGCGTTGAAATAAGCGTTCACCCAGCAGATTCTCTAGCTCGGCAATCATTCGGGGGACCACCTGCGGCGACACCGCAAGGCGTTGTGCAGTTTCGCGAAAATTTAGAGTTTCACTCGCCACACTAAAATAACGAAGTGCATCAAGTTTATTCATATTATTCCTTTTTTGCGAATAGTCTATTCCGATTTTATCCCTTTTCAACTTAATTATCTAGGGCTAGAATGCACGCCAGAAAAAACGCTAAAACGGTTTTTCATAGTGAACTTTATAAGATAAAAACTTTTGGAGAGTAAAATGACAGATTTAAGTAAAAACCCCGTGGCGGATCGCGCTGAACACAATGCGTTCTTCCCATCGGAATATTCTTTAACACAATATACCAGCAAAAAAACAGACTTTGATGGTTTCAAATTCGATAAACCTTATACTGGTGGTAAACACAAAGTATTAATGATCGGCACAGATGAGCGTTATATCGAAATGCAAAACGGTAAATTATTCTCAACAGGTAACCACCCCGTTGAAATGTTATTACCTATGTTGCATATGCACCACGCTGGCTTTGAAATTGATGTGGCAACCTTATCAGGTAACCCAGTTAAATTAGAAATTTGGGCAATGCCAGAAGAAGACAAAGCAGTAATGGATTTATATAACCAATACTTGCCAAAATTAGTGAATCCGAAAAAATTAGAAGATATTTTACCTGAAGTCCTAGCGGAAGATTCACCTTATATCGCCGTATTTATCCCAGGCGGCCACGGCGTATTAGCAGGCGTGCCACACAGCAAAGACGTGAAAAAAGTGTTAGATTGGGCATTAAATAAAGATAAACATGTGATCACTTTATGTCACGGCCCAGCGTCTTTATTAGCGGCTGGCGTAGGCGAAAAAGCGGAAGATTTCCCATTCAAAGGCTATGAACTTTGCGTATTCCCTGATTCATTAGATGAAGGCGCTAACCAAGCAATCGGCTATATGCCAGGTAAATTACAATGGTTAGTGGGTGAAAACCTTGCTAAATTAGGCGTGAAAATTATGAACGAAGGCATCACAGGTCAAGTTCACAAAGATCGCAAATTGCTTACTGGTGATAGCCCATTAGCATCAAACAACTTAGGGATTTTAGCTGCGGATGAATTATTGAAAGCAGTGAAATAATTTTGGGGTCTGTTGATCATTCATTGTATATTTGAGCTGGTAGCTATTTTTTGTGAGAACAAGGCGAACGCGGTGAAGTTTAGTTATTCTAAACGAACCGCGTTCAACGCAGTAATCGCGAAAAATAGCCCCAGCCCTACGGGTTAAGTTTAAAATTAGCGCACTCTTTGTTGCCGTTCTCACCAAGAGAACCACTCTTGGTTTCGAACAGCGCCGCGATTGCGCTAATTTTAAACGATAACTCAAATGTACAATGAATGGTCAACAGACCCCTAAGAGCGGTGTAAAAATTGAGAAAATTTTCACCGCTCTTTTTTATCTAATAAAATCAATGAAATAAGGAACAACAATGAGCAATAATATTCAAGGCAAAGTGGTATTAATCACAGGGGTGTCAAGTGGATTAGGTGAAGAAACCGCGCGCCATTTAGCATCATTAGGAGCTAAAGTGGTGTTAGGCGCAAGACGCTTAGAGCGTTTGCAAGCCCTTGCTGAGCAAATTCAACAGCAAGGTGGCGAAGCCGTTGTGGTGCAAATGGACGTATCAAAACGTGAAGACGTAGAAAAATTGGCACAAGCCGCGTTACAACAATTTGGTCGCATTGATGTGTTAATCAACAACGCAGGCATTATGCCGGGCGCGGTGATGAGTGCATTAAAAGTGGACGAATGGGATCGAATGATTGATGTGAATATCAAAGGCGTTCTATACGGCATTGCGGCGGTGCTGCCAACAATGCTCGCACAAAATTCAGGGCATATCATCAACCTCTCTTCTGTGGCTGGCTTGAAAGTGTCATCAGGCGGCGGCACAGTATATAGCGCCACAAAATTTGCCGTGAAAGCCATTAGCGAAGGGTTGCGTGCAGAAATGGCAGGACATAATATCCGCGTAACCACCCTGTATCCAGGGGCGATTGAAAGCGAACTAAAATTCAGCAGCAGCGATCCAGAATCTCGCGAACGCGTGCAAAAATTCTATGCTGCCCACGAAATTCCCGCCAGTTCCATTGCCCGAGCCATTGCTTATGCGGTGGAACAGCCAGACAACGTTGCCGTGAACGAAATCACAGTTCGCCCAACGGTGCAAGAGTTTTAATTCGCACCTATTTTTATCACAGAATGCCGTTTTTGAACGGCATTATTGTTGCTACGGGAATAAGGAAAATATCAATGCAGCAATTAATGCAACAAATTAATATGCGAGAAGCGGGAACTCCCGATGTGTTATTTATAGAACAAGCCACCATTCCCACACCACGAGCAGGTGAGTTGCTTGTAAAAGTCGCTTACGCCGGGGTAAATCGCCCTGATATTATGCAACGCCAAGGGCTGTATCCAATGCCCAAAGGCGTTACGCCAATTATGGGCTTGGAGCTTTCCGGCACAGTGGTTGCGGTTGGTGAAGGTGTGAGTGAGTTTCAACTTGGCGATAAAATTTGTGCCTTAACAGATGGAGGTGCTTATGCTGAATATTGCCTTGTGCCTGCCAGCCAAGCCTTGCCTGTTCCTAAAAATTATTCTTTGCTAGAAGCCGCAGCGTTGCCCGAAACCCTTTTCACCGTTTGGGTAAATTTGTTTATGCAACAACAGGTTAAAGCAGGGGAGAGTCTATTAGTTCACGGTGGAACAAGTGGTATAGGGCTAACGGCGCTCGCCATCGCACAAAGCCTAGGCATTAAAACCTACGCTACCGTAGGCAATGCAGAAAAATGTACTGTTGTTGAACAATATGGTGCGGTTGCGATTAATTATAAAACGCAAGATTTCGCCGACGTTATTCAAAGTGCGGGCGGAATTGACGCGATTTTAGATGTGGTCGGCGCGAGTTATTTCCAATGTAATTTAGCTTGCTTAAAGCAAAATGGCAGATTGTTTTTAATCGGTTTTATGGGCGGTGCAGTGGCACAAAACGTAGATTTATTACAAATCGCCTTAAAACGCGCCCATATCACTGGATCAACAATGCGTAGCCGCACTAAAGCTGAAAAAGCGGAAATCGCACAATCGCTAAAACAAAATGTTTGGGGCAAATTAGAAAACGAACAAATCGCCAAGCCAATAATTCATCAAGTGTTTGATTTTAAAGATGTTCAACAAGCACACCAAGAAATGGATAAAGGCACGCATATTGGCAAGGTGATGTTGGCGTTTGGTGCTGAATAATAAATAGTTTGTTTAGTGTTATAATTTTTTTCTTTGAGGGGAACGGGTTTCGCCGTTGGCGACCTACTTTCTTTTGTTTGCTCAAAAGAAAGTAGGCAAAGAAAAAGCCCCTCGACTAAATTGCTGATCTTCATTTTTAACAAATTTTCTTAACGAAAAGTAAGCCCATACTCGCTGCGCTGCGTTCAGGCGTTACTTTTCTAAAAATTTGTTAAAAATGAAGGCAATTTACACGGGGAAGTGGGATCTGAATTTTAAAGTGCGGTGGGAATTTTCTAATTTTTGAAACTCTGTGGAAAATGACCGTACTTTATTGCTGGCTGATTGCTTTTTTCTTTGGGTTGATGATGGGTTTCGCCGTTGGCGACCTACTTTCTTTTACTTGCTAAAAAGAAAGTAGGCAAAGAAAAGGCCCCCCGACTAAATTGCTGATCTTCATTTTTAACAAATTTTCTTAACGAAAAATCAGCCTGATGTTTGCTTCGCTCTCGCTTGGCGTGATTTTTCTAAAAATTTTATTTCCATTCGGGCGGTTTGGACGGGGAATGTGGTTGGGGTAATTTTAAAGTGCGGTGGAAATTTTGTGAATTTTTCACCGCACTTTTGTCTGTTTAATTCACTTCCACAGGCTTGACAATCTCACTTGGGTAACAACCGAGAATTTTTAGATAGTTGCTGTGTGCTTGCAATTCTTCCAACGCTTGTTGCACTTCTGGGTTGTTGATGTTGGCATCAATTTCAAGATAGAACATTTCGTCCCACGGCTGACCATAAATTGGGCGGGATTCTAGTTTCGTCATATTAATATTATGCTTTTTGAACACCAATAACGCGTCCACCAGTGAGCCTGCTTGGCGTTTATTTGTCGTCATTAATAACAGGGTTTTAGTGTGAATTTGCGGCGATACCACCACAGGTTCTTTAGCAATCACAATAAAGCGGGTGATGTTATTCTCTTGGTTGGCGATATTGCTTTTCAGCACGCGTAAGCCATAAAGATGGCCGCCATCTTCATTCCCTAATGCTGCAATATTTGGCTTATTCAGACTTGCCACTAACTGCATTGCGTGTGAGCTGCTTTCGCAATATTCAATATGTACACGATCAAGGCCGCGAATAAACTGGCTGCATTGCTGGATCACTTGCGGATGGCTGTATAGGGTGTCAATTTGGCTTAATTCACTGTGTTCCGTTGCGAGTACGCAATGTTTGATCGGGTATGCTAATTCCCCAATGAGCGATAAATCCGTATGTTGCAACAAATCATAGACTTCATTAATTGAACCTGAAGTCGTGTTTTCCAGCGGCAAAATTCCGTAATCCGCCTCGCCATTTTGCACTTTTTCAAATACTTGCTCGAAAGAGCTACAACTCAATTCAATGAATGGTTTCTGATAACGGGTTGCATAACTGCGTGCCGCAAGATGAGAATAAGATCCGCGCTTGCCTAAGAAAGCAATGTGGCTATTTTGCTCACGCTGTTCATTGAGTTTCTTTTGCAAATAGGCTTGCTGAGTCAGCACAGAATCTTCAATAATTTTCTGGAAAATTTGCGTGATATATTGTGGATCAAGCTGATAATTTTCATTTTCAGAAAATTGAATCAATTCTTGTAATAATTGTTGCTCACGCTCCACATCACGCAAGGCTTTCTGCGTGATTTCCTTGCTACGCACCACGTCATAAGCCAAACGATGACGCTCCGAAAGCAGTTTTAATAAACTGCGGTCAATTTGGGTGATTTGTTGTCTAATTTCTGCTAAATCCAGTGCCATTTTGTTATCTCGGTTATAGGGGATTGGGGTAGGATAAACAAGATTTTATTTGAGATCAAATGAATGTGTGTTTCTTTTTCTTTCAGTGATTTGAATTGAGAATGTAGTTAAGGTAAATTTTAAAGTGCGGTGTTTTTTGGGAGAGTTTTCTGGGCGGACATAGGTTTATTTTTGCTATTGATAAAATATCCCCATAAAAAAACGCTCAATTGCTTGAGCGTTTTCTTGTTCTAATTTGGAAATTAGCGACGTAAACCTAAACGAGCGATAGTTTCGCTGTATTTAGCTAAATCAGTACGTTTTAAGTAGTCTAATAATTTACGACGACGAGAAACCATACGTAATAAACCACGGCGACCGTGATGGTCTTTTTTATGCACTGCAAAGTGTGCTTGTAAGTGGTTGATTTGTGCAGTTAATAATGCAATTTGAACTTCTGATGAACCAGTATCTTTTGCATCACGACCAAATTCAGCAACGATAGCTGCTTTTTTTTCTGTGCTTAGAGACATATTAAAATCCTCAATAGTAGGGTTAGTCATACATCAAACGCCGATCTCTAATTCAGCGCCGACAAGGAGCAACAATTGTAGCGATTAAGAGAAAAAATGCAATAAATATCTTAGGATTTTTTGCTCAATAAGGTAGTATAAGAACAGGTTTTTATAGGAATTAACAATGAAAATACTCATTGCACCGGATTCATTCAAAGAAAGTTTGACCGCACTTGAAGTGGCGGAGGCGATTGAAATTGGGTTTCGCAAGATTTTTCCGCACGCACAATATTGCAAAATCCCAATGGCTGACGGTGGCGAAGGCACGGTTCAATCTTTGGTGGACGCGACACAAGGGAAGCTTATCCAATGCACGGTTACCGCCCCTTTGGGCAATAAAATTGACGCATTTTGGGGGCTTTCTGGTGATGGTGAAACTGCATTCATTGAAATGGCAGTAGCTTCTGGCTTGCATCTTGTACCAATGGAGGCTCGTAATCCATTGAAAACTACCAGTTTTGGCACGGGAGAATTGATTTTGAACGCCTTAAATTATGGGGTGAAAAAAATTATTCTCGGCATTGGTGGAAGCGCAACTAATGATGCTGGTGTTGGAATGTTGCAAGCCTTGGGTGCGCGCTTTCTCAATGCTGAAAATCAATCGTTGGGCGATGGTGGCGAACAGTTAATTCACACCGCTCATATTGATTTAAGCCAGCTTGATTCACGTTTAGCGCAAGTACAAATTGAAGTGGCTTGTGATGTGAATAATCCATTATGTGGTGAAACTGGTGCATCTGCCGTGTTCGGGCCGCAAAAAGGCGCAACCGTGCAAATGGTGCAACAACTTGATGCAGCGCTTGCTCATTTTGCCGAGAAAGTGCAGCAACAGCTTGGCATTAATATCGCCAATCAATCTGGTGCAGGAGCGGCTGGCGGAATGGGCGGTGGATTATTGCTGCTGCCTAAAGTGCGGTTGAAAAAAGGCGTAAATATTGTGTTAGAAACCTTAAATTTTAGCGCCCAAGTGCAAGATGCTGATTTGGTGATTACTGGCGAAGGGCGAATGGACGGGCAGAGTGCTTACGGAAAAACGCCCATTGGTGTCGCCAAAACTGCTAAGCAATTTGGCAAACCTGTGATTGCTATCGTAGGCTGTCTGCGGGAAGATTACGAAGTGGTGTATGAACAGGGCATTGACGCGGTCTTTCCGATTATTCGTCAGCTTGATAGTTTGGAGAACACCTTGCGTTCGGGGAAAGAGAATCTGATTTCAACGGCGCAGAATATCGCCAGATTTTATCAGTTAGCGATGAAATAACAGAATAGTGAAAAGACAAGTGCGGTGGAAAATTTTCAGATTTTTCACCGCACTTTTTATTGCTGATATTTTATTGGTGCTTCTTTTGGCTGAGATAAAATTCCGCAAGCGCTAAATCTTCTGGACGTGTGATTTTAATGTTGCTGGTTTTACCTTGAATTAATTGCGGTTTGAAGCCAAGAAATTCCATTGCAGAAGCTTCATCGGTAATATTTTGTTGTTGCGCAAGCGCTTGTTCAATAGCTTGCGTGAGCAAAAGAGCGGGGAAAAATTGGGGCGTTTGTGCCAACCAAATTTCGTTGCGGTCTTCTGTTTTTTCAATTTGCTGATGTGAATTACTTCTTTTAATGGTATCTATTGCGGGAATGGCAAGAATTGCACCATCAGGCTGTGTGATGTCCGCTAAGGTCGAGAGTTCTTGCTGCGTTAAACAAGGGCGCGCGGCATCGTGTACCATTACCCAAGTGTTTGCACTTGGATTGATCGCGTTTAACCCATTGAGAACAGATTGTGCGCGGGTTTCCCCCCCTTCAACAAGATGAATTTTGGGGTGGCTGAGCAAATCTATTTTTGCCAAATAAGGATCCTTAGGCGCAACCGCAAGGATAATGCGATCAATATGAGATGAATTGAGTAGCGTTTCTAATGTATGTTCTAAAACAGTTTTGCCAAGAATTGTCAAATACTGTTTCGGCCGATCTGCCTGCATTCGGCTACCAATCCCAGCGGCTGGCACAACGGCGATAATTTCTCTTTCCATATTATTTGTGATCTTTAACAATGCGGTAGAAAATTTCGTTATTTTTTACCATTTCGTGCTGTTGTCTGGCGCGTTCTTCAATGGCATCAACCCCTTCTTTGAGATCTTTGATCTCAGCGGCGATGGCGTGATTGCGTTGGGCTAATTTTTCATTTTCTTGCAAATGTTGTGCAATTTCTTGCTCGAGCTGTTTGTGATCCAAATAGCCATTTTTGCCAAACCAAAAATCATATTGGAATAGCACTAATACTGCGAGCAGAAGGAATACAAGTAAACGCATAGGTTCCCCAATTGAATAAAAAGAATAGTGTACCTTGAAATGGTGAAGATTTGTAGGTTTATGGCGGAAATAAATTTGCTAAAAAAGCACCGCACTTGTTAGTTTGTGCGGGGAATAAAAAAGTGCAGGAAAACCCTGCACTTTAGTTGGATAAATATTGCGCAAAGCAGTAATTAAATTACGCTTGACCTTTAACCGCTTTTAATCCTAAGAATGGGGCTTTGTCGCCTAATGCTTCTTCGATACGGATTAATTGGTTGTATTTCGCAATACGGTCAGAACGGCTCATTGAACCAGTTTTGATTTGGCCTGCTGCTGTACCTACCGCTAAATCTGCGATAGTTGCATCTTCAGTTTCACCAGAACGGTGAGAGATTACTGCAGTATAACCTGCATCTTTCGCCATTTTGATTGCCGCTAAAGTTTCAGTTAATGAACCGATTTGGTTGAATTTGATTAAGATTGAGTTTGCGATACCGCGTTCAATCCCTTCTTTTAAGATTTTGGTGTTAGTTACGAATAAATCATCACCCACTAATTGAACTTTGTCGCCTAACACTTTAGTTTGGTAAGCGAAACCTTCCCAGTCTGATTCATCTTGACCATCTTCGATAGAAACGATTGGGTATTCTTTGCAAAGCTCTTCAAGGTAGTGTGTGAATTCTTGAGAAGTGAATGATTTACCTTCACCTTTCATTTCGTACATACCGTTTTCTTTGTTGTAGAACTCAGATGATGCACAGTCCATTGCAAGAGTAACATCTTTACCTAATACATAGCCTGCTTTTTCTACCGCTTCTTTGATACAAGCAAGCGCTGCAGCGTTTGATTCTAGGTTTGGAGCGAAACCACCTTCATCGCCCACTGCAGTGCTTAAACCTTTAGATTTTAATACTTTAGCAAGGTTGTGGAACACTTCAGCACCAATGCGTAGTGCTTCTTTTAATGTTTTCGCACCCACTGGTTGGATCATAAATTCTTGGATATCCACGTTGTTATCTGCGTGTTCACCACCGTTGATGATGTTCATCATTGGTAATGGCATTGAGTAAACACCTGGTGTGCCGTTAAGCTCAGCAATCCACGCATAAAGTGGTAAACCTTTAGATGCTGCAGCAGCTTTGGCGTTAGCAAGAGAAACCGCTAAAATTGCGTTTGCACCGAATTTAGATTTGTTTTCAGTGCCGTCTAAGTCGATCATAATTTGGTCGATTTCAGCTTGGTTAGTGGCATCTTTACCCACTAAAGCTTGTGCGATTGGGTCATTTACCGCTTCAACCGCTTTCAATACACCTTTACCTAAGAAACGAGATTTATCGCCATCGCGTAATTCTAACGCTTCGCGAGAACCTGTCGATGCACCAGATGGCGCAGCTGCAAGACCTACGAAACCACCTTCAAGGTGAACTTCTGCTTCCACAGTTGGATTACCGCGAGAGTCGATGATTTCACGACCAATAATTTTAACGATTTTCGCCATTTTGTTTTCCTCATATTTAAGTTAATTTTCAAAGATAAAATCTGAAATCCCGCTAATCTTAAAACGATTTTTCATTTTTGTCTTGTAAAAAATGCGATTAAATTGATCACCGTTAAATTTTAGTACATTCATTGCTTGAAATCTAGGAAACTAACGCGAAGTTGGTAGAAATAAATTCAGTGTAAATTGCCCAATGAAAGATTTTTTATAATAAAATAACCGCACTTTAATCATAAATAGGATAGAAATTATGCGTTGGCAAGGCCGTAGAGAAAGCACAAATGTTGAAGATAGACGAAATTCAGGGCGTTCCTTTGGTGGTGGAAAACGAACGAGCGTACTTGGTTTGATCATTTTACTTGTTGGTGCTTATTATGGAGTTGATCTTTCTGGCTTGGTTGGCACGCCTGATTTTATTGAGCAACCAACGGCCAATCATACCCAATCAAGCCAAGAAGAACAGCAACTGGCTAGCCTTTCTCGCGTGGTGTTAGCTGACACGGAAACGGTTTGGGGAAATTATTTTTCACAACATAATCAGCATTATCAAGCACCAATAATGGTGTTATATAACGGGGTTACGCATACTGCCTGTGGCACAGGTCAGTCGGCAATGGGGCCATTTTATTGTCCGAATGATCAGCGTGTTTACCTTGATCTTTCTTTTTACAATGATATGAAAAATCAGCTTGGAGCTGGCGGTGATTCCGCGTTTGCTTATGTGATTGCGCACGAAGTAGGGCATCATATCCAAAATTTATTAGGTATCTTGCCTAAAGTGCATCAGGCTCAGCGAAATGTAAGTCCTGCGCAAGCCAATCAACTTTCGGTAAAACTGGAATTACAAGCGGATTGCTTTGCTGGCGTGTGGGCGAATCAAGCAAGTAAAACAGGCCTGTTTGAAACAGGAGATATTGAAAAAGCCTTTCACGCCGCTCAAGCGGTAGGTGATGATCGCTTGCAAAAACGTTCTCAAGGTTATGTTGTACCTGATAGCTTTACGCACGGCACATCAGCTCAGCGTTTAGCTTGGTTTAAACGTGGATTACAAAGCGGACAACCTAGCCAGTGTGATACTTTTGATTAGTATTCGAATAAAGTGCGGTGATATTTTTGCGATAATTTCAATCGATATAAATAAAGCAAAGAAAAAGGAGAAATGTTTCACGTATTTCTCCTTTTTAGATGTGTTTAGTTTGAATTATTCAAATAAATTCTTATGTAATGCTCTGACCACATCATCAGCTTGTTCGCTTTGGACTAACATACAAATATTGTTGGTGCTTGCGCCGTAGCTGATCATTCGTACGTTGTAGCCTTCTAGGGTATCGAAAATTTGTTTTGCGATGCCAGAAGTGATGTGCAAATCATTACCCACCAATGCCACTAAAGATAAGCCTGTATCCACTTTCACGCTAGACACTTCTCTTAATTCCGCGAGCAATTCTGGCGAGAGCATTTCCGCGCCTGATGAAGCAGATCCTGTTTTGTCTAAAGTGAGTGCGACGCTTACTTCAGAAGTGGTGATGGTATCCACAGAAATTTTGTGTTTCGCTAAAATGTTGAACACATTGGCTAAGAAACCTTGCGCGTGTAGCATACTTAAGCTAGAAAGCGTTACCAAGGTTTGATCGCGGCGTAATGCAATTGCACGGAACGTTGGACGTGGTTGTGGATCTTTGGTTACCCAAGTACCGCCATCTTGTGGTGCTTTGCTTGAACCTACGAACACAGGGATATTGCTGCGAACCGCTGGAAGCAGGGTTGCAGGGTGTAACACTTTCGCCCCGAACGTTGCCATTTCTGCCGCTTCCGCAAAGCTCATTGTGTCAATACGTTGTGCGGCTGGCACAATGCGTGGATCAGTGGTGTAAATACCGGCCACGTCCGTCCAAATTAATACATCTTTGGCGTTTAATACTTCGGCTAAAAGTGCCGCAGAATAGTCGCTGCCGCCACGCCCTAAGGTGGTGGTTTTGCCTTGTGGATCGCGTCCAATAAAGCCTTGCGTGATAATCATTGTGTCGTTATCTTGAGCAAGAATCGGTTTTAATAGCGCATCGCTATTTTTCTGCGTTTGCTCGTCATCTGGCGCGGCTTTACCGAAATGGCTGTTGGTTGCCACAATGGTACGCACGTCCACCCAAACGGCTTTTGCGCCAAGCTCTTTTAACACTTGAACGAAAAGCAAGGTGGACATCATTTCCCCTTGGCAGATCAATTCGTCTGTTAAAGCCGGTGAAGCAGCCACGCTTGCGGCATCAGCCAAGCTTTCGATATGTTTTAAAATTTCTTCAATTTTTGCCCGCATTTCGCTGTCGTCTTTAAGTTCAGCCAAAATCGCTTCTTCAATTTGACGCACTTCTGCGATGAGTTTTGCGCGTTCTTCTGCGTCTTTACCATTAGCAAGCGCAACCAATAAATTGGTGATACCTGCCGAGGCCGAAAGCACTACCACACGCGTATTAGGATCAGCGGTTACAATATTTGCACAAGCGCTCATTGCGCTATGATTTGCAACGCTAGTTCCACCGAATTTTGCCACAGAGAGAGTTGACATAGTTTTACCTTCCTATAAAGAATCAATGATGTTGTATTAGAATGCCCTAGAAATAACGATTTAATTAAACATTGTCAAATATTATTTTATAAAATTAAATAAAAAACGCCATTTTTAAAATGACGTTTTGATATTATAAAATTTTAGCCCGAATAATCGAATAATTTTCAATTTCTCACTAAAGGATTAAGGGCGCGCTAAATAATCGCCCACGCCCACCCATTTGTAAGAAGTGAGCGCTTCTAATCCCATTGGTCCGCGAGAATGGAGTTTTTGTGTACTCACCGCCACTTCTGCGCCTAAGCCAAATTGCCCGCCATCAGTAAAGCGTGTGCTGGCATTGACATACACCGCCGCGCTGTCCACTTGATTAATAAATTGCTGCGCAAGACGTTGCGAGCTAGTTAAGATCGCATCAGAATGTTGCGTACCATATTGATTAATAAAGGCCACCGCTTCATCAATATCTTTGACAATCACCACGTTGAGATCAGGCGAACCCCATTCTTGTTGTAAATCCTCCGCCTGTAATGGCACAACTTGTGCCCCCGAATCGCTTAAAATAGAAAGTGCGGTGGAATTTGCGTGAAATTTTATTTTCGATTGGCTAAATTCCGCCAACATTGGCAAAAATTGCGCGGCGATGCTTTCTTGTACTAACAAGGTTTCAAGGGTATTACAAGTGCTTGGGCGCTGCGTTTTGGCATTGCTGATTACCGCTAATGCACGCTTTAAATCGGCACTTTCTTCCACGAAAGTATGGCATACGCCCACGCCCCCAACGATCACAGGAATGGTGGAGTTTTCTTTACAAAGCTGATGTAAGCCCGCGCCACCCCTTGGAATAAGCATATCCACATAGCGATCCAGTTTCATTAATTGCATCACTAAATCGCGGTTTGGATCAGTAATGGCTTGCACGGCATATTGCGGTAAATTGGCTTGTAATAAGGCTTGTTGCACCACTTCGACTAAAATTTTGTTGGAATGTTGTGTTTCCTTGCCACCGCGTAAAATCACCGCATTGCCAGTTTTTAAGCATAGGCTGGCAACATCAATGGTTACGTTTGGGCGCGCTTCATAAATGGTGGCCACCACCCCTAAAGGCACGCGCACGCGTTCAATTTTTAGTCCGCTGTCTAAGGTGCCACCGTCAATGATTTTACCCACAGGATCGGGCAGAGAAATAATATGACGAACATCTTGGGCAATGGCGTGTAGCCGTTCAGGCGTGAGCAATAGACGATCAATCAAGGCTTCCGACAAACCATTTTGTTGAGCGGCTTGAATGTCTTTTTCATTTTCCGCCAAAATGCGATCGGCTTGTTGTTCTAATTGCTCAGCGATACATTGAAGCGCGTGATTTTTTTCTTTCTCGCTACATTGCGCTAACACGAAAGCCGCTTGTTTGGCTTGTTTGCCCATTTCTACTAAATTCGTCATTGTTTATCCTTATTTTAATTATTTGATTTTTTTCGGCAGTTTGTCATCGGCTTGCTTTTCGGCGATTTCCTGTTCTTGATAATCGAACACTGGCAAATGCCACTCAAAACGAATGGCGAGCAAGCGAATGGTAAAACCGCAAGCGAGGGTTACCACGATTACGATATTGTGATTAATATTCAACTGAAGCAAGCCAATATAAATACTTGCCGCCAGCAATGCAACACTGGCATACAGCTCTTTTTGGAAGACAAGGGGAATGCGGTTGCACAGCAAATCCCGCAACACGCCACCAAATGCACCAGTGATAATTGCAGCAATAATCGCAATAATAAAACTATGCCCCATATCTAACGCAATCTGCGTACCAATAATCGAAAATACAATTAATCCTAGCGCATCAAGCACAAGAAAGATGGTGCGAAAATAGCGCATAAAATGGCGAATGAATGGTGCAATCACCACTGTTAGCACCGCAGCACTGGCAACGATAATAAAATAATGAGGATTTTTCACCCAACCAAGGGGATAATGCCCAAGCAGCACATCACGCACCGAACCGCCGCCAATGGCGGTCATTGAGGCGATGATAACCACGCCGAAAATATCCATTTTTTCACGTCCAGCGGCTAATGCCCCTGTGATCGCTTCGGCGGTGATACCCACAATATACAAAATGCTTAGTAGCATAGATCCCTTCATTAAAGTGCGGTGAAAATTTGCTTTATTTTAGACAGGAATTAAACGGTGAACAAGGGAGAATCCACAATCAAAACTGACAGGGAAAAAGAAATTTGATCCGAACTGAAATCTCGTTAAAATGACAGCCTAATTTCCCTTTTTTATCTAATCAACAGCAACAACAGCAACAACAGCAAGGATATTTTATGTCAGAACCCCGTTTCGTGCATTTGCGTGTGCATAGCGATTTTTCAATGATTAACGGTATCGCCAAAGTGAAACCGCTAGTCAAAGCCTGTGTGCAAAACGAAATGGTGGCAATGGCATTGACGGATTTCACCAATTTCTGCGGTTTGGTGCGATTTTATGGCGAAGCCCTTGGCTCAGGGGTGAAGCCCATTGTTGGGGCTGATGTGCTGGTGAAAAGTGATTTGCTCGGTGATGAACATTTTGAACTCACCTTGCTCGCGAAAAATAACACAGGCTATCACAACATCACCTTATTATTATCCAAGGCGTATGAACGGGGTTACACGGATTTACCCTATATTGATCAGCAGTGGCTGGTGGAACACCGCGAAGGCTTGATTATTCTTTCTGGCGGACGCAATGGGGATGTGGGGAAAAAATTACTGAAAAATAATCCTGCGGATGTCGAAAGTGCGGTGCGTTTTTATCAAGAATTTTTCCCCGATCATTTTTATTTGAGCCTTTGTCGCACAGGCCGCCCTGAAGAAGAACGCTATATTCAAGCTGCCTTAAAATTGGCAGAAAAACATCATATTCCCCTTGTGGCAACCAATGATGTGTGCTTTTTGTCTTCCGAAGATTTTGAGGCGCACGAGATTCGCGTTGCGATTCACGACAGCTACACGTTAGATGATCCAAAACGTCCGAAATTATATAGCGATCAGCAATATTTCCGTACTGAACAGGAAATGTGCGAATTATTTGCCGATATTCCCACCGCACTGGCGAATACCGTGCAAATTGCCAAACGTTGTAATGTAACGATTCGTTTGGGTGAGTATTTCTTACCAAAATTTCCCACAGGGGATCTCAGCACGGAAGATTATTTGGTGCAAAAATCCCGTGAGGGCTTGGAAGAGCGCTTAGCCTTTTTATTCCCTGATGAAAAAGAGCGGGCAGAAAAACGCAAGGAATACGATGAGCGCTTGCAAGTCGAGCTAGATGTGATTAACCAAATGGGGTTCCCTGGTTACTTCTTAATCGTAATGGAGTTTATCCAGTGGTCGAAAGATAATGATATTCCTGTTGGGCCGGGGCGTGGTTCTGGGGCGGGATCGCTGGTGGCTTATGCGTTGAAGATCACCGATCTCGATCCCCTTGAGTTTGATTTACTTTTCGAGCGTTTCTTAAATCCAGAACGGGTATCAATGCCCGATTTTGACGTGGATTTCTGTATGGACGGGCGAGATCGCGTGATTGAACACGTTGCGGAAACCTACGGACGTGGCGCGGTGTCGCAGATTATCACCTTTGGTACGATGGCGGCTAAGGCGGTAATTCGAGATGTGGGGCGCGTGCTTGGACATCCTTATAGCTTTGTGGATCGCATTTCTAAACTTGTGCCACCTGACCCTGGTATGACCTTAGCGAAAGCCTTTGAGGCTGAACCTCGTTTACCTGAAATTTATGAAAGTGATGAAGAAGTCAAAGCCTTAATTGATATGGCGCGCAAGCTCGAAGGGGTAACCCGTAACGCAGGGAAACACGCTGGGGGCGTGGTGATTTCCCCGGGGCTGATTACCGATTTCTCACCGCTCTATTGTGATAGTGAGGGCAAACACCCTGTTACCCATTTTGATAAAAATGATGTGGAATATGCAGGGCTAGTGAAGTTTGACTTCTTGGGACTGCGCACCTTAACTATCATCAAATGGGCATTGGATATGATTAACACGCGCCTTGCTAAAGAGGGCAAGCCGTTAGTGGATATTAATCGCATACCCCTTGATGATCCGCAATCTTTCCAAGTGTTACTCAATGCCGAAACAACCGCAGTGTTCCAGCTAGAGTCGCGCGGAATGAAAGATTTGATTAAACGCCTAAAACCGGACTGTTTTGAGGATATTATCGCGTTGGTGGCGTTATTCCGCCCGGGGCCATTGCAATCGGGAATGGTGGATAACTTTATTCGCCGTAAACACGGAGAAGAAGAAATTTCCTACCCTGATGCGGAATATCAGCACATTTTGCTGAAACCGATTTTAGAGCCTACCTACGGCATTATTTTGTATCAAGAGCAGGTAATGCAAATTGCTCAGGTGCTAGCAGGTTATACGCTCGGTGGCGCGGATTTATTACGCCGTGCGATGGGGAAAAAGAAACCAGAAGAAATGGCGAAACAGCGCTCGGTGTTTGAAGAAGGGGCGATTAAAAACGGCATTGATGGCACCCTTGCAATGAAAATTTTCGATTTGGTGGAAAAATTTGCAGGCTACGGCTTTAATAAATCTCACTCCGCCGCTTATGCCTTGGTTTCTTACCAAACGCTCTGGCTCAAAGCCCATTATCCTGCGGAATTTATGGCAGCGGTAATGACTTCTGAAATGGATAACACAGAAAAAATCGTTGGGCTATACGATGAATGTTTGCGTATGGGCTTAACGGTTACGCCGCCAGATATTAATACTGGGAAACACCATTTCAGCGTGAATGATAATGGCGAGATTGTGTATGGCATTGGTGCAATTAAAGGGGTGGGTGAAGGCCCGATTGAAGCCTTGATTTCTGCGCGTGAGCAAGGAGGCATTTTTAAAGATTTATTCGATCTTTGCGCCAGAGTAGATTTAAAGAAAATTAACCGCCGCACTTTTGAAAGCCTGATAATGTCAGGTGCATTCGATAAATTAGGCCCACACCGTGCCGCGCTGGCAAAAAATTTAGAAGATGCCCTCAAAGCCTCCGATCAATATGCCAAAAATGAAGCTATCGGGCAGGCGGATATGTTCGGCGTGCTAACCGAAACTCCCGAAGAAGTAGAACAGGCTTATGCCAACACGCCTCGTTGGAGCGAAAAGCAAATTTTAGACGGCGAACGGGAAACCCTTGGGCTTTATTTAAGCAGCCACCCAATTAGCCCTTATTTAAAAGAGATCGCCCATTACAGCTCAACAAGATTAAAAGATCTTGTGCCAAATTATCGTGGACAAATTAGCACAACTTGCGGTTTAGTGGTGAGTTCGCGTGTGGCGATCACGAAAAAAGGCAACCGCTTAGGCATTGCCACCTTAGATGACCGCTCGGGGCGTTTAGATCTCACGTTATTTGGTGAAAGCCTCGATCGTTTTGGTGAAAAATTGCAGAAAGACACCATTGTGATCGTTTCTGGGCAGGTGAGTTTTGATGATTTTTCGCAAGGCTTAAAAATGTCTGTGCGAGAATTAATGACCCTTGATGAAGCACGCAGTCGCTACGCCAAAAGTCTGGCAATTTGCTTAACGCAAGAACAGCTTTCACCACATTTTATTAAGCAATTTAAAGATACTCTTAGCCCATATAGTGGCGGTGCGTTACCCATTAATATTTATTACCAAAGTCCACAAGGACGCGCGTTAGTGAAACTCGGCGTGCAGTGGTCAGTGAATCCAAGTGATGAATTGATTAATACGCTAGTGGAAATGCTCGGCGAAAGTGCGGTGGAAATTGAGTTTAAATAATTGAAATATAAAATAAGGCGGAACAAACCGCCTTATTTTTTCGCTGCAAATTTTAGGTACAAACCACTTTGATTGCCAAACCGCCTTGCGAGGTTTCGCGGTATTTGGCGTTCATATCTTTGCCCGTTTCGTACATTGTTTCGATAACTTTATCTAAGCTCACGCGTGGGTTAGAGGTACGTTGCAATGCCATTCGGCTAGCGTTAATCGCTTTGACGGAAGCAATGGCGTTGCGCTCAATGCAAGGTACTTGCACTTGACCGCCCACAGGATCGCAAGTCAGCCCTAGATTATGTTCCATCGCAATTTCAGCGGCCATACAAACTTGCTCGGGGCTACCGCCCAAAATTTCTGTTAAGCCAGCCGCTGCCATTGAGCAAGCCACCCCCACTTCGCCTTGGCAGCCCACTTCTGCCCCTGAAATGGACGCATTCATTTTGTAAAGTGAGCCGATCATTCCACAGGCAAGTAAATAGCGTTCTACAATTTCATCGGTAATTGGCGAAATGAATTTTTCATAATAAGACAGCACCGCAGGCACAATACCGCAAGCGCCGTTTGTTGGTGCGGTAACTACACGCCCGCCTGCTGCATTTTCTTCATTGACCGCAAGCGCATACATATTGACCCAATCGATCACTTTCATCGGGTCGTTGGAAAGCCCATTATTGGCTTGCAGTAAACGGTGTAAGGTTGCTGCACGGCGAACCACTTTGAGCGGGCCGGGTAGTAACCCTTCCGTAGCCAAGCCGTGTTCTATACATTCTTTCATCGTTTGCCAAATGCGTTTTAGGTGCGTTTGTGTGGCTTCTTTTCCGTGTAAGGCAATTTCATTTTGTAACATCACACTAGATAGTGCTAAGCCATTTTCTTTGCAATGATACAAAATATCTGCCGCACTTTGATAAGGGAAAGGCACATTGATGTCGGACTCTTCCTGCTGATTGAAATGCGCTTCATCAACAATAAATCCGCCGCCAATAGAATAATAGGTTTGCTGATAAAGCAAGTTGTCATTTTCATAGGCGGACAGCGTCATGCCGTTTTCGTGTAAAGGCAGAAAGGTTTGATGAAAGATCATATCGCTTTCATAATCAAATTTCGCCACTCGCTGCCCTTGCGCTAATGGCAAAAGTGCGGTGCTTTTTACATCAGAAATAAATTTAGGAATTAAATCAATATCCACATCGTGCGGTAAATAGCCCGCTAAACCCATAATAATAGCAATATCGGTATTATGCCCACGCCCTGTCATTGAAAGTGAGCCATAAACATCAACCTTAACTTGGGTTACCTTGGCGAGTAAATTTTTCGCCACTAAATCATCGACAAATTGCTTACCCGCTTTCATTGGCCCAACGGTATGAGAGCTAGAAGGCCCAATGCCGATTTTAAACATATCAAAAACACTAATCATCGTTTTCTCGAAGTCTGGCAGGGCATTTCGCCCTGCTTAAGGTTATTATTATAAAAGGTGCGTATTCTATCTTAATTAATAAAATAATCCATACACCACTGCTGAGATTGCAATCATTCCCATCACGGTCACGAAAACATTGCTAGCATAGCCTTGATAACGCGCCATCGCAGGTACTTTACGAATGGCATACATTGGCATTAAAAACAGAATTGCGGCGATAATTGGCCCACCAATGGATTCAATTAAACCAAGAATGCTTGGATTGATAATTGCCACCGCCCATAAAGTCAATAAAAAGAAAAGTGCGGTGAAAAAATTCAATTTTTTTCGATTCGTAATATCTTGTTTGCCCGAAAATTTTAAATACAGCCCCTGAATGCCTTCTCGTGCGCCTAAATAATGGCCAAAGAAAGAGCTGGTAATAGCAAGAAACGCCACTAAAGGCCCAAAATAGGAAATATAAGGGTTGTCAAATTTATTGGCTAAAAAAGAAAGGATACTGATATTTTGCGCTTTGGCTTGCACTAAATCTTCTGGCGTGAGTGTTAGCACGCAACTAAAGACAAAAAACATCACGAAAAATAACAGCAAGGTGGATGTGTTTTTCAATGTCTGACTGGCGTGGCATTCAGTTAATTCTGGCAATTTGTATTCCCGCTGTTGTGATTGCGAAAAGCAAGAAATCGCAGGGGAATGATTAAAAGAAAACACTAACACCGGAATGGTGATCCACAGCGTGCTAATAAAACTGGTGGCGTCAGGCATTTGGTGAAGCATTGCCGTATTCCATTGCGGAATTAAATAAATGGAAAGCGAAAATAAAATAAAAACAAGGGGATAGACCAAAAACTCAGTCATTTTGAGCATTATTTTTTCGCTCATCAGCATCACCGAAATCAGGCTTGCAATCAAAATGAAAGAAAGCAAAATGCGGTTTGGGGCGCTTAGTCCTAACTGGTTGATAATAAAGGATTCCACCGTATTGGTGATGCCATTACCATAAATTAACAAAATAGGAAAAATCGCAAAAAAGTAGAGCAGCGTGATAATTTTCCCTGCGCCTTGCCCAAAATGTTCTTCCACTACTTCTGTAATATCGCTGCCGGGTTTAGAAGATGACAGCACAAAGCGAGATAATGCACGGTGTGAGAAATAAGTCATCGGCCCAACCAACAGCATAATGGCGATTAACGGCCAAAATCCGCCCATTCCAGCATTTATGGGTAAAAACAGCACGCCAGCTCCCACGGCTGTGCCGAATAAATTTAACGTCCAAAGTAAATCGAATTTGTTTGTTATTGTTGTTTTAAACATTATTGTTGCGCTCCTTTCATCAGCATTTGGCAGGAAATTAATCGTTGCAGATGATATAGCGCATAAAAATTTTATGTGGAACAAAATATCAAAATTGTGAAGGCAATCGTTTGGCTAAAAAATAATTGCTTAGAAAATAGATAGTTAGTTACGATTTATTAACATTTTTTTGTGAGATTAATGCGGATAGGCTTTCATTTTATGTTTAAATTCTTTCTTTTATCACTACGTAAAAAGTGCGGTGAAAATTTTTCTAATTTTTACAGTGAGTTAGGATAAATAGAAAGGTTTCGTTTTATGTGATAAATGAGAAATAAAAATAAAAAAAGCGCCGCACTTTTTGTGCAACGCTTTAAATTCAGAATAATCGTTTTTAATCCATAAAACTTTGTGCTTTTTCCACCATTTCTTTTGAGCCAACAAAGAGCGGTGAGCGTTGGTGTAATTCCGTTGGCTGAATATCTAAAATGCGTTGATAGCCATCGGTGGCAAGGCCGGCTGCTTGTTCGGCTAAAAATGCCATTGGGTTGCCTTCATAAAGTAGGCGAAGTTTGCCATTTGGATAGTTTGTGGCGCTTGGATAAATATAAATCCCGCCTTTCAATAAATTGCGGTGGAAGTCAGACACCAAAGAGCCAATATAGCGTGATGTATAAGGGCGTTGAGTGGCTTTGTCTTCTTCTTGGCAGTATTTGATGTATTTTTTCACTCCTAATGGGAATTTGAGATATTGTCCTTCGTTAATGGAATAAATTTTGCCGCTTGCTGGCATTTGGATATTTTCGTGTGAAAGGCAGAATACGCCCAAGGACGGATCGTAAGTAAAGCCGTTTACCCCATTTCCTGTGGTATAAACTAACATTGTTGAGGAACCATAAACAATGTAACCTGCAGCCACTTGGCGATGCCCTGGTTGTAAAAAATCTTCTAAGGTTACTGGCGTGCCAATAGGGGAAACACGGCGGTAAATAGAAAAAATCGTGCCAACGGCAACATTCACATCAATATTTGATGAGCCATCTAAGGGATCGGTTAAAATCACATATTTTGCATTGCGTCCGCGTTCGGTATCAAAAGCAACAAAATTTTCTTCTTCTTCGGAAGCAAATCCTGCCACTTCTTCGCGTGCAATGAGGGCTTGTTTCATTGTGTTGTGGGCAAATAAATCTAATTTCATTTGCACTTCTCCTTGCACATTCTCCACGCCAGAGTTGCCAATAATGTTATTGGTTAGCCCTGCTTTGTTAATATCACGGTGGATCACTTTCGCCACTAAGCGAATAGAAGAAAGAATGCCCGAAAGTTCGCCTTTTGCATTGGGATATTCCGCTTGCTTTTCAACAATAAATTGCCCTAACGTTTTCATAATTTATCCTTATTTTGAATGAATACATTGTACAGTTTGAAAGAGTTGATTTATTATAGCTAGCCTTTGAACAAGAGAAATAATCTCCTACTGAGTTTGTGATCTCAGGCACATTTTATTTTCGTTTTTTGTATAAGAGATAAAAAAATGACACAAAAACATATTCATATTCTTGGAATTTGCGGCACGTTTATGGGTGGTGTGGCGATTATTGCCAAACAGATGGGATATAAAGTAACGGGATCGGATGTTAATGTATATCCGCCAATGAGTACTTTTTTACAGGAAAATCAAATTGAAATTATCCCTAATTATGATCCAGCCCAGCTTGAGCCTGCTCCGGATTTAGTGTTAATTGGCAATGCAATGAAGCGTGGCAATCCTTGCGTGGAATATGTGCTTGAGAATAGGTTACCTTATACATCAGGACCGCAGTGGTTGCACGATAACTTATTGCGTGATCGCTGGGTGTTGGCGGTTTCTGGTACGCACGGGAAAACCACCACAACAGGTATGCTCAGCTGGATTTTAGAGAAAAATGGACTAAACCCCGGTTTTCTAATCGGTGGCATTGCGGGCAATTTTGGTACATCAGCCCGTTTAGGTGAAAGCCCATTTTTTGTGATTGAAGCCGATGAATATGACACTGCATTTTTTGATAAACGCTCAAAATTCATTCACTACAATCCAAAAACTCTAATTATTAATAATATTGGTTTTGATCACGCGGATATTTTCGATGATTTAAAAGCAATCCAGCGCCAATTTCATCATATGATCCGCACCATTCCTTCAAGTGGACGCATTTTATCTTTCGCCAATGAACAAAGTGTAAAAGAAACCTTAGAAATGGGCTGTTGGTCGGAACAGCAATTTTTGGGAGAAGGGCAGGAATGGTATGCCGAACGCATCACCAATGATTGCACCGAGTTTTCTGTGTATCATTTTGGCGAAAAAGTGGCAGAAGTGAAATGGAATATTGTTGGACAACATAATATGCACAACGCATTAATGGCAATTGCGGCGGCGTATCACGCGGGCGTGTCGATTGAAAATGCCTGTGCTGCGTTAGGCAGTTTCATTAATGCAAAACGCCGTTTAGAGCTAAAAGGCGAAGTGAATGGCATTAGCGTGTATGATGATTTTGCCCATCACCCTGCAGAAATTCTCGCAACTTTAACCGCACTTCGTGATAAAGTGGGCGGCGGTGTGCGAATTCTTGCGGTGTTAGAACCTCGTTCCAACACAATGAAAATGGGCGTTCATAAAGATGAGCTAGCGCCTGCACTGGTGCGTGCTGATCATATCTTTTTATTACAGCCAGACAACATTCCGTGGGATGTGGTGGACATCGCAAACCAATGCGTTCAACCTGCTAGCTGGACAGCAAATTTAGATAAATTAGTGGATATGATTGTGGCAGAAGCCAAACCGAGCGACCACATTTTGGTGATGTCAAATGGCAGTTTCGGTGGTATTCATCAAAAATTACTTGATAAATTAGCCAATTAAAAAATAAATGAGATTTATTGAAAATAAAAGGTGCTATTTTAGCTATATGCTGTTACTATGGCTTTGCTTTTTAAGCAGTAGAGATAACAATCAATAATCTGTGGCTATATTTAAAGTTTTTTATTTTATCATCATAATATTATTGCGTTATCTAAGATTAGATTTAACTTAGGATTTACAATGTCTAAAAATAATGGAACCGTTAAATGGTTCAACGAAACAAAAGGGTTTGGTTTTTTACAATCAGAAGGTGGAGAAGAAGTGTTTGTACATTTCTCAGCAATTCAATCTAAAGGATTCCGCACCTTAAAAGAAGGTCAAGCCGTGGAGTTTGATATTATTGATGATAAAAGAGGAAAAAAAGCAGAAAACGTAATGGTTTTAGCTTAATTCCCCAATAAAATAAACCATCACTAAAACGTGATGGTTTTTTCTTTTCTAGTAAATTATTTTTTCCAAATGATGTGATATTCCCGCTCCTCTTCTCGGTGTGAAATGAGAAATTTGGCAAAAATATCGGTCATTTCATCATTATCATCAACAAGCCCAATCCAAACTTCCGCATATTCTTCAGGATCAATTAATACACCAATTTCCTGATCCCAATCATCAGCGGTTTCCACAAACTCCACCGCACCACGTTGTTCAAATTCTAAGTTGAATAATAAAATATCCGCTGGATCAAGATTTTCAGCAGCCATTTCAAGAAAAATATCATAGGCAATATCAATCGCCGCATCAGGATCTAATTTTTTAATAGATTCAATCATTTTTTATGTCCAAGAGTGTGCAAAGTAGGCATAATAACATATACATCTATCTGATAAAACGGAACAATCCAAAATATGATGATTAATTATATTAGCCAAGTGAAAGGCGGAAAAATTGATGGAAAAAGTCATCATCGTTGGAAAATTGTGGGATTAGACTAAATGAAAAAGGGGATAATACGTTATCCCCTTTAATAATTTTAAGCTAAAATTTTATCTAATTCTGCGCTTACTTCTTCTACTTTCTGTGTGCCATCTAAGCGGAAATATTTCGTATTGCCTGCTTTGGCCTCAGCCTGATAGTAATCTACCAATGGCTTGGTGGTGTTGTGATACACTTTCAAGCGATCTAACACGGTTTCAGGCTTGTCATCAGCACGGATAATTAAATCTTCACCTGTTATATCATCTTTGCCTTCTACTTTTGGCGGATTATACACAACGTGGTAAGTACGCCCAGAAGCTTGGTGAACACGGCGGCCGCTCATACGCTCAACAATCACTTCATCTGGGACATCAAATTCCAACACATAATCAATGCTAATACCGGCGTTTTTTAAGGCGTCCGCTTGCGGAATAGTGCGTGGGAAGCCATCTAATAAAAAGCCTTTTGCGCAATCATCTTGTGCAACACGCTCTTTCACAAGCGAAATAATTAAATCATCTGGCACAAGCTGTCCTGCGTCCATTAAGGTTTTCGCTTGTTTGCCTAATTCTGTTCCCGCTTTAATTGCCGCGCGTAACATATCGCCCGTAGAAATTTGTGGAATACCAAATTTGTTCATAATAAATTGTGCTTGCGTGCCTTTTCCTGCACCTGGCGCACCTAAAAGGATAATTTTCATACTCACCTCAGTTATAAAAAAAGTTGATATAACATACCCTTAATAGCGTTAAAACTCAAGACTCCCATTATACAAGCAATCAAATTTATTTTAGTTGCGAGAAAAGACAGTAAAAAAGCACCGCACTTTATTGGGGCGTTATCAGTTTTTGCTTGGTAAAAAGAAAAAAGCCGTAAGTATTTTACTTACGGCTTCTTAGAATATGGCGGAGGAAAAGAGATTCGAACTCTTGGAGGGCGTAAACCCTCGCCGGTTTTCAAGACCGGTGCCTTCAACCACTCGACCATTCCTCCGTGGAACGAGGCGTATATTAGAGATTTCTGATATTCAAGTCAATCAATTCTTTTTAAAATTGATTCGTTTGATTGTTTTTAGTTCAATTGACCATTGTTTTTATTAAAAAAATAGCACGTCTAAATGTTTAACGTGCTATTTTTCATATTAAGAACGCTTCATAATCTCGAAAAACTCTTCGTTGGTTTTGGCAACGGCGAGTTTATCAATAAGGAATTCCATTGCTTCCACTTCACCCATTGGATTAAGGATTTTGCGTAGAATCCACATTTTTTGTAGTTCGTCAGGGGTGGTGAGTAAGTCTTCTTTACGCGTGCCTGAACGGTTAAAGTCAATGGCTGGGAACACGCGTTTTTCAGCGATTTTACGCGAAAGATGTAGCTCCATATTCCCCGTACCTTTAAATTCTTCGAAGATCACTTCATCCATTTTTGACCCTGTATCTACAAGTGCGGTCGCAATAATGGTTAAACTTCCGCCTTCTTCCACGTTACGCGCTGCACCGAAGAAACGTTTTGGACGATGTAACGCATTGGCATCTACACCACCAGAAAGGATTTTACCTGAAGCAGGGGTTACGGTGTTATAAGCTCGGGCAAGACGCGTGATACTATCTAATAAAATCACTACATCTTTTTTATGTTCAACTAAACGTTTTGCTTTTTCGATAACCATTTCGGCAACTTGAACGTGGCGTGAAGCGGGTTCATCAAAGGTTGAAGCAATCACTTCGCCTTTTACTGAGCGTTGCATTTCCGTTACTTCTTCTGGACGTTCGTCAATTAATAACACGATAAGCACACATTCTGGATAGTTATGGGTAATGCTCTGTGCAATATTTTGTAGCAACATTGTTTTCCCCGCTTTTGGTGGGGCAACAATCAAGCCACGTTGTCCTTTCCCGATAGGGGAGGCTAAATCTAAAATACGCGCGGTTAAATCTTCTGTTGAACCGTTACCACGTTCCATTCTTAAACGTGAATTGGCGTGAAGTGGGGTTAAATTTTCAAATAAAATTTTGCTGCGTGAAACTTCAGGTTTGTCATCATTAACTTGATCCACTTTTAGCAAAGCAAAATAACGTTCCCCTTCTTTTGGCGGACGAATTTTTCCTTCAATTTTATCCCCAGTTTGTAAATTGAAACGGCGAATTTGGCTTGGAGAAACATAGATATCATCAGGGCCAGCAAGGTAGGAGCTGTCAGCGGAACGTAAGAAACCAAAGCCATCAGGCAGGATTTCTAACACACCCCCACCGAAAATATCCTCACCGCTTTTGGCGTGTTGTTTTAGGATAGCGAAAACAATATCTTGCTTGCGTAAACGGGCTAGATTTTCTAAACCCATTTGTTCTTCACCGAGTTTTACCAGCTCGGAAACAGGCATATTTTTAAGTTCTGTTAAATGCATAATAATTTGAAATGTTGGTTAGATTGGAAAATGAATTTGTTATGAAGATGTTTGAACATAGAATGGGCGTAAAGTTACCATTAAATAGCGGTGATGTCTAGAAAATAAAAGAATGAAATGATAAAAAATTGGCTTAGTACAAGGAATTTGCACGAATTTTATATTTTGTAGTAAGGGGAAAATATATAGGGCGGATAAGTGATTTTGTACGTTTAACGTTCTGCCAGACAATAGGTTGAATTTTCATAATACGGCGTATTTTATTAAAGGAATATTGCAGTGGGGAATAAAAAAGCAGGTAAAAAGCGTCCCGCTCTTTGGCGGGACAGCTTTGATGATATTTACTAACCTAAAAGTGCGGTAATTTTTTCAAAATTATTTCACTAATTTACCGCTGGCTTGTAAGTCCGCGTGGTAAGAAGAACGCACGAAAGGTCCGCAGGCGGCGTGTTCAAACCCCATTTCGTTGGCTTTATCACGGAACTCATCAAATTCTTCAGGCGGAACATAGCGCGCTACCGGTAAGTGATGGCGGCTTGGTTGCAAATATTGTCCGAGTGTGAGCATTGTTACGCCGTTGGTGCGTAAATCTTGCATCACTTGTAAGATTTCTTCGTTGGTTTCGCCTAAGCCCACCATTAAGCCTGATTTGGTTGGAATATCAGGGAACATTGCTTTGAACTCACGCAATAATTTGAGCGACCATTCATAATCTGCCCCTGGGCGAATATCACGATACAAGCGTGGCACATTTTCCAAATTGTGGTTGAACACATCTGGTGGATTATCTTTTAATTTTTCTAGCGCTTGTTCGATGCGTCCACGGAAATCAGGCACAAGGATTTCAATTTTGATCCCTGGATTAAGCGCGCGGATTTCTTTCACACATTCGGCGAAGTGGCCTGCACCACGGTCAGGCAGATCGTCACGATCCACTGAAGTGATCACCACATAACGTAATTTCATATCCTGAATAGTTTCGGCTAATTTGCGTGGTTCGTCAGGATCAGGTGGTAAAGGCTTGCCGTGTGCCACATCACAGAATGGGCAGCGGCGCGTACAAATTGCGCCTAAGATCATAAAGGTTGCCGTGCCGTGGTTAAAACATTCGTGCAAGTTGGGGCAAGAGGCTTCTTCACACACAGAATGCAAGCCGTGGCGGCGCATTCCATTTTTGATGCTATCAATTTTTGCTGAATTGGCTGGCAGTTTGATTTTCATCCACTCAGGCTTTTTCAATAAAGGCTGGTTGGGATCAATATTTTTTACTGGGATAATGGAAGTTTTTGCGGCATCACGATATTTTACGCCACGTTCCATTTTAAAAGGCGTTGCCATTAACGCTCCTATTTTTGTTAAGAATTTGTTACGGAATTATACCCCAATAATTGGGTGAAGTGTGTAACTAATTTGGGCGAAACCTTGTCTGGCTGTGCTTCTTGTTGCGGGATAAAATCTGCCATTTGACACATTTCAAGCCCTGCATAACCACAGGGGTTAATGTATAAGAAAGGCGTAAGATCCATATTAATATTTAGCGCTAAACCGTGGAAAGAACAGCCTTTGCGAATGCGTAAACCGAGCGAGCAGATTTTTTTGCCGTCCACATACACCCCTGGTGCATCGGCTTTGGGATAGCCTTCAATGCCGTAATCTGCCAGCGTTTGCACCACCGATTGCTCAAGGGCGGTAACCAGTTGGCGTACATTGAGATCTTTGCCTTGCGCTTTCAGGCGTTTGATGTCGATCAACACATACATAACTTGCTGACCCAATCCGTGATAGGTGATTTGTCCGCCACGATCCGATTGCACCACAGGGATCGCGCTTTGTTGCAATAAATGTTCAGGCTTGCCCGCAGAGCCTTGGGTGAACACTGCTGGGTGCTGAACGAGCCAGATTTCATCTTGGGTATTTTCATCACGATTATCAGTAAATTGCTGCATTTTATGCCAAATTTCTTGATAATCTTGCACGCCAAGTTGGCGGATAATAATGGATTGGGTCATCGCCTTTACCTTATTGTTTATGCAGATTAAAGCACCATTCTTACGCCGTTAATTTTGGCAAGTTCGCTATAAAGGGTTTCCACTTGCTCAATATTTTCAGCCACAATATCCACTGAAATCGATTTGTATGTGCCTTTTCCGCTGACATTTTCACGCGGATTATAATCACCTTTGGCATATTTTTGTACCACAGCGATCACATCATCGGCTAAATCAGGTCGGTTGGCTCCCACCACTTTAAAGGTGAAATCACAGGGAAATTCTAAAAGATCTTTAAGTTGCTTTTGTGGAATATCTTCAAGTTTTACGACTTTTTCTTGTTCTGCCATTTTTTGTCCTCAAATTTGTTAAAAATTTAGACCGCACTTTGTTTAGTGCGGCCATTTGAGCTTTAGATTGGGAAGATTTTACCAATTTCAAGTTTAGCTGAATAAACTTTTTACAGTTAGCACTAACCAATCCCAGATTTTGCCGAAGAAACCGCCTTCTTCAATATTGTTCATTACTTGTAAATCTACTTTAGCAATGTCTTTACCATCAAGCTGATAGGTGATTTTGCCCACCACTTGGCCTTTCGCCAATGGCGCTTCAAGGTATTTTTTGTCTAAATCATAACGGGCTTTCACTTCCGCTTGGCGACCTTTTGGCAAGGTGATAAATTGATCTTGCAACACGCCAAGTTGCACTTTGCTGTTATCGCCATAATAAACGCTTTGTTCAGAAACGGTTTTGTTGGCTTCTAAGGCTTTGAAGGTTTCAAAGTTAGCAAATCCCCATTGCAATAATTTTTTGCTTTCAATTTCACGGCCTTTGTAAGTTGGTACGCCCATCACCACCGAAATTAAACGCATATTGCCGTTGCCCAATGCAGAAGCTACAAGGTTGTAGCCTGCTTTGTCGGTATGCCCTGTTTTCATACCATCAACTTTAAGGGTTTTATCCCACAATAAGCCATTGCGATTTGGTTGGCGGATTTTGTTGAAAGTGAATTCTTTTTCCGCATAGATTTTGTATTCTTCAGGTAAATCACGAATGATATGCGCGCCAATTAGTGCCATATCACGGGCGGAAGAATATTGATTTTCGTCATCTAAGCCGTGTACGGTGGTGAAATGGGTATTTTTTAGGCCAAACTGTTCCACATATTTATTCATTGCATTGATGAAATTTTGTGTTGAGCCTGAAACGTGTTCCGCCATTGCCACGCAAGCATCATTGCCTGATACCACAATGATCCCGCGATTAAGATCGGCAACGGAAACCTGTTGGTTTAAATTTAGGAACATTTTTGATGAACCCGGGAAATTTTTACCCCAAGCGCTATTACCAATGGTAACCATATCTGAATCGTGGATTTTACCTTGTTTTAACGCATCGCCGACCACATAGCTTGTCATCATTTTGGTGAGTGAAGCTGGATATTGGCGTTGATCAGGGTTAAATGCCGCTAACACTGCACCAGAATTGTAATCCATTAAAATATAGGTTTGCGCATTAAGTTGTGGTGCGGCAATGCCGTATTGAATATCTTCTGCAAAAAGATTTTGGCTTGCGCCTAATGTGGCAGTTAAAAATGCGATCTTTGTTTTCTTAACAATTTGTTTTAACATCATTTTTTCCTAAATTTAAGTTAGTTTTTATAGCTAGAAATCACAATTGGTTTGGTGCGATTAAGGCGGTGTAATTTGCTTTTTAGCGTTTGTGCCTGTTTCTTAGTTTTTACTGCGCCAAAGCGTACTTCATATTTTTTCTTATGGGAAATCATTTGTGCGTTAATTTTCATCTTTTTCGCTTTTTTCACGATTTCTTGCGCTTGAGATTTGCTTAAATCGAGCATTTTTAGCTGATAACCAGAAGAAATTTTCTTAGAATTAACCGCACTTTTTCCTTTGCTTGCGTTAGGTGAAACCACCAGACGTTTTTTAGCTTCCGCCGTTTTTGCCATTTTGGCTAAAGAATTTGCGCCCGCACCTGAGATTTTCCCATTACGATCAACATACATCGCTTCAACGCGTACTTTACCTAAGCCACTATGTACGATACCTAGCTGATTTGCCGCTTTGCGTGAAAGATCGATAATTCTGCCTTTTACGAACGGGCCACGATCATTAATTCGCACCACTACTTTTTTGCCGTTACGCAGGTTAGTAACCAGTGCATAAGAGTTTAGGGGTAAAGTTTTATGAGCGGCGGTGTAACTGTTTGGATTGTAATATTCGCCATTTGACGTTTTGCGCCCAGCAAACATTCTGTGATAGTAACTGGCAACGCCTTCTTGACGATAATGTTTCGCATCTTTCTTATGTTTGGTGCTATAGGTTACCCCTTTGACGACATAAGAATAATTTTTTTCGCTAACAGGTTTATGTGTTAAGGCTGCGCCTTTTACGCCATATAACTTGTGCGTTTCTGCTTGGCTGCTTACGCTGGCAACTAAAAATACAAGTGCCGCGCTAAGTTTAAGTAAGAAGGTAAATTTCATTTTCATTTGTGTCTTATTAAATAATTAGTCAGAGTAAAAAAGATTTATTTAGTTCCTTTAAAAAAATGTTCTTTGTGGGTGTGGATTGACATAATCAAGCCAAAACCTGCCATTAATGTTACAAAAGAAGTCCCTCCATAGCTCATTAACGGAAGCGGCACGCCCACTACGGGTAAAATGCCGCTCACCATTCCAATATTCACAAAAACATAAACAAAAAAGATCAGCGTTAATGCACCAACAAGAGTGCGACCGAAAGCATTTTGTGCTTCAACACCAATCATCAAACCTCTTGCCACAATAAATAAATAAAGGCACATCAAAATGGCAAAGCCAACCATTCCGTGTTCTTCACTTAATACGGCAAAGATAAAATCGGTATGGGGTTCAGGCAAAAATTCTAGTTGGGATTGCGTGCCTTGCATCCAACCTTTGCCCCAAATACCGCCTGAACCAATGGCAATTTTTGATTGCAAAATATGATAACCCGCGCCAAGGGGATCTTTTTCTGGATCAAGTAAGGTTAGCACCCTTGTGCGTTGATAATCGTGCATTAGGTAAAACCACATTATAGGGATAAAACCAGCCAGACCAATCACCGCAATTAAAATCAGCCACCAGCTCATTCCAGCCAGAAAAACAACGAAAATTCCAGACGCACTTACCAGAATTGATGTGCCTAAATCAGGCTGAATGGCAACCAATAGGGTAGGCACAATAATAATAAAGAGTGCGATAAAGGTATTTTTTAAAGTGGGCGGAAGCGGACGTTTGCCTAAATACACCGCCACCATTAATGGCACGGCCAATTTGACGATTTCCGAAGGCTGAAAACGGAACAAGCCGAGATCTAACCAACGCTGTGCGCCTTTACTGGTTGTTCCCACCAAATCCACTAAAATCAGCAATACTATGCCCACACCAAATAAATAAGGGGCGATGCCCTGATAAAAACGCGGGGAAAGCTGTGCCATCACAAACATCACCACAAAGCCAAGGGTAACTTGAATGATACGGTTGCGGAACATCATTTCATTGCCACCAGAAGCACTGTATAGCACTAATAACCCATAGGCGGAAATAATCACAAGACCAATAAATAACCAGAAATCAATGTGTAAACGCTGCCACAAGTTGAGCCAGATTTTCTTTTCACTCATTATTCTGTTTCCTCTTGTTGGGGTTGTGTTTCGTTCTGTTTATTTTCCATTTGACTTACTTGTGGAAGACGCTGATTAAGATAATAATCCATAATTTTTCTTACCACTGGGCCTGCGTTGCTACCGCCGCCACCGGCATTTTCTAAAATCACAGAAACCACAATTTTCGGATTTTCATAAGGGGCGTAGCCAATGAACCACGCGTGATCGTGCAATTCTTTGCTCAGCGATTTTGCGTTATAGGTTTGGTTTTCTTTTAAGCTGAAAACCTGCGCCGTGCCTGATTTTCCTGCAACGTGATAGTTCGTGCCAGCAAAGGCTTTACGCCCTGTCCCGTTGCTCGCATTAATCACGTTATACATACCGCGTTTGGCTTGCGCCCAATAGCTATCATTGGCTTCAATGTCGGGATATAACAAGGGATCTTTGTAAGGTTCAAAGAAAGAGCCTTCTACCCCTTTCATTAAGTGCGGTGTATTTACCTTGCCATTATTAATCAAGATGGCCAAAGCTTTTGCCACTTGCAATGGCGTTGCTGTCCAATAGCCTTGTCCAATACCCACGGAAATGGTATCACCTTGCAGCCAAGGTTTTTTATAGCGTTTTTGTTTCCACTCGCGCGAAGGCATAATTGCCGAGGTTTCTTCACGAATATCTAAACCCGTTGGCAGACCAAAACCAAAGGCTTTCATCCAACCAGAAAGTTTATCAATCCCCATATTGTAAGCGAGCTGATAAAAGTAGGTATCGGAAGATTCGGTAATCGCTTTATTGAGATCTGTATAGCCGTGGCCTGATTTTTTCCAGTCACGGAAACGTTTAGTGCTATTTGGCAACATCCAATAGCCCGGATCAAACACCGTTGTGCTTGGCGTGATCAAGGCTTCTTGCAACCCAGCTACTGCAATAAACGGTTTTACCGTAGAAGCGGGCGGATAAGCTCCTTGCGTAACGCGGCTATAAAGCGGACGCTCAGGATCTTCAAGCAGGCGTTTGTAATCTTTACCTGAAATGCCATCTACGAAAAGGTTATTGTCATAACTTGGGGTTGAAACCATCGCTAAAATGCTGCTATCTTTTGGATCTAGCACCACCACCGCGCCTTTATGCCCCGCTAACAGATCAGTGATATAACGTTGCAATTCTAAATCAATGGTGAGATGAATGCTTTTGCCCGCCACCGCAGGCTGTTCGCGCAGTTTACGGATCACCTTACCACGGTTGTTAATTTCTACTTCTTCAAAGCCCACTTCACCGTGTAATTGTTCTTCGTAATAGCGTTCGATACCGAGCTTGCCGATATTGTGCGAGCCAGCATAATTGGCGTATTTGTCTTCTTTTTTCAGGCGTTCCACATCTTTATCATTAATTTTTGCCACATAACCTAAAATATGGGTGAGCGGTTCGCCGTATAAATAATGACGTTTAAAATAAGGTTTAACGGATAAACTCGGGAATTGATGCTGATTTACCGCAAAACGTGCGATCTGTTCTTCAGTGAGATCAGGCTTGAGTAAAATGGACGTATAGCGCGAAGAACGGCGGCGTTCTTTCTTAAAATTCGCAATATCGTCTTCATTTAAGCCCACCATTTGCTTGAGCTGTTCAAAAGTGCGGTCTAAATTTTCTACTTTTTCTGGCACGATATATAAGCCAAAAAAGGTGAGATTTTCGGCAAGCAATTTGCCATAGCGATCGTAAATCAAACCGCGTGTTGGTGGCAGCGGCAATAATTTGATACGGTTACCGTTAGAACGGGTTTGATAAGTGTCATAATTGACGATTTGCAGATGATATAAATTGGTGAGTAAAATTGCAGACAGCCCAAGCACGCCTAAAAAAGACACCAAGGCGCGGCGAATAAACAGGTTGCGCTCCGCTTTTTTATCGCGGATCGGTTCCATTGTTGGCTGAGAAAGCAATTTCTTTAAATCCATTGATTACTCTCGATGATAAGGGTGATTGGTAGTAATCGACCAAGCACGATACAAACTCTCTGCCACCACCACGCGCACTAAAGGGTGGGGTAAGGTTAAAGGGGAAAGCGACCAGCTTTGTTCGGCGGCAGCTTTACATTCTGGCGATAAACCTTCAGGCCCGCCGATCAATAGGCATAAATCTCGTCCATCATTTTTCCAACCCTCCAGCTGTTGTGCCAGTTGTTCGGTTGTCCAAGGCTTACCGGGAATGTCTAAGGTAACAATCTTATTTCGCCCACAAGCCGCCAGCATTGCTTTGCCCTCTTGCTCCAAAATGCGTTTAATGTCTGCATTTTTGCCACGTTTGCCCGCAGGGATTTCGATTAGCTCAAAGGGCATATCCTTTGGGAAACGGCGTTGATATTCTTCAAAGCCTGTGGTTACCCAAGCTGGCATTTTTGTGCCTACCGCAATTAATTGGATCTTCATTTAGCCCCAAAGTTTCTCTAATTGATACATTTCGCGGCTGTCTGCTTGCATAATATGCACCATCGCTTGCCCGAAATCGACCACCACCCAATCGGCAGTAGCTTTGCCCTCTTCACCGAAGGATTCAAAACCCGCTTGCTTGCTTTCATCAATCAGTTTTTGCGCCAAAGAACTAATCTGGCGACTTGATGTGCCTGTGCAAATAATCATATTGTCCGTTACGCTTGATTTGCCTTGCACATCTAAATGTAAAATATCAACGGCTTTTAAATCGTCTAATTTGTTAATTAAAAAATCTACTAATGTTGTCATACGAAATGTTATCGCTCATTAAATTTGTGTGTTAAAAATCCGTCAATTCTATCACGAGATAAAACAGAAATAATAGAAAAAATCACCGCACTTTTCTGGTTTATGTTTTGTTTATAAAAGTACGGTGGAATTTTGGCGATTTTTTGAGATTAATAACGCTTTTTGAAATTGCGTTTATTATTTTGATAATGGCTTTGTCCAGTGCGTTTGCGGTAAGGTTTCGGCAAATCACTGAGTAGCGCTTGCGGATCATATTGGCTCACAGGAATGGAGTGGCCAATATATTCTTCAATGGCAGGTAAATTCATTGCATATTCTTCACAAGCAAAACTAATGGAAACGCCGCTTTCGCCTGCGCGCCCTGTGCGTCCAATGCGATGCACATAATCTTCGCGATCATCGGGCAAATCATAGTTGAAAACGTGCGTAACATCTGGAATATGCAAGCCACGCGCGGCAACATCGGTGGCCACTAAAATATCTAATTTGCCTTCAGTGAATTGTTGCAATAAGGCAAGGCGTTTTTTCTGTGCCACATCGCCTGTGAGTAGCCCCACACGATGCCCATCAGCGGCTAAATAGCCCCAAATTTCTTCGCAGCGATGTTTGGTGTTGGCGAAAATAATGCAACGCTCTGGCCATTCTTCTTCCAACAACGTCATTAATAACGCCATTTTGTCTTGGTTAGACGGATAAAACAGTTCTTCTTTAATGCGGTGGCCTGTTTTTTGCAGTGGCTCAACTTCCACATATTCAGGATCATTCATATCTTCAAAGGCAAGTTCACGCACTTTATAAGAAAGAGTCGCGGAAAAGAGCATTGTTAAGCGTTCAGCAGGGGGCGGACATTTCCGCAGTAAGTAGCGAATATCTTTGATAAAGCCTAGATCGAACATTCGATCTGCTTCATCTAGCACTACCACTTCAATATCCGTTAAACGAATAATGCCTTGTTTGACGTAATCAATCACGCGTCCTGTTGTGCCAATTAAAATATCAATGCCTTGCTCAATCACTTTAAGCTGTTTATCGTAGCCATCGCCCCCATAAGCTAGCCCCATTTTTAGCCCAGTGGCTTGTGAGAGCGCGGTGCCATCATTGCTAATTTGCACCGCAAGCTCGCGCGTGGGCGCTAAAATTAACGCTCGCGGTTGCTTGGCATTATGCTGCGAATTTTCGCTTAATAAATGATGAAAGGTAGCGGTGAGAAAGGCCATTGTTTTGCCTGTGCCTGTTTGCGCTTGCCCTGCTACATCACGCCCTGCAAGGGTGATTGGCAAAGAAAGGGCTTGGATTGGCGTGCAGTATTCAAAACCGTTTTTTTCTAAACACTGTAATACGCTTGGATTTAGCGGTAAATCAGCAAAACGTTGCTGAGTTAAATGATTATTTTGCATAGTTATCTGACTATTTTCGATTTTATGAGAAAAAATTGTGCTAAGCATAGCACGAAGGGCAGAAATCCCCAAAAATTCTTCTTTTCTATCTTCTTTATCTCTAAAAAAGCAATAAATAAGGTGTGGTTAAAAATGTAGCATTTATTGGTTGTTTTTTATTACTTCTTATTTTGTTTTGTAGCAAGAATAAATTACCCCGTTATGCTTAGAAAAGGCAAATTACCTAGCATTTTAATAACTCTTAAGAGTTATTTTTATGTGGCAAAAATAACTCAAAAAAGTTATTACTAATAAAAACATTGATCAAACGCAAAAAATAGCAAAATAGCGCTGAAAAATGAGAATGAATTTGTTATTTTTAAGCGCGAAAAACTTTCTCTTAATTCATTATCATATTGTTTTTAATGAGAAAAATTATCATTTATTGCTTAAGTTTATTTGTTGTACAACATTGATCAATGTATGGAGTAATTATCGTGAACATTTTCAGAAAAACTTTAGCTTCTCTGGCGATTGCTGGATTGACTTTAGTGTCTGCCCAACCTTTGATGGCGGCAGATAATAGTGTAGCAGAAAAGCGAGCTCCAACTCGTGAGGAATTAGTAAAACCAAATCCTGATTTGAAAATTCAAGCAATCAGTGAACAATTTGCTGAAAAATATCCAAAACAATATAACAGTTGGGCTGCAACCGCAGAATCTACGGAAATTGTTCCGGCAATTGAAGTTGATCCTAGAATGATCGTAATGTGGGGCGGTTATGCGTTCTCAAAAGAATATAACAAACCGCGCGGCCACTTTTATACCGTAACTGACGTGCGCAATATTTTGCGTACAGGTGCGCCGTTTGATGCTAACAGCGGCCCACAACCAATGGCGTGTTGGACGTGTAAAGGCCCAGATGTGCCACGTTTAATTGCTGAATGGGGTGAAGAAGAATACTTCAACGGCAAATGGGCAAAAGGTGGGGCTGAAGTGGTAAATTCTATCGGCTGTGCTGATTGTCACGACACCACATCAAAAGATTTTGCAGAAGGTAAACCTGCTTTACGTATTGCTCGTCCGCACGTTTTACGCGCCTTAGATGCGATCGGAAAAGACTTCGCACATTTAGACAAAACAGACAAACGTGGCGCAATTTGTGCTAACTGTCACGTTGAATATTACTTTGATAAAAAAGTGGTAAACAATGTGGTATTCCCTTGGATGAAAGGGGTAGATGTGGATAGTATGGAACAATACTATGACAATATCGAATTCTACGATTGGATTCACTCTATCTCTAAAACACCAATGTTAAAAGCACAGCACCCAGACTATGAAACTTGGTTACAAGGTACACACGGCAAAAATGGTGTAACCTGTGTGGATTGTCATATGCCAAAAGTACAAGGGGCTGATGGCAAAGTTTACACAGACCACAAAATTGGTAATCCGCTTGATTCTTTTGAAAACACCTGTGCAAACTGCCACGATCAAAGTAAAGAAACTTTAACCAAAGTGGTAGCAGGTCATAAAAAAGACATCAAAGATGTGATGATTAAACTTGAAGACCAAATCGTGAAAGCGCACTTTGAAGCGAAAGCGGCTTGGGACGCAGGTGCCACAGAAGAAGAAATGAAACCAGCATTACAAGCTATCCGTCACGCACAATGGCGTTGGGATTATTCTGCTGCGGGCCACGGTGGTCATATTCACGCACCAGATATTATCTTAAAAACCATTGCAACAGGCTTAGATCGTATTGCTGACGCGCGTACTAAATTAGCCATTATTCTCACCAAACACGGTGTGAAACAGCCAATCAATTACCCAGATATTTCAACAGCTGAAAATGCGTGGAAAGCAATGGGCATTGATATTGAAAAAGAACGTGCAGCGAAAGCGAAATTCCTCAAAGAAGTTGTTCCACAATGGAATAAAGAAGCGTTAGAAAAAGGCTTAATGGAGAAAGCTCCACCAGCAAAATAAGCCAAAAAGTAACCGCACTTTATTAAGTGCCGACTTAGGAAGAAACCTTAAAGTAGGAAGAAAACTAAAGTGCGGTCTATTTTGAACGAAAATTTGAGGTAATAAGAAATGAACGTTGTATTAAAGAAAATGGTAAAGCTTACCGCCTTATTAGGGGCGATGATCTTGGCTTTGCCTGCACAAGCTAATACAGAAAACACTGAATTAAGCTATCAACCTACGTTAGAAAATCAGCGTAATCCAAATGAATACTGTGCGAAATGCCACAAATTAGAAGCCACTGATGAACAATCGGGCGGTGATTTACATTTTGGTAAATTCCACGGTACGCACTTATCCAAAACCAATCCAAGCACAGGCAAGCCAATTACTTGTGTGAGCTGCCACGGTAATATCTCTGAAAATCACCGCCGTGGTGCAAAAGATGTAATGCGTTTTGAAAGCGATATTTTCTCTGACAAAAAACCAATGTTCTCTGTGCAAGAGCAAAATCAAGTTTGCTTCTCTTGTCACCGTCCTGAAAAATTACGCGAGAAACTTTGGGCGCACGATGTTCACGCAATGAAATTGCCTTGTGCTGCGTGCCATACCTTGCACCCAGAAAAAGACGCAATGAAAGGCATTGAGAAAAAACAACGTGTTAAACTTTGCGTGGATTGTCACGGAGAACAACAAAAACGCAAAGCCTTAAAAGATCTTGACCCGACCAGCGAACAAAAGGATAACAAATGACAACTTGCTCACGCCGTAATTTTGTTTCTGGAATGGGTGCTTTGATCCTAATGACAGGAACAACAATTAAGTCAGTAGCACAAGATAAGGCAGAAGAAAAGCCAATTCGTTATGCAATGTTGCACGATGAAACCGCTTGTATTGGTTGTACCGCTTGTATGGACGCGTGCCGTGAAACCAACCAAGTGCCAGAAGGCGTTTCACGTTTAGAAATTATTCGTAGCGAACCTTATGGCGAATTTCCTGACGTGAAATATGAGTTTTTCCGTCATTCGTGCCAGCATTGTACCAATGCACCTTGTGTTGCTGTGTGTCCAACAGGGGCTTCATATATTGATGCCTCCACTGGTATTGTTGATGTGCATAAAGATTTGTGCGTAGGCTGCCAATACTGTATTGCCGTATGCCCATATCGCGTGCGCTTTATCCACCCTGTGTATAAATCCGCAGATAAATGTAACTTCTGTCGCGATACGAATTTGGCAAAAGGCAAACAGCCAGCTTGTGTAGAAGCTTGCCCAACCAAAGCCCTAACCTTTGGGGATACCAACGATCCGCAAAGTGAAATTTCTTTGAAACTGAAAGAAAAACAAACCTATCGTACAAAAGTTGAATTAGGTACAGATCCAAATCTTTACCACGTTCCAGCTAGAGCAGGGGAGATCAGACGATGAACAGTCCATTTCATTTCCCATCTTTAGTGTGGGACGGGCCGATTGCGATTTATCTCTTTTTATTAGGGATTTCCGCAGGGGCGACAATGCTTGCGGTATTGCTAAAACGTGCAGGATTAGCAGGGGAACGCCCGGAAGAAAACAATATCTTAAAGGTTAATGCCTTGCTTGCACCGATTAGCATTACCATTGGTTTATTGCTATTGATTTTCCACTTAACCAAGCCTTGGACATTCTGGTACTTAATGTTCAATTATCACCACACCTCCATTATGTCCGCAGGGGTGATGTTGTTCCAAGTGTATATGTTGTTCTTGGTGTTATGGTTAGCGATTATCTTCAAATCACTGGTGTTAAGCCTTGTTAAACGCTTTGTACCGAAACTTGCGAATCTTGCAGAGAAAATCATTGATATTGCTGCTAAATTTACTAATGCTATTGAGATCATTACTTTATTGCTCAGCGTGGCGTTAGGGGCATATACAGGGTTCTTACTTTCAGCATTAGTGAGCTATCCAATGCTGAATAACCCTGTCTTGCCGGTGTTATTCTTGGCATCAGGTACGTCATCGGGCATTGCGGCATTGATTTTCTTCACCATTTTATGCACCAAAGAAAGCACTCATTCTAAAGGCTTGGCGTTCTTGCATAAATTTGAACAGCCAGTGGTGTTGATTGAAGCCTTCTTATTGTTCGCTTTCTTCTTTGGTTTATACCTTGGTGGCGGACAAAAAACCGTGGCATTTCACACCGCACTTTCGGGTGGCTTCTGGGCGGATGTCTTCTGGATCGGCGTGGTAGGCATTGGGATTGTGTTACCTCTCTTACTCAACGCTGTTGCAGGTGAGAAACTCAAACACCAAAAAGGTTTTATGCTGATTGTGGCAGGATTGGGGTTAATCGGGGTACTTTGCTTGCGTTACTTCATTTTATACGCAGGGCAAATGACTTTAGCCTAACAAAAATCCATCAATGATGATCAGGGCGAACCAAGGTGTTCGCCTTTATTTTAATGGCGTTTTTTGCTGTAAATCCCCTAATGGCAAAGGGAAAACTGACGAGAAAAGTCATTTGCAGAAAATAAAGTGCGGTGCATTTTTACGCATTTTTATCACTGATTGAATTTAGAATGAGCTTGATGATTTTTCTGCATAACACAATGACATTGTTACGCATTTTCTCTAAAATACACAACAAATTAACCAACGAATATGACAATGATCCCAGAACTTGCTTTTCTTGCTTTACTTTTTGCTCTTGTTTCCGCATTGCTGTTGGCGATTGTGCCGCATATTGGGATTAAACAAGGCAATCCACGCCTAATTACATCGGCGTGGAATTTGAGTTATCTGTTTGGGATTTTTACCACCCTTTCCTTGCTTGGGCTAGCTTATTGCTTTGTGACTGATGATTTTTCCGTGCAATATGTGGCGGCACATTCCAATTCTGCCTTACCGCGATTTTTCAAAATTGCTGCTACTTGGGGCGGACACGAAGGCTCAATGCTGTTTTGGTTATTTTCGTTGGGATTATGGACAATGGCCTTTGCCTTTTTTAGCCGTAAAATCGACCCTATTATTGCTAGCCGAACCCTGTCTATTTTAGGCTTGCTGTGTTTTGGCTTTGCGCTGTTTATCGTATTTTTCTCCAATCCTTTTGAGCGTTTATTTCCTAGCCCTTTAGAAGGGCGTGATCTTAACCCGATGCTGCAAGATGTAGGATTAATTTTTCACCCTCCGTTGCTTTATTTTGGCTATGTAGGCTTTGCGGTGAATTTTGCCCTCACCCTTGCTACTTTTTTAAGCGGACATTTTGATGCCGCGCTGGCTCGCTGGACACGTCCTTGGGTGCTGGTTTCTTGGTTCTTTTTAACCTTAGGCATAATGCTCGGCGCGTGGTGGGCATATTACGAGCTTGGCTGGGGCGGTTGGTGGTTCTGGGACCCAGTTGAAAACGCCTCATTAATGCCGTGGTTGCTTGGGCTAGGGTTATTGCATAGTTTATCCGTGAGTGAGCAACGTGGCGTTTTCCATTATTGGACGATTTTATTTTCCCTGTTTGCCTTTGCGTTCAGTTTATTAGGTACGTTTATTGTGCGTTCGGGCGTGCTAACTTCTGTACACGCTTTTGCTATGGACGGAGAGCGGGGAATGGCCTTGTTAATGCTCTTTTTCTTGCTCACCACTTGCTCGCTCACCTTATTTGCGCTGAAAGTGAATGTGCGCCCAAGTGAAAATAGTGCGGTGCATTTTTCCTTTTTTTCTAAAGAAAGCCTAATGCTCATAGCGAATATTTTGGTGGCGGTCGCCACGGCAAGCGTATTTTTAGGCACATTTTATCCAATGCTATTTAGCGCAATGGGCTGGGGTTCGATTTCTGTCGGCGCACCTTACTTTAACACCATTTTCTTGCCCCTTATTGTGCTGGCATTGCTGGCGATGATTTTTGTCGTCAGTGCATTTTGGAAAAAAATCCACCGCACTTTGTTGCGCCGCAATGTCTTATTGCTGATTCCTGCCTGTGGGCTTGCTTATGCAATGATCGCATTCACCATTCAAAATGATGAAACCTTACATTTTCAGGTCTTGCCCTTCGCGTTAATTAGCTTGGCATTTTGGTTGCTTGGCGTTACCCTTTGGGGGGCGTGGCGATCCCTTTCCTTAAAGCGTTGGGCAATGGTGATCGCCCATTGTGGGTTAGCACTTACGGTGATTGGCGCAACAATGTCGAGCTATTTTGCCAGTGAAATTGGCGTGCGTTTATCGCCTAACCAAAGCCAAATGCTCAACGGCTATGCGTTTCACTACCTTGGTTTTCGTAATGAACTCGGGCCGAATTACACCAGTGAAGTCGCGCAATTTGAGATAACAAAAAACGGCGAAAAAATCACCGCACTTTGTCCTGAACGCCGTTATTACGAAGTGCGCACGATGAATATGTCGGAAGTGGGGCTATATTGGAACTTGCTTGGCGATATTTATATTGTGATGGGTGATAAACTTGGCGCGGGCGAATTTTCGTTCCGTCTGCATTACAAGCCTTTTGTTCGTTGGCTGTGGATTGGTGCAACCTTAATGGCGTTTGGTGCATTATTGAGCGCCTTTGCCTTACGCACAAGGAGAGCGAAAGATGAATAGAAAAATCATTGTGTTTTTACCCTTATTCTTGATCATTGCAGTCTGTGGTCTTTTGTTGCTAGGGCTGCATAATGATCCGAAAAAAATTGCCTCCGCGTTAATTGGTAAGCCCGTGCCTGAATTTTATCAAAGTGATCTGCTTGAGCCTGAAATCAATGTAAGCAACGCATCTTTGCCAAAAGAAATTTATCTCATTAATGTATGGGGCAGCTGGTGTGCCTATTGCAAGCAAGAACACGCCTTTTTGATGCGCTTGCAACAACAGGGTGTGCCGATTGTGGGGCTAAATTATCGAGATAAACGGCAAAATGCCTTGCTAATGTTGCAGGAAATGGGCAATCCTTTTCATCAGGTGATTGATGATAGCAAAGGCTTATTCGCGATGAAATTGGGTGTGGACGGCGTGCCAGAAACCTATTTGGTTGATGCCAACGGCATTATTCGTTATCGCTATTCAGGATCGTTGGATCAGCAAATTTGGCAACAAGAATTTCTGCCCTTATGGCAAAAATTGGCAAAGAATGCACCGTACTTAGCGTTGCAAGAAACGGTTAAGAAAGAAACGGCTAAACAGGAAGGAAAAGAATGAAAAAGTGGTGGTTAGTCGTCATAACATTTTTCGCAATCAGCCAACTGGCTCAGGCAGAAATGGTGGATACCTTTGAATTTAGCAACCCTGCCGAGCGCACCCGAGCCGTAGCCTTGGCAAAATCCCTGCGTTGCCCACAATGCCAAAATCAAAACTTGGTGGAATCCAATTCGCCCATTGCTTATGATCTGCGTATTGAAGTATATAAAATGGTGGAAGCCGGCAGCAGCAATGAGCAAATTATTGACGTGATGACGAGCCGCTTCGGTGATTTTGTGCGTTATAATCCGCCAGTGAAATCCACCACCCTGTTATTGTGGGGCTTGCCTTTCTTCTTGCTATTGCTTGGGGCGCTAGCAATGTGGCGAATGTTGCGCATGAAGCAAAAGCCGCAAAATTCAGCGCTCAGCACAGAGCAGCAACAAGCATTAAACAGTTTATTAGCCAAAACGGATAAATCAGAATGACTTTTTTCATCGGCGTAACCCTTTTACTCTTGATTAGCCTTGGGCTTTGGCTGCCTTTTGGGCGCGGAATCAATTGGCAGAAAAATTATCGCCAACAGCAAAATATCGCCCTTTATCAGCAACAAACGAAAGGTCAGCTTGATCCAGAATTGGCGCAGGAATTTGCCCAACGTTTACTTGATGATGAAAAACAGCTTGAAAAACAACCGCACTTTGTGATGGCTTCAACATTGAAAAGCCGCCCTTATTTTGTGGTATTGAACCTATTATTGATTGCGTTGCCTATGGGATATTATTTTTCCCTTGATCGCTTTTCTGCTGAACAGCAATATCAGCAGCAACTTCAAACGAAGCAATTGCTTACAACGCAGTCTACCGATCCCTTCGTTGAATCATTTAATGGGCAAAGTGCGGGGCAAAAAAATGAAACTTATGCGGAAAAAATTGAGCAACGTTTACGTCAAAATCCCAACAATAGTGAGGCTTGGATCGAGTTAGGGCAGGCTTATATGCAAAATAATGAGTTTGATGATGCCTTGGTCGCTTATTCTTATGCCGATCGCCTAACAGGCGGAAAACCCGCAATTTTAGGCTTGGCGGCAAATGCGTTGTATCAAAAAGCAGGGCAAAAAATCACCCCACAGGTTCAAGCTATGCTTGCTCAAGCGCTCTCGCAAGATCCGAAAGAAGCATCGAGTTTATCGCTGTTAGCTGGGGAAGCCTTTGTGCAAACGGATTATCCCAAAGCCATTGCCCTTTGGCAAAAGGTGCTAGATTCGGATAAATCTGGGATCGATCGGCGCACTATTATTCAAAGTATGCAAATGGCAGAGATGCTACAAAACGCCAAAAAAGGAGCCGCGCAATGACACCTTATTTTTCTGATACGCTGATTATTGGTGCAGGGGCAGCAGGGCTGTTTTGTGCTGGTCAGCTTGGCAAGCAAGGCAAACAGGTGACGGTTTTAGATAGCGGTAAAAAAGCGGGACGGAAGATTTTGATGTCGGGCGGTGGCTTTTGTAATTTCACTAATTTAGAGGTTACGCCACAGCATTATCTTTCGCACAATCCTCATTTTGTGAAATCTGCTTTAGCGCGTTTTACCCAATGGGATTTTATCGCCTTAGTGGCGGAATATGGCATTGCTTATCACGAAAAAGAACTTGGACAACTGTTTTGTGATGAAAGCGCGCAACAGATTGTGGATTTATTGCTCACGGAATGTGAGAAACATCAGGTTAATATTCAATTACGTCAGCACATAGAACAAGTTTCCGCCTTGGAGAATGGTGGTTTTGCCGTGCAAGCGAATGGACAAACTTGGCATTGTCATCAGCTTGTGGTGGCAACAGGTGGGCTTTCAATGCCGGCTTTAGGTGCTTCCCCTTTGGGCTATCAAATTGCTGAACAGTTTGGCTTGGGCGTGATCCCACCGCGTGCGTCCCTTGTACCATTCCGTTGGCGAGAAACAGAGCAATTTTACACCGCACTTGCTGGCGTTTCTTTGCCTGTGCGTGTGAGTGCTGAAAATGGGCAGTCTTTCTTCAATCAATTATTATTTACCCACCGTGGTATTTCTGGGCCGGCGATCTTACAAATTTCTAATTATTGGCAGCCTAGTGAGTGGGTGGAAGTGGATTTATTACCCAATCAATCCATTGGCGATTATTTGCAGGAATTACGCCAAACCTCGCCGAAATTGCAGTTAAAAACCGCATTATCACGCGTTCTGCCAACGAAATTAGTGGAGCTTTGGCAAGAGCGTGAGATGATCCCAACGGAAACCTTGGCGAATTTAAGCAAAGTGCGGTTGGAAAATTTAGAAAATTTCATTCATCATTGGAAAATTTTCCCTAATGGCACGGAGGGCTATCGAACCGCAGAAGTCACAATGGGCGGTGTGGATACGCACGAAATTTCGTCAAAAACAATGGAAAGTAGCAAAGTCAAAGGGCTGTATTTTATTGGTGAAGTGCTAGATGTGACCGGCTGGCTTGGTGGTTATAACTTTCAATGGGCGTGGAGTTCCGCTTATGCCTGCGCAAGCCATATTGGTGAGCAGGGAAAGCCTGAATAACAAAATGGCTGGTATGAAACCAGCCAATTTTTTATTTCTCTTTATCTTTTTCATCACAGTTATCAATATCACTACATTTTCCGTAAAGATATAAACTGTGAGTTTTTAACTTAATACCGTGTTGTTCGCTGATTTGTTTTTGTCGTTGTTCAATGATTTCATCATTAAATTCAAACACTTTGCCACAATCCACGCAAATAATGTGATCGTGATGCTCGCTCGGTGCAAGTTCAAAAACGGATTTATTTCCTTCAAAATTATGGCGAATCAGGATATTTGCTTCGTCAAATTGATTAAGCACACGGTAAACAGTGGCTAAGCCAATATCTTCACCACGTTCAAGCAATAGTTTATAAACATCTTCTGCAGAAAAATGCGACATACTATGTTCTTGCATTAACGCTAAAATCGTTAAGCGTGGTTCGGTGATTTTTAACCCCGCTTTTTTAAGAAGTTTGATATTTTCTTCAGACATAATGTTTCCTTTCTTTTGCTCTTGGTGGGTTATTCAACTAACTCAGCTAAACACATTTCATCAAAAACTTGTTTTGTCCATTTCTCAACACGTTCTGCGGTGAGTTCTGGCTGACGATCTTCATCAATACATAAACCAACAAAGGTGTTTTCATCAACCAATGCCTGGGAAACTTCAAAGGTGTAACCTTCTGTTGGCCAATGACCTACGATAATCGCGCCTTTCGGTTCGATAATATCGCGCACCGTTCCCATTGCATCGCAGAAATATTCGGCATAGTCTTCTTGGTCGCCACAACCAAAAATGGCCACTAATTTATCGGTGAAGTCAATTTCTTCTAAGGTTGGAAAAAAGTCGTCCCAGTCGCACTGCGCTTCGCCATAGTACCAAGTTGGGATACCAATCATTAAAAAGTCATAGGCTTCAATATCTTCTTTTGTGCTTTTGGCGATATCACGAATATCCACCACTTCTGAGCCTAATTGTTTTTGAATCATTCGTGCAATGTTTTCAGTATTGCCCGTATCACTACCATAAAATAAACCAACGATAGCCATTTTTATTTCCTATGTTCTTGAAATTTAAAATATTCTTGTAAAATCGTTACGATTAACTCTGAACGACTAACACGCTGTACAGACGCTAAATCTTCTAATTTTTGAACAATATCCGTATGCAATTTTAGCTCAACACGCTTTAGCCCACAGGATTTATCCCGTTTAAGCTGATTGCGTTTGTTGATACGGAGTTGTTGTTCTCGGGTCAGCGGATTTGTTTTTGGGCGTCCCACTTTGGGTGTGTTAGCAAACAGATCTAAGGTTATGCAATCTGCATCTTGTTTTGCCATTTTTCAAATCACTGAACTGGTTAAAATGTAGCTAATTGAGAATGATAAGCTACAACTACTAATGACCGCGAACTATATCACAATTCATAGTTGATTAAAACCCTCAACCTTTGATTGGTGAGATTGTTATTGGCTATCTAAAAAACGCTGAATAATGCGAATGATCGCTTCTGGTTTTTCCGCGTGTACCCAATGTCCGCTGCCGTTTATGGTAAAGGACGTGGCTTGCGGAAATTGCGCTAAAATCTGCTCGCTATATTCTGGCTGAATATAATCCGACTGCCCACCTTTAATAAATAGGGTAGGGTTGGGGTAAAAACAAGTTTTCCAATCCATAATATTGGCATAATTTTGTTGAAGTGCGGTCAAATTAAAGCGAAATTTTTCCGCCGATTGGCCGTCAAAGGATTTCAGCATAAATTGTTGAATACTTTCTTGTGGAATATGTTGGCTTAAAATCGGTTTGGCCTGTTGGCGAGTTTCAGGCTGCGCGGCTTTAACGGCAAATAATCCAGCAAAAATGCTATCGTGGCCGTGTTCGCCATATTTCACTGGCGCAATATCAATCACGATCAATTTTTCCACTAAATCAGGGCGAAGTGCGGCGGCTTTCATTGCAGTTTTTCCGCCCATTGAATGGCCGATTAAGATCACTTTTTTTAGCTCTAAATGTTCAATGGTCGCTAATAGATCTTCTGCCATTAATTCATAATTCATTGATTCAGAATGAAAACTCTGCCCGTGATTGCGTAAATCTACGCGTAAAATAGGGTAATGTTCCGCAAAAGCGCGAGCGATCACCCCTAAATTATTCATATCGCCAAATAAGCCGTGAATAAACACCAAGGTAGGGTTGCTAGTCGGTTGTTTTAATTGATGAAATTGAAAATTGAGTAATTGCGTTTGCGACATAATTTTTGCGTGAGTATTTGAAAATAAATCGCTATAATGTTGTAAAAGCGTAAAGAGATCAAGCAACTGGAGAGAAAAAATGAAAATTATTGAAGTAGATGAAGAACTTTATCAATATATAGCCAGCCAAACCCGATCTATCGGTGAGAGTGCTTCTGATATTTTACGCCGTTTACTCAATTTTCCTGCGGTGCGTGCGGATAACAACGTGGCGATTGCGCCGAGCCTTGCTGCTGATAATCAAAGTGCGGTGGAAATTTCCAATGAATTTGCACAGCCGAATGAAAAAGTGGAAGAAAAGCCAGCGGCAAGAGAAAAAGTATCCACGAAAAAGCAATCTGATGAAGCGATCCAAAAAGTGGTTGGCAAAGTGCGTGAATTGATCCAGTCAGCAGATTTCCAACAGGAAAGCAAAGCTGTAGTGCGTTTTTTAGCGATTTTACGCGTGCTTTATCGCACCAATCCAGAAAGTTTTGCGCAGGCGACAGAATCTTTACAAGGCCGTACACGCGTTTACTTTGCACGCGATGAAGGCACCTTATTAATGGCGGGTAATCACACCAAACCAAAACAAATTCCTGATACGCCATATTGGGTGATCACCAATACGAACAGCGGACGCAAAATGTTAATGCTGGAAGGGGCGATGCAATCAATGCACTTGCCAGAAGAATTAATTGATGAAGTGCGGTCGTTTTTCACTGCAAATTAATTGGCATTACAATGACATATCTTTGGCAACATTATGCCGCTCAGCCTGATTATCAACACAAAGTAGCCTTGCGTAATGAGCAAGGCGAACTTTTTTCTTGGCAACAACTTAGCGAAAAAATTAATGGCATGGCTTATGCGTTTTCTCTGCAAGGAGTAAAGGCTGGCAATGGCATTGCGTTGTGCGGAAAAAATAGTTTCGCCTTATTGCTTGCCTATTTGGCAGGAATTCAGCTTGGCGCAAGAGTGCTAGGGATTAATCCTGCCTTTCCAGAAGAAAAGATCGCGCAATTATGTGAAAACGCAGCAGTGCCGTTTTATTACGATCCTAAGTGTGAAAAAACGTTGCAAAATTGCACCGCACTTTTGATTTCATCGGACTTGCCACATTCTTCTGTATTAAAAGAACAGGCAATGGCGGATTACGATCCCAACCGCCCCGCGACAATGACGCTTACATCAGGCTCTACGGGCAACCCTAAAGCGGTGGTGCATACTGTGCAAGGGCATTTGGATAATGCGCAAGGCGTGTGTGAGTTAATGGCGTTTGGGGCTGAAAATGCGTGGTTGCTTTCTTTGCCTTTATATCACGTTTCAGGCCAAAGCATTGTGTGGCGCTGGATGTACGCTGGGGCAAGGCTGAATTTGCCAAATGAAGATTTTTATACGGAAGCGGCTAGCGTTTCTCATCTTTCCCTTGTGCCAACCCAGTTGCAACGGTTTATCGCTTATTTACAACAACGCCCTGAACAAACCATTCAAACGCAACATATTTTATTGGGCGGTAGCCATATTCCCCTTGCTTTAACACAACAGGCTGCACAATATTGTCTGACTTGTTATTCAGGCTATGGAATGACGGAAATGGCGTCCACGGTTTGTGCGAAAAAAAGCGATCAATATAATGGTGTGGGCTTGCCGCTTAAAGGACGAGAACTTGAACTCATTGGTGGTGAGATTTGCTTGCGTGGCGCAGGCTTGGGGCTAGGCTATTGGCAACAGGGCGAAATATTACCCTTAGTGCAACAAGACGGCTGGCTTCATACCAAAGATCTGGGTGAATGGCAAAATGGCGAGTTACGCGTTTTAGGGCGTTTAGACAATATGTTTATTTCAGGCGGTGAGAACATTCAGCCTGAAGAGATTGAACGGATAATCTTGCATTATCCTGAAATAAAACAAGTAGTTATCCTGCCAGTGGAGGACAGCGAATTTGGTCAGCGACCTGTAGCAATGGTTGAGTTTGCCAATGGATTTAGTCAAAGTGCGGTGGAAAATTTACGAATTTGGCTTGCCACAAGATTAGAAAAATTTAAGCAACCCATACACTATTTTCCGCTAGATGTGGCACAATGCCAGCAGCAGGGAACAATTAAAATTTCACGCAATGCGTTAAAAACAGTATTACAGCAATTAATGGGATAATTGATGAGAGCTATTAAAACCTTCTTTATTTATATCGCGTTTTTGATTTTTGCCAGTTCAGCCTTGGCAGAATTACCTTCTGCACAGCAAATTCAGACACAGCTGACGGCGGCAAAAGAAACAGATCAAACAGATCCTGTGAATAAAACACAAGTGGCTAATTTGGAAGAAACGCTAGATTTTCTCGCCAAAATTGATAAGCAAAAACAAGATTATGCCGCATTAAAAGATTTAATTAATAATGCACCACAAAATATTTTAGCGATACAAAATAATTTAGATAAATTAAAAAATAAAGTGTTTCCTTCTGAGCAAGAGCTATTAACGCTTTCTTTGTCAGAGTTACAAACGCAATTAATTACCACACAGCAAAACTTACAACAAGTTCAAACCGATTTGGTGGCAATTAATGCTCAGCTAGTCAGTCAGCGTGCTGCGCCAGAGCGTGCACAATCTGCATTGAGTACAAATTTATTAAGAACGCAAGAAATTGATAAGCAATTATTTAATTTAGCGCCAGATTCTACAGAAAAAATAAGATTAGATGCTGAATTAGAATACCTTACCTTGCAAAATTATTATAATCAATTATTGTTGCAAGGAAATAATGATTTAACGTCTTTATACACTATTCAATCTGAGGAAAAAACATTACAACAACAGCAATTACAAAATAAATTATCTTTATTACAACAGGTGATTAATGAGAAAAACTTGCAAGAAACCCGTCAGCAAGCGGAGCAATTAAAGCAATCTCAGAATAATAATTCTACTACTAATCCAGCAATTTTAGAACAGCAAAAAGTAAATTTACAGATTAGCCAAGATCTGATTAAAGAAACAACGCAATTAAATATTCTTTCTCAAGATAATCTGCGTATTAAAAGTGTGTTAGATAATTTACAACAAACAGAACGAAATATTAATGAGCAAATTAGTGCACTGCAAGGTACATTAGTACTTTCTCGTATCATTAACAAGCAGAAGCAATTATTACCACAAGATCAAATGATTCAAGGATTATCGAAACAAATTACCGATCTGCGTGTGAAGATTTTTGATTTAACGGAATCAAGAGATAATTTGTATGACACCTCAGGTTATATTGCTAATTTAGCAAAAACGGCGAATACAACCTTTAATGATGCAGAAAAAGCACAGCTTAATAGTATTTTACAAGAAAGACGAAAACTCTTATCTGATACCATTACTATATTAAATAATCAGCTTAATTTAGCGATTAATATTGAATTGAACCAACAGCAGGTTACCGCAATTAGTGATACCCTGCAAAGCAAATTACAACAGCAAAGCTTTTGGGTGAGAAGTAATCCTCCCATTGATCTTGATTGGGTAGCTAATTTCTTGCCAAAATTACAATTTCAGTTAAAGGATATTTCTAAGTTAATCAACTTTTCTAACTGGACAGAAAATATTTTTCCTGCGGCAGTATCAATTTTATTTTTATTGTCTATTGTGGGATTAATTCAATGGCGTAAGGATAAAATTACACAGCGTTTAGCATTGATTAATAGCCGTATTAATACCTTAAAAGGTGAGCGCCAGCGTTATACACCTGAAGCTATTTTTTGGACGTTAATTTTATGTTTGCGTTCAACCTTTATTTTTCTTTCTACACTCATTTTAATCTTAACTTTTTGTTTTGAAACCCCTGAAGATTTCTTATTCTGGGCAGTGAGAATGGCGGGCTATTGGCTATTATTTGCTTTTATTTTGGCAATGTTACGACCAAATGGATTGGCTTATCGCCATTTTAATATGCCGCAATATAACGTACAGTTATTTTATTCTGTGTTTAAACGTTCGGTATGGATTAATGCCCTATGGTTAAATGCCGCGATTTTTACCTATTTGGATACGGGCATTACGAATGATGTATTAGGTGAATTATTAACGATCTTTATTTTAGTCATCACCTTATTTATTGTTGGGCCACGCTTACGTTATGCAGTAACTATTTATCAGCAAACACAAGAACAAGCGGGTGAACAAAGCCATTTTTTAAGATTAGCAAGATTAATTTTAGTGATCGCGCCCATTGCCTTAATTGTGCTAATTATTATGGGCTATTATTATACCGCACTTAATTTGATGGAACATTTAATGTCTTCTTATTTTGTGTTAGTGATCTGGATGATTGCGCGCGATGTGGTGTATCGTGGCTTTACCGTATCGGCAAGACGCCTTGCTTATCGCCGTTTACAAGAAAAAATTCAGGCGCAACAAGCACAAAAAGAAGAAAATAATAATGATCTTAATTCAGATTATTCCCGCGAAGAAAGCTTAGCCATTTCGCAAGTGAAAAGCCAAGTGAAAAGCGTGGTGGATCTCTTATTATGGTTGGCATTATTTGGCTTATTTTATTGGGTGTGGTCTGATCTCATCACCGTTGCCTATTATTTAGAAGGGGTAACCTTGTGGCAACAACAGGTGGTAACAGAAACTGGCACGGTGAGCGAATCCATCACCTTGCTGAATTTATTATTTGCTTTGATTATTATCATCGGCACTTATGCGTTAGTGAAAAATATTGGCGGCTTGCTCGAAGTCTTAGTATTTTCACGAATGAGTTTTTCACAGGGAACGCCTTATACCATCACCACCTTGCTGACCTATTTTATTATTGCTATCGGCGGTGGCGCGGCGTTTTCCGTGTTAGGAATGTCGTGGTCAAAATTACAATGGTTATTTGCCGCACTTTCGGTAGGTTTAGGTTTCGGTTTACAAGAAATCTTCGCCAACTTTATTTCAGGTATTATCATCTTATTTGAACGCCCGGTGCGGATTGGCGATGTGGTTACTATTGGGGAATATTCAGGCACGGTATCGAAAATTCGTATTCGTTCCACCACTTTGATCGATTTTGATAAAAAAGAAGTGATCGTGCCAAATAAGGCTTTCGTAACAGAACGCTTGATCAACTGGGCATTGACTGATTCAATGACGCGCGTGGTGCTAAGCGTAGGCGTGGCTTATGGCTCAGATTTAGAATTAGTGAAACGTTTATTATTACAAGCGGCAGATGAATGTGAATATGTTTTGAAAGATCCAGAGCCTGTGGCATACTTCTTAACTTTTGGCGCAAGTACCTTGGATCACGAACTGCGTGTTTATGTGGGTAACCTAAATGAACGCACCCGAACCATCGATTATGTAAATCGCCGTATTGATGAGCTATTTGCCGCGCATAATGTGGAAATTGCGTTCAATCAGCTTGATGTGTTCATTAAAAATCCAACCACATCGCAAGAAATAAAAATCGTGTCAGAAAATTTAGCGAAATCATAAGGAATAAATAAGGAAAAATAATGGCAGGAAACAGTATCGGACAACTTTTTCGCGTAACCACCTTTGGTGAATCCCACGGCGTTGCCTTGGGCTGTATTGTGGACGGCGTACCACCGGGGCTTGAACTTTCAGAACAGGACATTCAGCCAGATTTGGATCGCCGCAAACCCGGCACTTCACGTTACACCACGCCAAGACGGGAAGATGACGAAGTGCAAATTCTCTCAGGGGTGTTTGAAGGGAAAACCACTGGCACGAGCATTGGAATGATCATCAAAAATGCTGATCAACGCTCGCAAGATTATGGCGAAATCAAAGATCGTTTCCGTCCGGGGCACGCTGATTATACTTACCAACAAAAATACGGCTTGCGTGATTATCGTGGTGGTGGACGTTCTTCCGCTCGCGAAACAGCAATGCGCGTAGCCGCCGGAGCAATTGCGAAAAAATATCTGCGTGAACATTTTGGCGTTGAAGTGCGCGGTTATCTTTCGCAAATTGGCTCGGTGAAAATTGATCCGAAAACGGTGGAAGACATTGCCCAAATTGACTGGCAGCAAGTAAACAGCAACCCATTTTTCTGCCCCGATCCAAGTGCGGTGGAAAAATTTGATGAATTAATCCGCGAGTTAAAAAAAGAGGGCAATTCCATCGGCGCTAAATTAACTGTGGTGGCAGAAAATGTGCCAGTAGGCTTAGGTGAACCGGTTTTCGATCGCCTTGATGCGGATTTGGCACACGCGTTAATGGGCATTAATGCAGTGAAAGGCGTGGAAATTGGTGATGGCTTTGCAGTGGTGGAGCAAAAAGGCACGCAGCACCGTGACGAAATGACGCCAGCAGGTTTTTGTTCTAACCACGCAGGGGGAATTTTAGGTGGCATTAGCTCGGGCCAACCGATTATTGCGACTATTGCGTTAAAGCCTACTTCGAGCATTACCATTGCAGGACGTTCAGTGAATTTGAATAATGAGCCAGTGGAAGTGATCACCAAAGGGCGCCACGATCCTTGTGTAGGCATTCGTGCCGTACCTATTGCGGAAGCAATGACCGCCATTGTTTTACTCGATCACCTATTAAGATTTAAGGCACAATGTAAATGAAAAACTTAACCAAATTATTAAGTGCGGTGCTTTTTTGCGGAATTTTTTCTGCGAGCAGCGCAATGGCAGGCCCTGAATATTGGCAGAAAGTCAAACGCCCTATTGCGGGCGAGCCAACCCCAGTGGGATCTTATAGCAATGGCTGTATTATCGGTGCGCAACCTTTGCCTTTTAATGGCGAAGGCTACCAAGTGATCCGCACCAGCAAAAATCGCTATTACGGACACCCAGATATGATTGCCTATTTGCAACGCTTAGGTAAAAAAGCCAAATCTGCGGGCATTCCAACAATGCTTATTGGTGATATTGCAATGCCGGGGGGCGGACGCTTTTTAACGGGACACGCCAGCCATCAAATGGGCTTGGACGCAGATATTTGGCTACGTTTAGGACGTTTATCCGATAAAGATGCACAAAATCCAGCAGGAATGGGCTTGCTAGTGGTGGATCGCAAAGCGCAACGTGTTGATGATTCCGTATGGAATGAAAATCACACCAATTTAATTCGTTTAGCGGCGCAAGATAAGCAAGTGGCGCGTATTTTCGTTAATCCAGCGATTAAATTGAAATTATGCCAAACGGTGCGTGGTGATCGCAGTTGGTTGCAGAAAATTCGTCCGTGGTTTGGACACGATTCCCATTTTCACGTTCGCTTAACTTGCCCGAAAGGCGCGACTTACTGCGAAAATCAAGCGCCCGTCCCAGCAGGCGAGGGCTGTGGTGATGAGTTATATTCTTGGTTTAAACCAGCGAAACCTTCAACAGGAACAAGCAAACCCAAAGCGCGTCCACCTGAGCCATTTTTATGCCAGCAAGTAAGCCACGCCCCAAATCAAAGCGAATGGTTGGAATAAGCCCTAGAATAACAATTAGGGTAGCAACATAAGAGCGAAAATAGGAGCGAAAAATGGAAATCAGCCTAAATCTTATTGCGTTATTATTTTTAGTGGCATTTATTGCAGGATTTATTGACGCAATTGCTGGCGGTGGTGGTTTAATCACTATTCCTGCTTTATTGATGACAGGCGTTCCCCCAGCAATGGCATTAGGCACGAACAAACTGCAAGCCTGCGGCGGCTCATTTTCCGCGAGCTTTTATTTTTTACGCAAAAGAGCGGTGGATTTAAAAGAAATTTGGCTGCTTGTGCTAATGACCTTTATCGGCGCAGTGCTTGGCACGATCCTTATTCAGTTAGTGGATAGTGCGTTGATTAAAAAAGTTATTCCATTTTTAGTGCTAGCCATTGGCTTGTATTTTTTATTCACCCCAAATTTAGGCGATGAAGATCGGCACAAACGCATTTCTTACGCCACTTTTGCCTTTAGCGCAGGATTTGGAATTGGCTTTTATGATGGTTTCTTCGGGCCGGGAACAGGCTCATTACTAAGTTTAGCTTTTGTTACGTTGCTTGGTTTTAATCTTGCGAAAGCCACAGCTCACGCCAAAGTGCTAAATTTCACGTCAAATATTGCCGCACTTTTGCTCTTTCTCATTGGTGGACAAATTTGGTGGGAAGCTGGGCTGGTAATGATGTTAGGACAAATTATCGGCGCAAATTTAGGTGCAAAAATGGTGCTAAGCAAAGGTAAACAGTTAATTCGCCCAATGGTGGTGATAATGTCTTTTATTATGACCGCCAAAATGGCTTATGATCAAGGCTGGTTCGGTTAGTTGAGGTTTTATGACACAACAAAATGATGATGTACGCTTAACCGCTCGCGTGGGCTATGATCCCAAATGGCAATGGGCGTTTTTATTGCCAAAATATTGGGGCGTTTGGCTTGGTATTTTTGCCTTGGCGCTATTCGCCTTTGTGCCTTTTCGCTTAAGGGATAAGATCGCTGCGAAAATTGGTTTGCTCGCTGGGCAAAAAGCGAAAAAACAGCGTCATCGCGCAAGGATAAATTTGCAATATTGTTTCCCTGATTGGACAGAAAACCAGCGCGAAAAAGTAATTGATGAGATGTTTATCACCGTTAGCCAAGTGATGCTGGGCATTGGTGAAATTGCGTTGCGCTCTAAAAAACATCTGCAACAACGCAGCGAATTTATCGGCCTTGAATATATTCAGCAAGCCAAAGCAGCGGGGCATAACATTATTTTAATGGTGCCGCACGGCTGGGCGATTGATGCCTCGGGGATCATTTTGCATACTTACGGAATGCCAATGACATCAATGTATAATCCCCACCGTAACCCATTGGTCGATTGGCTGTGGACGATGACACGCCAGCGTTTTGGCGGCAAAATGCACGCCCGACAAAATGGCATAAAACCCTTTCTTAATGCAGTAAAAAAAGGTGAAATGGGGTATTATTTGCCTGATGAAGATTATGGCGAAGAATTAAGTGAATATGCGGATTTTTTTGCCACTTATAAAGCCACCTTGCCGGGCTTGAATAAAATGGCAAAATTGGCAAAAGCTGTGGTGATCCCTATGTTTCCGCGCTATAACGCAGAGCGTGGTAAATATGAAATGGAAATTCACCCACCAATGCCAATTAGCGAACAGCCTGCACAAATGGCACGGGAAATGAACAAAGAAATTGAGCAATTTGTTACCCCAACGCCAGAGCAGTATGTGTGGATTTTGCGTTTATTAAAAACCCGAAAAGATGGTGCGGATATTTATCGTTAAATTGAATAATCTGTGATAATATGCGTGCCGCTCTTTTTTATGCAAAACGGTCGAAAATTTGACCGCACTTTAGGTAATAAAATGAACAAACAATTAGAACTGATTAAATCATCGATCAAATCCATTCCAAACTACCCGAAAGAAGGCATTATCTTTCGTGATATTACAAGCCTTGTGGAAACCCCAGCGGCATTCAAGGCGACCATTGATTTAATCGTGGCACAATATAAAGACAAAGGCATCACCAAAGTTATCGGCACAGAAAGCCGTGGCTTTATTTTTGGCGCACCTGTGGCATTAGCCTTAGATATTCCTTTTGTATTAGTGCGTAAACCAGGGAAATTGCCGCGTGAAACCATTGCGCAATCCTATCAGTTAGAATATGGGCAAGACACCTTAGAAATTCACACAGACTCTATTCAATCGGGCGATAACGTATTGATTATTGACGATTTATTGGCTACAGGTGGTACAGTTGAAGCCACTGTGAAGTTGGTTGAACGTCTTGGTGGCGAAGTGAAAAATGCAGCGTTCGTGATTAATTTGCCAGAACTTGGTGGCGAACAACGCTTACGCAATTTAGGGGTAACCCCGTTCTCATTAGTGAATTTTGAAGGCCACTAATTTATCCTAAGCGAGCAAGGAATGAGTTATCAAGTTTTAGCAAGAAAATGGCGACCGCAAAAGTTCTCCGATGTGGTAGGGCAGAAACCTGTTCTTACCGCACTTGCTAACGGATTAAATGAAAACCGCCTGCACCACGCCTATCTTTTTTCTGGTACGCGTGGCGTGGGGAAAACCTCCATTGCTCGTTTATTCGCCAAAGGGTTAAATTGTGTCAATGGCGTAACCGCTGAGCCTTGCGGTGTATGCGAACATTGCAAAGCCATTGAAGAGGGGCGATTTATCGATCTCATTGAAATTGACGCCGCTTCACGCACCAAGGTGGAAGATACCCGTGAATTGCTCGACAATGTGCAATACAAACCGGTGCAAGGGCGTTATAAAGTTTATTTGATTGACGAAGTGCATATGCTCTCTCGCCATTCTTTCAATGCCTTGCTGAAAACCCTTGAAGAACCGCCTGAATATGTAAAATTTCTGCTGGCAACCACTGATCCGCAGAAATTGCCGATTACCATTTTATCTCGCTGTATTCAATTTCATCTTAAAGCGCTCGATCAGCAACAAATCGCCGATCATTTGTCCTTTATTTTACAGCAAGAAAAGCTCCCCTTTGAACCTCTTGCCATTGAAAAATTAGCTAAAGCGGCACAAGGCAGTATCCGCGATAGCCTAAGTTTAACCGATCAAGCCATTGCAATGAGCAACGGCAATATTACCCTTGATGCAGTAAATACAATGCTCGGCTTGCTTGATGACAGCCAGCCTATTGATATTTTGTATGCGTTGCAGCAGGGCAACGGTGAAGCCTTAATGAAAGCTATTCAAGCGGTGGCGGAAAAAGGCGGCGATTGGAATGAACTGCTAAAAGCGGTGGCCGAAAATTTGCATAAAATTGCAATGTGTCAATTATTGCCACAAGCGCAAATTAGTGATGAAAGCCATATCGGCTTTTTGGCGAAACATCTTCCACCAGAAGATGTGCAGTTTTTCTATCAGATTATTTTAAACGGACAAAAAGAGCTTGCCTTCGCACCAAATCAGCGAATGGGCGTGGAAATGATTTTATTACGTGCTTTAGCTTTCCACCCTAAATTAATCCAAGCAGCTCCTGCTATGCAGCCGGTAGAACAAGTGAATGAGCGCAATCATACTGCGCAAAGTGCGGTGCAAAATCCGGCAAAATTAGTTGAGATGCCTGTTGTATCACAACAGATCAAAGCAAATTCAGCGCCACAAACCAAAACAATGCCGTCTGCTAGACAGCCAGTTCGTTCCACACAAAGCCATTCACCTTCGCCAGTAAGCAACTCTACTTTAGACGTGCTTGATGCGTTAGATCAGCTTTCTAAACCGACAACAAGCGAAAAAAAAAACACTAACGCCAATAACGCAAAGCTAGTTTCGGAGCCAGCAGTTCCCCATTCGCAAGAGATCAGCTTGCCTGTGGTAGAGCGTAAATTTACTCAGCAAAAAAATACGGCACGAACTACTCATCAGCTTTCTCAGCCGTCTGTTTCTCAATCCGCTATTTCTCAAGCGCCATCTCAATCAGCAGCAACGATTCCGCCAATGAGTGAGCCTGTGGGTGAAAGTGCGGTGCAAAATTCGTCAGATTTTTCTGCTGATCTTGATCAGGAAGAAGATCTCAATTTGCCCGAAAACTACCGCTGGAATTGGAGTAATCCAGCAATGGCGGAGGAGCAGGATAGCGCCAGCCCGTCAGAAATCCGTAAAGCCATTTTGGAAAACACCACACCAGAATTAAAAGAAAAAGTGCTCACAATGGCAAAAGCACAGGACAAATGGACGGAAATTATTGAGCAAACAGGCATTTCTGGCTTAGTCAAGCAAATGGCGATGAATAGCTTTATTGTTCGCCAAGATGAAAATGAGCTCGTTTTGGCTCTGCGTTCAGGTCATCAACACCTTAATGAAGAGCCTATCCGCCGTGAGTTACAACAGGCGTTAAACCATTTTTATCAAAAAGATATTCAACTTATTATTGAAAATAGCGATGATCTCAATCAGCTCACTTCAATGGATCACCGCAAACAAATTTACCATCAGCTAAAAGCCGAAGCACAGAAAGCGCTACAACAAGATCCTAAATTGCAGCGCCTATGCGAAGAATTTGATGCAGTAATAGAGTTAGAAACAATCAGGCCAGTATAAAGTGCGGTTGTTTTTAATAAAGATTTGATTAGTTATGAGAGATTTTGCAGTAAAATGGTGCGACTAGCTGGACTCGAACCAGTGACCCCCACCATGTCAAGGTGGTGCTCTAACCAACTGAGCTATAGTCGCACTGAATGGAATGGGGAAATCATATATTGTTTTGTTTTTGATGACAAGTAAGTTTTTGATTATTCTCAATAGTTGCTTTAAAGATAAACGATTGCTTAAAAAACTTACAGCTTTTTTACAATTTGTGATCTCGATCTCATTCCATTTTAATCGTATAATAGCCAAAAATTTTAGTTATATGTAATGATCAACGGAGTAAATAATGTCTAGAAGACTAAGACGAACCAAAATTGTATGTACTATGGGGCCTTCTACAGACCGTGGTAACAACCTAGAAAAAATTATCGCAGCAGGCGCTAATGTGGTGAGAATGAATTTCTCTCACGGCACACCTGAAGATCACATTGGACGCGCGCAACGTGTGCGTGAAATTGCACAAAAATTAGGTAAAACAGTGGCGATTTTAGGGGATTTACAAGGGCCTAAAATCCGTGTTTCTACCTTTAAAGACGGTAAAATTTTCTTAAATATTGGTGATAAATTCGTTTTAGATGCGGAATTGCCAAAAGGTGAAGGTAACCAAGAAGCTGTTGGTTTAGATTATAAAACGTTACCACAAGACGTTGTTCCTGGTGATATTTTATTATTAGATGATGGCCGAGTTCAGCTAAAAGTATTATCTACTGATGGTGCGAAAGTGTTCACCGAAGTCACTGTTGGCGGCCCTCTTTCAAATAATAAAGGGATTAACAAATTAGGTGGTGGTTTATCTGCTGATGCCTTAACAGAAAAAGATAAAGCTGACATTATTACCGCAGCGCGTATTGGCGTGGATTACTTAGCGGTGTCTTTCCCACGCTCAAGTGCAGATTTGAACTATGCGCGTCAATTAGCGGAAGAAGCTGGTCTTAAAGCAAAAATTGTTGCGAAAGTAGAACGTGCGGAAACCGTAATGAGCGATGAAGCAATGGACGATATTATTCTTGCTTCTGATGTGATTATGGTGGCGCGTGGTGATTTAGGTGTTGAAATTGGCGATCCTGAATTGGTTGGCGTGCAGAAAAAATTAATCCGTCGTTCACGTCAATTAAACCGTGTTGTGATCACTGCAACGCAAATGATGGAATCTATGATCAGCAATCCAATGCCAACCCGTGCGGAAGTAATGGATGTTGCCAATGCGGTATTAGACGGTACAGATGCAGTAATGCTTTCGGCGGAAACCGCAGCGGGTCAGTATCCAGCCGAAACAGTAGCAGCAATGGCGAAAGTATGTCTAGGTGCAGAAAAAATGCCTAGCGTAAATGTTTCACGCCACCGTGTTGATCGTACTTTTGATACGATTGAAGAAGCGGTTGCAATGTCAGCAATGTTCGCTGCTAATCATATGAAAGGGGTTGCAGCAATTATTGCAATGACAAACAGTGGTCATACAGCTAAATTAATGTCACGTATTAGCTCAGGCTTACCAATTTTTGCTTTATCACGTCACCAAGAAACATTAAATCTTTGTGCATTATATCGTGGTGTTGTGCCAGTTCATTTTGAGCAAGAAAGCCGTACTATTGAAGGGTTAAAATCCGCCATTCAATTGTTGAAAGATAAAGGTTATTTAGTGACTGGTGATCTTGTGTTATTAACTCAAGGGGATTTATTAACTTCTGGCGGCACAAACACTTGCCGTACATTAGTGGTTGAATAACCTCATTTCTCTCTTTCACAAAAAGTTACTCATTGGCAGTGAGTAACTTTTTTTATTTGATAATTATCAAATTCAATATGAATTGTATTTTTATCAATTTTGCTGTGGTTGCTATAATGGCCGAATTTAATCATATTGGGAGAATGCATAATGAGTATAATCAGCAAAGATCAGGTACTAGAACGATTTCGTTTTCGAGCAGCAACACGTTATTACGATCCAAACAAAAAAGTAAGCCCTGAAGATTTTGCTTATATTTTAGAATTGGCACGTTTGTCGCCTAGCTCCGTTGGTTCAGAACCTTGGCATTTTGTGGTGATTCAAAATCCTGAATTACGCGAAAAACTTAAACCGGTAAGCTGGGGAATGATCTCTCAGCTTGATGATGCCAGCTATGTTGTCGCAATTTTAGCAAAGAAAAATGTACGCTATGATTCAGATTATTTGCATCAAGCCTTAGTTAAACGAGGTTTAACAGCGGAACAAATGGAAAAAGCAAAAGAAAAATACCGCACTTTTCAACAAAATGATATGAAAGTGCTAGAAAGTGAACGTGCATTATTTGATTGGACAAGCAAGCAAACCTACATAGCCCTAGCAAATATGATGACAGGTGCGGCATTTATTGGTGTGGATAGCTGTCCAATTGAGGGCTTTAACTATGAAGCAGTAAATCAAATTTTAGCAGAAGCGGGGGCGTTTGACCCAGCGGAGTGGGGCGTTTCTGTGATGGTAACCTTTGGTTATCGTGCGAAAGAGATTAAAGCCAAATCAAGAAAACCGATGGAAGAATTAGTAACTTGGGTGGAATAAATTTGACCTATCGCGTACTCTCAATAAGTTCAAAGATTTACATAAAATCACGCAATTTTAATGATTTATTGTAAAGTCTTTATTTATCAATAGGTTATTGATGTTTTTAAAGTGCTACTTTTTTGAACGTAAGTAAAAAAATGTAAATAGAGGTTTATTTTTACCTTTTTTTGTTACAGACTATGCGGGCAAACAATAAGTTTGTAAATGATCATTACAAAACTATTTAGGAGAAACAATGAAAAAATCACTATTAGCTTTATTAGTATTAGGAACAAGTTTAGCCGTAACAGGTTGTTTCGACAAAGACAGTAAAGTTCAAGAGCAAGCTAAATCTAGCGTTGTAGAAGCAAAAGACGCAGTAGCTCAAGCAGCTTCAGATGTTAAAGATGCAGCAGTAGAAGCAGCAAAAGATGTAAAAGATGCAGCCGTTGAAAAAGCGACAGAGGTAAAAGATGCTGCGGTAGCAAAAGTTGCAGAAGTAAAAGAATCTGTAACCAATAAAATTACTGATGCTAAAGATGCAGCAGTAGCTAAAGTATCTGAAGCAAAAGATGCCGTTTCTGAAAAAGCATCATCAGTGATGGATTCCGTATCTCAAAAAGCAGATGCAGCAAAAGAAGCAGTAGCAGATAAAGCAGCAGAAGTTAAAGAAGCAGCGGCAGATAAAGCGGCAGAAGTAAAAGACGCAGCAGTAGAAGCTAAAGATGCAGCAGCAGAAAAAGCAGCAGATGTGAAAGAAGCAGCAGCGGATAAAGTAACTGAAGCAAAAGATGCGGCAGCAAATAAAGTAGCTGAAGTAAAAGACGCAGCAGTAGAAGCAAAAGATGCAGCAGTAGCGAAAGCAACTGAAGTTAAAGATGCCGTAGCAGACAAAGCAGCAGAATTAAAACAAGCTGCAGAAAGCAAAGTATCAGAAGCATCTAACGCAGTTTCAGAGAAAGCAGCTGAATTAAAAGAAGCAGTAAAATCTGAATAATTTTTGCTAGATCTATTTTCATTAGCCCCGCTCAAATTGAGTTGGGGCTTTTTTAGCTTTGATGAAATTGCATTGAATTGCCGGATTTTTTCTATTAAAATCGCCACTTTATTTATCCACTAACCTTGGTACATTTATGTCCAGCTTGTTTTCTTTTCCTGATTTTAAAATCTTACAACCTTATGATAAGCGATTCCTAAAAAGATTACGTTCTCGTATTCGTTACTATTTCTATCGTTTGCAATGTTATAAAGAATGTAATCAGTTTGTTCATTTTCTTAATCAGAATCCGCAATGGTTGCCTATTTTTGAAAAAGTACCTTATCGCTACAATGCTGTTTTAAGAAAGTATTGCGATACCCGTTTTAGCAAGAAAGCTCGTATTCAAGCAATCTTAAATAACTTTGAATTATCAGAAAAATTTTTGGGAACATCCATTGTTGATAAGTTGGCAAAACAAAATCACATTTTATTATCCGAGTTACCTGATGGTCTGAAGCTTTATCTAAACATTAATGCCATAGATCCTTTTGAAGGTTTTTTATCCATTAATATTAAAAACCAGGATAATGAAAGCGTGTATGATTCATCTTTCACTTTTTTATCTCCAAATCAATTATTAATTGCTTCAATTCAAGGGCCTAATGAGGAGAATTCTCAACAATTGGTTAAATCAGCTACCAAATCATTACATGGGATTCGCCCGATGTTTATGATTGTTAATGTATTTAAATTATTAAGTCAGCTCTGGGATTGTGAATTAATCGCTATAGCTCATAAGAACCAATCTAAATACCGCTGGAATGATTTTAATCGACTTTTATTCAACTATGACGAATTCTGGCAAGAAAACAATGGAAAGCTGAATACACAGGGTTATTGGGCGTTACCGTTAGAGATTGAGCGTAAGCCTTTGGAAGAAATTCAGAGTAAAAAGCGTTCTATGTATCGTAAGCGCTATGAAATGTTGGATAAACTGGAAACCGATTTAAGCGCAGTATTTAACTAAAAATAAGCCCAAAAGTTACCGCACTTTGATATATTTAATATGATGAAATATATTATTTCCGATTCACAAACACAATAAGAGAACGAATAACTATGCAGAAAAATCTCGTGATCACCGTTGATGGGCCGAGTGGCGCAGGTAAAGGGACGCTATGTTATGCCTTGGCGCAAAAGCTAGGCTTTGCCTTGTTAGACAGCGGAGCGATTTATCGTGTTACCGCATTGGCGGGGTTAAAAAAGAAGGTGCCATTAGATGATGAAGCGGCTTTGGCACATTTAGCTCGTCATTTAGATGTCGAATTTTTACCTGAAGATAATGAAGTTAAAATTATTTTAGAAGGGGAAGATGTGAGTCGTCAGATTCGCACGCAAGAAGTGGCAGATACCGCCTCTAAAGTAGCGGTATTCCCACAAGTTCGCGCTGCGTTATTGCAATTACAGCAAAGTTTTGCCAATGAAAAAGGGCTTATTGCTGATGGGCGTGATATGGGAACCGTGGTTTTCCCCGATGCGCAGGTGAAGTTATTTTTAGATGCTAGCGCAGAAGAAAGAGCGAAAAGACGCTATAAACAGTTGCAAACTAAGGGAATTAGTGGTAACTTTGCACAGATTTTAGCCGAGATAGAAGAGCGTGATTTTCGCGATAGAAATCGCCCAATCGCCCCTTTAAAACCTGCTGAGGACGCGTTGTTATTAGACAGCACGGAATTAAGTATTGAGGAAGTGATTGCTCAAGCCCTTGATTATATCCGCCAAAAGGTTGATTTTTAAGGCTTAAATTATTTTCGTCAGTTTATTCAAGGAAGGATAAACATTTATTATCAGCCCCACTTTTTATGGATATAAAGTGGACGTTATTAACTAAATTTAGAAGATTAATTATGTCAGAATCTTTTGCTCAACTCTTTGAAGAATCATTAAAAGACCTTGAAACTCGTTTAGGTTCAATCGTTAACGGTACTGTTGTTGCTATTGAAAAAGGCTTCGTATATGTAGATGCAGGTTTAAAATCTGAAGCGCGTATCCCAGCTGAAGAATTCCAAAATGCACAAGGTGAATTAGACGTTAAAGTTGGCGACGTGGTAAACGTTGCGTTAGACGCTGTTGAAGATGGTTTCGGTGAAACTAAATTGTCTCGTGAAAAAGCAGTACGTCACGAATCTTGGATCGAATTAGAGAAAGCTTACGAAGATCAAGCTACTGTTATCGGTTTAATCAACGGTAAAGTGAAAGGTGGTTTCACAGTTGAGTTAAACGGTGTTCGTGCATTCTTACCTGGTTCATTAGTAGATACTCGCCCTGTACGCGATGCAGATCACTTATTAGGTAAAGAATTAGAATTCAAAGTAATCAAATTAGATCAAAAACGTAACAACGTTGTTGTTTCTCGTCGTGCTGTAATCGAATCAGAAAACAGCCAAGATCGTGAAGAAATCTTAGCTAACCTAGCGGAAGGCGCAGAAGTTAAAGGTACAGTTAAAAACTTAACTGACTACGGTGCGTTCGTTGATTTAGGTGGTGTTGATGGTTTATTACACATCACAGATATGGCTTGGAAACGCGTTAAACACCCAAGCGAAATCGTGAATGTAGGTGATGAAATCACAGTTAAAGTATTAAAATTTGATAAAGATCGCACTCGTGTTTCTTTAGGCTTAAAACAATTAGGTCAAGATCCTTGGGTTGCTATCGCAGAAAATCACCCAGTTGGCAGCAAATTAACTGGTAAAGTAACTAACTTAACAGATTACGGTTGTTTCGTTGAAATTTTAGAAGGTGTTGAAGGTTTAGTTCACGTTTCTGAAATGGATTGGACAAACAAAAACATTCACCCATCTAAAGTGGTTAGCTTAGGTGATACTGTTGAAGTGATGGTATTAGAAATCGATGAAGATCGTCGTCGTATTTCTTTAGGTTTAAAACAATGCAAACCTAATCCGTGGTTACAATTTGCTGAAACGCACAACAAAGGCGATAAAGTTACTGGTAAAATCAAATCAATCACTGATTTCGGTATCTTCATCGGTCTTGAAGGTGGTATCGATGGCTTAGTTCACTTATCTGACATTTCTTGGAATGTACCAGGTGAAGAAGCCGTTCGTAACTACAAAAAAGGTGACGAAGTTTCTGCCGTAGTTCTACAAGTGGATTCAGCAAAAGAGCGTATCTCTTTAGGTATCAAACAACTTGAAGATGATCCATTCAATAACTTCATCGCAGCAAACAAAAAAGGCGCTATCGTAAGTGCTAAAGTTGTTGAAGCAGATGCAAAAGGCGCTAAAGTTGAATTAGACGGCGGTGTTGAAGGTTATATCCGTGCAGCTGACTTAACAAGCGAAGTTGCAGCAGGTGATGTTGTTGAAGCGAAATACACTGGTGTAGATCGTAAAGCGCGTTTAGTTCACTTATCAGTGAAAGCGAAAGATCAAGCTGAAGAAGCGGCAGCAGTTGCAAGCGTGAATAAAGAAGAAGTAGTTATTCCAAACGCAATGGCTGAAGCATTCAAAGCAGCTAAAGGTGAATAATTTTAGTTCCCTTTAAAGTTGGCGTGGGAAAACTCACGCTAACTTCTTGATAGTTAGGAGAATATTATGACTAAATCAGAACTCATTGAAACATTAGTTCAACAACATCCTTCTATTTCAGTTAAAGATGTAGAAAATGCAGTAAAAGAAATTTTAGAGCAAATTGCACAAACCTTGGAAAATGGAGAGCGTGTTGAAGTTCGTGGTTTTGGCAGTTTTTCACTACATTTCCGTCAGCCTCGTGTAGGACGTAATCCTAAAACGGGTGCAAAAGTTGAATTAGACGCAAAATCTGTACCGCACTTTAAAGCAGGTAAAGATCTTAGAATGCGTGTAGATGCTCAAGCATAATAGTCAGCTAACTAAACGGCACCTTTTGTGTCGTTTTTTGTATTTATATAAATCTTTTGGAGTGCGTAATGATTAAGTATATTTTTGGTTTTATTATTTTACTCGCCGTTGTGCTTGTTGCTATCACCATTGGGGCGAATAATGATCAAGTCATTACCTTTAATTATATTGTTGCTCAAAGCGAATTACAGCTTTCCACGTTAGTGGCTATCTTATTTGGTTTTGGCTTGCTGTTAGGTTGGTTTATTACTGGCTTTTTCTATCTCAAATTAAAACTAAAAAATATGGGATTAGCACGCAAGGTAAAACGCCTTTCCGCACAAGTTACTGAATTAACATCAAGCCGAGATAAGGCTCCACAATAATGCTTGAACTGCTTTTTCTACTGCTTCCTATTGCCGCAGCTTATGGTTGGTATATGGGGCATCGTAGTGCGAAAAAGGATCAGGAAGAAATCACCAACAAGTTATCCCGTGATTATGTAACAGGGGTGAATTTACTTCTTTCTAATCAGCAAGAAAAAGCAGTTGATTTGTTCTTGGATATTCTACAAAAACAAGAGCAAGAGAATGAAATTGAACAAAGTTCACAATTTGAAGCCGAACTCACCTTAGGAAATTTATTCCGTTCCCGTGGCGAAGTGGATCGTGCATTACGAATTCACCAAGCCTTAGATCGTAGCCCTAATTATAGTTTTGAACAAAAACTGCTTGCCAAACAACAGCTTGCACGCGATTTTATGACTGTTGGTTTTTTTGATCGTGCTGAAGCATTGTATATCCTTTTGGTTGATGAGCCAGATTTTGCGGAAAACGCATTACAGCAACTGGCGGTCATTTACCAAAAAATGAAAGAATGGAAAAAAGCCATTAATGTGGCGGAAAAACTTGCCAAAATTTCACCGCACTTTGATCCTATCCCCTTGGCACATTATTATTGTGAATATGCCCAAACCCTTGATGCTGAGCAAAAAAAAATGGCTACAGCACTTTTACAGCGCGCTTTAACCGTTTATCCAAATTGTATCCGAGCGTCATTATTACTCGCGCAAAATGAAATGTTGCAACTGGATTATCAAAGTGCGGTAAAAAATTTAGAAAATATTTTGCAGCAAAACCCCGCTTACATTGCTGAAGCGCTGTCGGCTTTAAAATATTGCTATGAAGAGTTACATCAGCAAGATAATTTTGAGCTTTTTCTCATTAAAGCGAGCCAAGTGTGCAAAAGCAGTGCCGTTGATCTTGCCTTAGCTGATTTTATTGCAGAAAAAGATGGCCTTGTAGCAGCACAAGCAAAACTTTATCAACAACTCAATCAGAACCCCACAACCATTGTTTTCCATCGCTTTATCCAATATCAAATTGAAAGTGCCGAAGAAGGACGCGGTAAAGAAAGCCTGATTTTGCTATCAAAAATGGTGGGTGAGCGAATTAAGCAGGGTTTTGATTATCGCTGTACGAATTGTGGTTATCAAACAAACAAACTTATTTGGTGCTGTCCTTCTTGTCGTCAATGGGAAAGCATCAAACCAACGCCAGATATTGAATATAACTAAACTAACGAGGACGTGAAAATGAGCAGTAAAGTGATTGTTGCCCTAGATTATGAAAAAGAAGCGCAAGCGCTTGCCCTTGTCGATCAACTTGATCCAAGCCAATGTCGCTTAAAGGTGGGAAAAGAAATGTTTACCACCCTAGGCACTAATTTTATTAAACAGCTACACAGCCGTAATTTTGACGTTTTTCTTGATCTCAAATTCCATGATATTCCTAATACGGTCGCAAGAGCGGTGCGTTCTGCAGCAGATTTAGGCGTTTGGATGGTCGATTTGCACGCCAGTGGTGGTTTACGAATGATGGAAGAAGCTAAAAATATTCTTGAACCTTATGGTAAAAATGCACCAATTTTAATTGGCGTTACCGTGCTAACCAGTATGGAAGATCTTGATTTGCTACAAATTGGCATTAATGCCTCACCAATGGAACAAGTAATCCGTCTTGCGCATTTAACCCAACGGGCAGGGCTTGATGGCGTAGTCTGCTCACCACAAGAAGTAGAAATTTTACGCGCACATTGTGGCAAAGATTTCAAATTGATCACGCCAGGTATTCGCCCGATTGGTTCTGATTTTGGCGATCAACGCCGTGTAATGACGCCAGCAGCGGCAATTCAAGCAGGTTCTGATTATTTGGTTATTGGCCGCCCGATTACGCAAGCTGAAAATCCAGCAGAAGTGTTGCGTGCGATCAATGCGTCTATTGCGGGGTAGTATGTCAGAAAGTACCTTAGTTTATTCCACCGAAACAGGCCGAATCAAATCAGAAAAATCACAGCCTGAACGCCCTAAAGGTGATGGCATCATTCGTATTGAGCGCCAAGTGAGCGGAAGAAAGGGCAGTGGTGTTAGCGTAATAAAAGGCTTAGATTTGCCCGATGATGAATTGAAAAAATTAGCCGCTGAACTGAAAAAACGCTGCGGCTGCGGTGGCTCGGTAAAAAATGGCTTGATTGAAATTCAAGGCGAAAAACGAGAGTTACTCAAACAATTATTAGAGCAAAAGGGCTTTACTGTGAAGTTAGCAGGCGGTTAAAATTAAGCCGTCATAGAAAACAGTAAAAAGTGCGGTAAAAAATTGGGAAATTTTTACCGCACTTTTCTTTTTAAAACGAAAATAAAAATGGGCGAAATGCCCATTTCTGTTTTTTAATGTTCTCTTGTTTTAAAGAACGCGACATCAGGATAACGCTCTTGGGCAAGATTGAGATTAACCATTGTTGGCGCAATATAAGTGAGATTATCCCCCCCATCTAGGGCGAGATTTTGTTCATTTTTGCGTTTAAATTCTTCGAATTTCTTCGCATCATCACATTCCACCCAACGTGCCGTAGCGACATTTACGGTTTCGTAAATGGCTTCAACGTTATATTCTGATTTTAAGCGCGCAACCACCACATCAAACTGTAGCACCCCAACCGCACCAACAATTAAATCATTATTAGTTAATGGTCGGAAAACTTGCACCGCACCTTCTTCGGAAAGCTGTACCAAACCTTTGAGCAATTGCTTTTGTTTGAGCGGATCTTTAAGACGAATGCGGCGGAATAATTCTGGCGCAAAGTTTGGAATGCCAGTGAATTTTAATTCTTCGCCTTGGGTAAAGGTATCGCCAATTTGGATTGTTCCGTGGTTATGCAAGCCGATAATATCACCGGCATAAGCTTCATCGGCGTGGGTGCGATCGCCAGCCATAAAGGTAAGCGCATCAGAAATCACCACATCTTTGCCGATACGAACGTGGCGCAGTTTCATTCCTTTTTCATATTTGCCCGAAACAATACGCATAAACGCAACACGGTCGCGGTGTTTAGGATCCATATTGGCTTGGATTTTAAACACAAATCCGGTCAATTTTTCTTCGCTACTTTCTACAATGCGTGTATCCGCTTGGCGAGCTTGTGGCGCGGGCGCCCATTGGGTTAAGCCATCAAGAAAATGATCAACACCAAAGTTACCCAACGCCGTTCCAAAGAACACAGGGGTTAGTTCACCGCTTAAAAAGAGTGGCAGATCAAACTCGTTAGACGCACCTTTCACTAGCTCTAATTCATCGCGTAATTGTTGCGCTAAATCTGAACCTACGGCCTCATCTAACTCAGGATTATCAAGGCCTTTCACCACGCGCACTTCCTGAATGGTATGCCCTTGTCCTGTTTGGTAAAGATAGGTTTCGTCTTTGTATAAATGATACACGCCTTTGAAAAGCTTTCCGCAACCAATTGGCCAAGTGATAGGCGCACAATGGATATTTAACACGCTTTCCACTTCGTCCAATAATTCCATCGGATCACGAATATCACGGTCTAATTTATTCATAAAGGTGAGAATTGGCGTGTCACGCAGACGGGTAACTTCCATCAATTTAATGGTTCGTTCCTCAACCCCTTTTGCGCTGTCAATGACCATTAAGCAGCTATCTACCGCAGTTAATGTGCGGTAAGTATCTTCCGAGAAATCTTCGTGTCCGGGGGTATCAAGCAAATTCACCAAGCAGTCGTTATAAGGAAATTGCATTACCGAGGTGGTGATGGAAATTCCCCGTTGTTTTTCCATTTCCATCCAGTCGGATTTCGCGTGCTGGGCTGAGCCTTTTCCTTTTACTGAGCCTGCTTTTTGAATGGCATTTCCGTAAAGCAGCACTTTTTCCGTGATCGTGGTTTTACCCGCATCGGGGTGGGAAATAATCGCAAAGGTTCTGCGCTTATTAACTTGTTGTGGATAATCGTTCAAAGACATTGTTCTCTAAGTATATCGTCAAAAAATGGGCTCTATTTTCCCTGATATTTAGCCTATTCTCAATCTTTTATTTTGTCTTTGCGCGATTTTTCCCTGAATGAAAAAAATTAAGCAATCGTTTGCTTCAAAAGGGGAAAAGTGCGGTACAATATGCAACAGTTTTTTCACGAATTAAAAAGAGGCCAAAATGAGCGAGCTAAGTTTAAAAAAAATCTATTCGGGCAAAGTGCGCGATCTCTATGAAATTGATGATAAACGAATGCTGATGGTTGCCACCGATCGTTTATCTGCATTTGATGTGATTTTAGATGATCCTATTCCGCGCAAAGGCGAAATTCTTACCCAGATTTCCAATTTTTGGTTTAATAAATTAGCCTCAATTATGCCGAATCATTTCACTGGCGATACGGTGTATGATGTGTTACCGAAAGCGGAAGCGGATTTAGTCAAAGATCGTGCGGTTGTCTGTAAACGCTTAACGCCGATTAAAATTGAATCTATCGTGCGTGGCTACCTTACAGGAAGCGGCCTAAAAGACTACTTACAAACAGGCACGATTTGTGGCTTGGAATTACCAAAAGGCTTGCAAGAAGCGAGCAAATTACCTGAACCCATTTTCACCCCGTCAAGCAAAGAAGAAGTGGGCAATCACGACATTAATATCAGTTATGCAGAATGTGAACAATTGATTGGCGCAGAACTGGCAGCCCAAGTGAAAGAAAAAGCGCTCGCCCTTTATAAAGCGGCGGCAGAATATGCACTCACTAAAGGCATCATTATTTGTGATACCAAGTTTGAATTTGGTTTAGATGAAAACGGCACGCTCACCTTAATGGACGAAGTGCTAACGCCAGATTCTAGCCGTTTCTGGTCGGTGGATACCTATCAAGAAGGTGTTAATCCCCCATCTTTCGATAAACAATTTATCCGCGATTGGCTAGAAAACAGCGGTTGGAATAAAGAACTCCCAGCGCCAAAAGTTCCCGCAGATGTCATTCAAAAAACCGTGGATAAATACCAAGAAGCGTTGGATTTATTGACGAAATAGTAGAAAAAGAGCGGTTAAAAATCAGAGATATTTTGACCGCTCTTTTAAATTTCTGCATAATGTGCCGCTTAGATGACGAAAAGGAAATATTATGTCAGAAAATCAATCCAAGCCTGTATTTTTTATCACCTGCTTTTTGCCTTTATTATTGTTAATTTCGCTAGATAGCTTCGCCCTTTATTTACAAGGTCAGTCAAAGGCTATTTCACATTTCAGTCTTGCTGTTTTTGTTGCACAATTGCTTTGTATTTTGGTATGTCATAAGGGCGAAATTTGTAATGGGCAACGTTCGCGCTTAATTAAGGTGAATAATTATTTTTTAATTTATTGGATATTTTGGCTCTTGCTAAGCCTATTTTCTAATTATCATTATGTGCTAATGGATATGCTTTGTTTATGTGGAATAGGTACAACCTTAGCCATCTATTTCCAACCAGCAGAAGTTCAGTTGCGTAAATCTATTTTGCTTTTTGCTACGTTATTAGCTGTTCTAGGCATTGTGGTGTATGGGTTAATTTTCACCCAGCTATCTTGGGTGGCTTTATTGCCTTATTCCCCTTTCGGGCAAATTCTATTAGGGGTTATTTTGGCCAATTTGGTTCTTGTGATCAGTAAAAACCGTTTACAAGGATTTATCGCATTATTGCCATTCATAATGATTATTTTCTTACTGCTTAATGCCATTTTTTCTGTTCTGTTAGTTTATTTAGCACTGCAAAGTGCGGTGGTTTTTGCTAATGAATTGGCGTTAGGGCTATACTTTTTATTGCATCTTGTATTAATGGTGATTATTGCTTTTCCAATTATTAAACAGACGAAACTTAGCTATCAAACGCTTTTATTGCTCTTTTTTATTACAGCAAGCCTTCCCATTTGGACGAATTTTGCTTTCTTAAAATAATGAAAAAAATCCCCGCACTTTTTACGGGGATTTTATCAATATAACGATTTATTTTTGTCTTGCAAAAACCATTTTCACCATTTGCCAGAAGAAGGCAAGGGCGCCTAAGCCGAAAATCACATCGCCTAGGATACGCACCCAGCGTAGGGTAACGAAAAGATCTTGCTGCATAAATTCTTCTCCGCGTGCATACCATAAACCGTGTACCATATTGGCGTGTGCTTGGATTACGCCAATTGGTAAAAGGCTTGAAATAATCATCACGACTAAGCCGATATTTAAACTCCAGAAACCAAATTTCATCAGTTTGTCATCAAATTGAATGCTTGGGCGTAAGTAACGCACGATGAGAAACACAAAGCCAAGAGCAAGGAAGCCATAAACCCCAAATAACGCAGCGTGTGCGTGTACTGCCGTTGTGTTTAGCCCTTGGACATAGTAAAGCGAAATAGGTGGATTGATTAAGAAACCAAATACGCCAGCGCCTAACATATTCCAAAATGCCACGGCGACAAAGCAGTAAATTGGCCATTTTAAGCGTTCCATCCAAGGTGCTTTTTGTTGCATTGACCAATGCTCCCAGGCTTCATAACCGAGTAACACGAGTGGTACAACTTCTAACGCGGAGAACGATGCTCCAACGGCGATAATTGGTGTGGTAGCCCCGGCAAAATACAGGTGGTGGAATGTGCCAGGAATACCTCCAATTAAGAAGATTGATGCTGACGCAATAGTGGAAACGGTTGCAGTGCGGCGTGAAACTAAGCCTAAGCTGACAAAAATAAAGGAAAGTGCCGCCACAGAGAATACTTCAAAGAAGCCTTCAACCCAAAGGTGTACTACCCACCAGCGCCAATATTCCATCACAGATAAATGAGTGTGTTCGCCATAGAACAAGGCCGGGCCATAGAATAAACCAATAGCGATAACAGAAGCAAAGAACAAGGCGAGTAGGTTTTTATCGCCAGGTTGTTTAAAGGCATTGATAGTGCCGCGTAGCATTAGGATTAGCCAGAATAAAATACCTGCATATTTTACTGCTTGCCAGAAACGTCCGAGATCGATAAATTCATAGCCTTGATGACCGAACATAAAGCTCAGTTCTTTTGGAATTTGGTGAGCAATTGCTAAATAGCTGCCAGTAAATGATCCCACAACTAAGACAACTAGCGCCCAAAATAGAATATCGACACCGAGTTTTTGATATTTTGGATCTTTGCCACCATTGATAATCGGCGCAAGGAATAAGCCACCAGCTAAGAATGCCATTGCGATCCAGAATAATGCACTTTGAACGTGCCAAGTGCGAATTAAGGAATAAGGTAAATATTCAGAAAGTGGAATACCGTAGAAATCTTGTCCTTCTACCGTGTAATGGGCCACGATTGTACCAAAGGTAACTTGTGCAATGAATAATGCGACCACGGTGAATAGATATTTACCCAAGGCTTTTTGTGAAGGTGTAAGCTGAATTTTAGTGAGCGGATCAACCACATCTGGTGTTGGATCTTTTTCATCTTCTTTTTTCTTGAATGCCCACACCCAAACCATCATTCCAATCCCTAGGATTAAGAAAACGATACTGGCAATTGACCACATAATATTTTCTGCCGTTGGCACATTATTAATGAGTGGTTCGTGCGGCCAGTTATTGGTGTAAGTGGCATCTGTATTTGGACGATTAGCCGAAGCAGTCCAAGCTGTCCAGAAGAAAAACTTGGTTAAATCTTGACGATCCGATAATGCCGGCAGAGTGTTATCTTTCATCGCAAAATGATCGCGAGTGAGTTTAAATTGCGGATCATCACCGTATAAGGAAATATAATATTGTGCTGTTTTTTCAATAGCTTGCTGACGCGTATCAGATAATTGCACCGCACCATTTTCAACTTTGCTTCCACGATATTCGCGGGTTAAGCGAGATTGCAACACAGCCTTTTGATCATCATCTAAAGCATCAAAATTTTTACCAAATTCTTTTTGTGCGGTAATGTCTAACCAATTGGTGAGTTCTCGATGTAACCAGTCTGCCGTCCAATCGGGGGCTTGGTAAGCGCCGTGTCCCCAAATTGAACCAAGTTGCATTCCCCCAGTTGTTTGCCACGCCGTTTGGCCTTGCAAAATATCTTGTTTAGTTATCAAGGTTTCACCATTGGCATTGACATATTTTTCTGGAATGGGCGGCGCTTCACGATAAATATCCACTCCAAAATAACCGAGAATAGAAAATGCGCCGATAAGCACCACAATTAAGGTGTACCAGAGCTTTTTGTATTGCCCCATAATAGATCTCCATAGTTTAAGTAAATAGAGCATTTGCAGCTCAGAAAAATACTGTCAAATGATAGCCATATGACAGCACGAATTAATACCTGACTAATTTTATCAGGTATTTTTGTGTGTGGAGATAAAAGTGGTATTTTGTTGCGTTAGATCAAATTTCTAAAAAATAAAGTGCGGTGGAAAATGTATAAAAAAAATCGCCATTCAATGAATGACGATTTTATCGATTAAAAAGAATAACTTAGATTAATATCTGTACCTTTTTGGTGGTAGTTACCAACATTGACGCTTATAGATATTTTCCAATTTTTGTATTGATAGCTACTGCCCGCACCAAACTGTACTTGGGTTTTCGGGTAAATCTTATTGCGTTGATCTACCTTAGCTTGCACGCCGACATAATTTACCTCGCCTTTGGTTTTGCTGGATAAGGTTTTTTGCACGCGCGTGTGAGCAAAAAGATTGATATTACCGAATTGGTAATTAAGCTGGGAAACCGCACCAAGACTACTAAATTGGGTTTTCAGTTTGCTAATTTGCACATCATTGCTCGTTGCCAAATGTGATAATTCTTTGTATCCATAGGCAAGATCAAACATATTTTGCCAGCTTAAATTCGCCGTAATCGGATAACGCCACGCCATTCCAACATTGGCACCATAGCCCGTTGTGCGGCCTTCATTGTTGTTGCGTTCAGCATTTAAAGCTGCTTTGATATTTCAGCTTACCTTTGCCGTAATTCACCGCATCGAACAATTCAACTTGTGGCGATAAAGCATAGCCGTAGCGGAGTTGCAATTCGGTAAATCTTTTTTTTAAGGATTTAGTTACCGCTTTGTAACGTTCTTCATAGTTATGTTGCTGATTGCTTAACCTTATCTTTTAAATTGGTTCTTAATGACGTATAGTCATTAAAATCAAGTAATGCTAGTACTGAAGTATAAGGATTATCTGGATATTGAGTATGATCATTACCTGTTGCAAATAATTGTAATGAGCCTTGCTGAGCTATTTCAGCGACCTTATCCCCATATTGTTTCCACCGTTCTTCAATATATTGAAGATAAGGACTTTCCAGATCTCTATCCGCAATTTCTTCATTCCAAATATGGGCAATAACAGGGGCATATTCTTTGGTTTGTGCTTTTAATTGCTCATTTGCGGCTTTAGTCGCAGGGAGTCTGCGCGTCCAATCGCTATCTGTAAGCCCTAGTCGTTGAACAGCGTAAATTTGCCCGTGTTGTGCGGTATTGAGCAATATACGAGCCATTTCCGTTCCGTGCAGATCGTAAAAAAAGCGCTCAAAGTCATAACGATCAGGATATTCTTTGTTAGGTGAAAATTCTGTTGTTACTCTAAACCCGTCTGGCGGGTCCTTGTCTTCAATTATTTCTTCTGGATAAATTTCCCTTTCATTAAAAGAACGTAAATCTAACCCCGTATCAACTAGGATCGCTCTTGCAAGTTTAACAAAATCACTTGTCGCCGTGCGATCGGTGTCTTGCCAATCGACTTCTGATGGGGAGTTTTCGGCTAAATCTTTTAATTTTTCCACCGCACTTTGGCGATCAAGGGAAAAGAGCAAAGGGCTATGTAAGGCAAGGGCAACGGCCATTGCAATCGGTGTAAATCTGATATTCATAATAGGATAAAAAGGTGAGATAAATTTCGCTAATTCTATATTTTTTGAAAAGCAGTTTCAATAAAAATAATAATGCTTTTTAGGTGTAAGGCTTGTGATATGGATAAAAAAGCCGATCTAATGATCGGCTTAAGTGAAATTTTCTGTTAAATCAATTTATTAACCAATCACTTGTGGTAAATAACCGGCTTGGATTAAGAATGGCACATTCATAATTAATAAACCTAATAACAGCGCAAGAATTAAGCCTAAGCCACCGCCCATTACGCGATATGGTAAATCTGGATAACGTTTTCTTGCGCGCCACGCCAAGCCCACAGGCAATACTAAGCCATAGAAAGTGAACATTTGTCCTGCATAGCCAAGGGCAGCGATAAAGCCGTCTGGGTAGAATAGCGCAAATGCCAACGGCGGGATAAAGGTCAATAAGCCTAGTTGAATACGGTGCGCCTTAATGTTTACACGTTTTAATAAATCGTCTAAGCAGTCAAACAGCGATAACGCCACGCCAAGGAATGAGGTTACCAATGCAAGGGTTGAGAATGTTCTCACCGCGCCACTGATTAATGAGCTACCTGTGGCTTGGAATGTCGCATTGATTAAGCCATTCAAGGTTGGATCATTATTCACAATTCGCACGAATTCCGATTGTGGGAACACGCCGTGGGTTGCCATTTGCCATAAAATATAGGCCACTAATGGGATAGCCGTACCGCCGATAATAGCAATGCGTAAACGTTTAATATCGCCATCTAAGTATTTGTTAATACTAGGAATAATAACGTGGAAGCCAAATGACGTGAAGAACACAGGGCTTGCGGATACAATCAAGAAATCTTTCAATGGCATTGCAAGCAAGTTATCGCTTGTTACCAATGGCAACATCATTGCCAACACCAGCACGAACGCCACCAGTTTAATCACGAATAATAAACGGGTGAGTGCGTCCACCGCACCTGTGCTGATGACGATAAACACGCCTAGCACCACCGTGAATAGCACGATGGAAACGGAAGTCGCATTATCCCCTAAAAACGGCAATAATCCCGCTAACAACGAACCGCCACCTGTTACATAGGCGGAAAGAATGGCGTACATAAAAATCACTAGCGAAAGGGTCGCTAACACACGCCCCGTCATACCGAAATATTGTTCAGCGAGTGTCGCAATTCCTGCGTCTTTGCGTTCAGCTTTTTGATATACTTCAACAAACAGCAACGCACTGTAAGAAAGCAAAATCCACAGGATAAAGAGCAACGCAAGAGTATAGCCAAAACCCATTTCTGCCGAAGTGAGCGGCATCGCCAACATCCCCGCCCCAATTGTCGTCCCCGCTACGAGCAAGGCACTTCCAAATGTCTTGTTTTTCATAATATTTTCCTAGTTAAACTAAAAGTGCGGTAGATTTTACCGCACTTTTTAGAAAATGTAATTATTTTTTTACGGGGTGTTTTTATTTCTTTACAAATTAGGTTGATGGTTGTTTTTTGCGTTAAATAGCTTTTTTCTTTGGGATAGATAACGGATTTCGCTCGTTGAGCGACTTCCTTTCTTTTGCGTTCCCAAAAGAAAGTAAGCAAAGAAAAGGGAATCCCGATCAAACCGCTTTTCCTCATTCCGATAAAATTTTCTTCACAAAAAATCAGCCTGATGTTCGCTACGCTCTCGCTCGGCGTGATTTTTCTAAAAATTTTATCTCCATTCGGGCGGTTTGGACGGGGAATACGGTTAGGGTGAATTTTAAAGTGCGGTGGGAATTTTTGGATTTTTAGAAAGTGCAAAGAAAATTCCCTTATCTCAGCCACTGCGTGGCTGTACTATCTAACCGCCTACGGCTTGTAGGTGGTGAAGTGTCTTCCAAAACAAATCTCCCCTAACCCCTCTTTACTAAAGAGGGGGACTAGTAGGTGTAACCTATTGAAAGCGTATTATCATCTCCCGTGTAAATTGCCTTCATTTTTAACAAATTTTTAGAAAAGTAATGCCTGAACGCAGCGCAGCGAGTATGGGCTTACTTTTTGTTAAGAAAATTTGTTAAAAATGAAGATAAGCAATTTAGTCGGGTGCTTTTTTCTTTGCCTACTTTCTTTTGAGCAAGCAAAAGAAAGTAGGTCGCTCAACGAGCGAAACTCGTTATTAACCACAAAGAAAATCTTCTCTAACCCTAAGAATAAAATATCTCAACCTTAATTTTTTATGATAAAATCCGCCCCTATTTCCATAACATCAAACATAGGACAGATTATGAAAGTATTAGAAGGCGCGATTGCAGCACCAAACGCTAAAGTTGCGGTGGTGATTGCACGTTTTAACAGCTTTATTAACGAAAGTTTATTAGAAGGCGCATTAGATGCCTTAAAACGTGTTGGGCAAGTGAAAGATGAAAACATCACCTTAGTGCGCGCACCGGGGGCTTATGAGTTGCCATTAGTGGCTCGCCGTTTAGCGGAAAGCAAAAAATATGATGCGATTGTGGCATTAGGCACGGTGATCCGTGGCGGTACAGCGCATTTTGAATATGTAGCAGGCGAGGCGAGTAGCGGTTTAGGCCAAGTGGCGATGCAAGCGGAAATCCCCGTGGCATTTGGCGTATTAACCACTGAAAATATTGAACAAGCCATTGAACGAGCAGGCACAAAAGCGGGAAATAAAGGCGCAGAAGCGGCATTAGTGGCTTTAGAAATGATCAACTTATTAGCACAAATTGATAACGCATAATGGCTGAACTTGCAATGAACGATAAAGTAAAGAAACCAAGCCAGCGCCGCCGTGCCAGAGAATGTGCGGTGCAAGCCCTTTATTCTTGGTATGTGTCGCAAAATCCTATTGAAGAAGTGGAATTAGCGTTTATTACCGAGCAGGATATGCAAGGCGTGGATATGCCTTATTTCCGCAAATTATTGCGTCAAACCGCAGAAAATATTGAAGCGGTTGAAGCGACAATGACCCCTTATTTGGATCGTAGCCTTGATGAATTAGATCCTATCGAGCGTGCGATTTTACGTTTAGCGGTGTATGAACTGAAATTCGAGCTAGACGTGCCTTATAAAGTGGCAATCAATGAAGCCATTGAAGTGGCAAAAGTATTCGGGGCAGATGACAGCCACCGTTATGTGAATGGTGTATTGGATAAAGTTGCACCTGCCTTATCGCGTAAATAATCATTTCAGGGAAGGAAGCCAATGAGTGAAGGCGAATTTGATCTAATTAAACGATATTTTAATGCGTCTAAGCGCCCTTCCCGTAAAGATGTGATTGTTGCCATTGGTGATGATTGTGCGATTACCGAACATCGGCAAAACCAACGCATTGCCATTACAACAGATACTATGGTGGAAAATACCCATTTTCTGCCATCTATTTCTCCCGCCGATCTGGCTTATAAAGCCGCTGCGACCAATTTAAGCGATCTGGCCGCAATGGGCGCAGAACCTGCGTGGTTCTCCCTTGCTTTAACCTTACCCCATATAGATCATCAATGGCTGCAATCCTTTAGCCAAAGTTTTTTTGACGTGTTGGATCACTATAATGTGGATCTGATTGGCGGCGATACGACCAAAGGTGCCTTACACGTCATTAGCATCACCGCACAAGGTATTATCCCCAAAGGCAAGGCGTTATGTCGCCACAGTGCTAATGTGGGCGATTGGGTTTATGTGTCTGGCACCCTTGGCGATAGCGCAGGAGGCTTGGCATTATTGCTGAATTCCGTAAAGAAAACGGCTACGCAAATTCCTGCGCAAGCGCAAAGTGCGGTGCAAAATGGGACAGATCTTGAGCGCGATTATTTAATTCAGCGCCACCTTCGTCCTACACCCCGAGTGTTGCTTGGCTTGGAGTTAGCAGTATCCGCCCTTGCCAGTTCTGCCATTGATATTTCAGATGGACTGATTGCCGATTTGGGGCATATTTTAGAACGTAGCCAATGTAGTGCGGTGATAAATTTAGATAAATTGCCGTTGTCCAATGCTTTGATTAACACCTTCGGGCGCGCTCAAGCAGAGCAGTTTGCTTTAACTGGCGGTGAAGATTATGAGCTATGTTTTACCGTACCAGATCGTCAGCGTGAAAAACTCGATCAGCATTTAAAACACATTGGCGTAAATTATACCTGTATCGGCCAGCTCCGCGCGTTACGCCCAAATGGCAAAAAACGCCTTGTTTTTCAACGTAATGGGCAAGAAGTGGACGTAGCACATACTGGCGGTTTCGATCATTTTAAATAGAAAAATTATGCAAAATACAGCCCAACAAGATCCCCGTAACCGACTTTCTTTAACCAATCCCGTGCATTTACTGGCAGTTGGGTTTGGCTCAGGCTTGCTTCGCCCCGCCCCCGGCACTTGGGGAAGTTTAGCTGCCACGTTAATTGGCGCGGCGCTCTTGCAGATTATGCCACTAAAAATTTTCCTTTTTTTCACCGCACTTTGTTTTGTGGCTGGTTGCTTTATTTGCCAGAAAACCGCTGATGATATGGGCGTTCACGATCACGGCGCGATTGTGTGGGACGAATTTGTGGGCATTTTTATGGTGCTTGCGGTGTTGCCTGAAATCAATCTACTATGGTGTGCGGTCGGTTTTGCGGTATTCCGTCTTTTCGATATTTTGAAGCCTTATCCGATCCGCTATTTCGATCGTAAATTGAAAAGTGGCTTTGGCATTATGATAGATGATGTGTTGGCAGCAATTTATAGCATAATTACGATTTATTTGTTGTTGTATGTTCTGTTAGAGGTTTTTTTGTAATGTGGACAGTATTATTTGTTAATTTTGCTGGTTTACTTAGCCCCGGACCAGATTTTTTCTACGTAAGCCGCAAAGCCGCAAGTGAAAGCCATCGCAATGCCGTAGGTGGCGCATTAGGCATTGCATTAGGAATCCTATTTTGGTCAGCAGCGGTGATTTTTGGCTTAGCGCTGATTAATCGCACCAATAATTTAGTGCAATATATCATTATGTGCTTAGGCGGCAGCTATCTCGCTTACTGCGGAATCAAAATGCTACGCGTTACCCAAAACGCACAATTAACCGATTCTAGCCAACAAAAAATAAAGCAAACGTCCTTTTTTAGCGAAGTGATGAAAGGCTTATTCATCAACATCAGCAATGCTAAAGTGATCGTATTTTTCAGCAGTGTGCTGTCAGGGTTTATGACGAGCTTTTCTGGCACGACAGAAATTGTACTTATCATCGTGCTTCTGGCCTTGGAAAGTTTTCTCTATTTTGTGCTGATTGGTTTTTTCTTTTCGCGCAAAATCGTGCGCGATTTTTACAATCGCTACAATCGTTATATCGATAATTTTGCTGGTTTAGTTTTCCTATTTTTCGGTGGTGAACTGATTTATTCAGGCTTAACCACCATTATTGAACTCACCTCGTAACAGGAGTAGAAAATGACATTAAAAATTGCCGTGGTAGGTGCAGGTGGCCGTATGGGACGCCAATTAATTCAAGCCGTACATAGCGCAGAAGGCGTGGAATTAGGCGCAGCTTTTGAACGTAAAGGCTCATCATTAGTAGGCGCAGATGCGGGTGAATTAGCAGGCGTTGGACAACTTGGCGTGAAAGTTTCTGATGATTTAAACGCAGAAAAAGATCATTTCGATTTAATCATTGATTTCACCCGCCCTGAAGGCACGTTAGCGCACTTGGATTTTTGCGTTCAACACCAGAAAAAAATGGTGATTGGCACAACAGGCTTTGACGATGCAGGCAAAGCTGCGATCAAAGCTGCTGCAGAAAAAATTGGTATCGTGTTTGCGTCTAACTTCAGCGTGGGCGTAAACCTCGTGTTCAAATTGTTAGAAAAAGCCGCCAAAGTGATGGGCGATTATTGCGACATTGAAATCATCGAAGCACACCACCGCCACAAAGTGGACGCACCCTCAGGCACAGCTTTATCAATGGGTGAACATATTGCCAAAACCCTCGGACGAGATCTCAAAACCCACGGCGTGTTCTGTCGCGATGGTATCACAGGCGAACGCAAACGCGATGAAATCGGCTTCGCCACCATTCGCGCCAGCGATGTAGTGGGCGAGCATAGCGTATGGTTTGCCGATATTGGCGAACGTGTCGAAATCTCTCACAAAGCCTCAAGCCGAATGACCTTCGCCAACGGCGCCGTGCGTGCAGCCAAATGGCTCGAGGGCAAAGAAAAAGGCCTGTTTGATATGACAGATGTGTTGAGTTTGAATGAGCTTTAAAGTTTGTTGAATTAAAAGTGCGGTGGGAATTTTTGGATTTTTTAAAATTCCGTGGAAAATGACCGCACTTTGTTGTTTTTTGTGATCTGCACCACAATAAGTTTGTTCATTCATCATTAACCTGCCTTGCATTCGGGTTTAAGTCTGGCAACTGTTCGGTTTTTTGGTGAAATGTTATCTGCTCTCATTGCTACAACTCGGTTTGTTGCCTAGGGTGGGCGCGAGATGCAGATAACGGGGTTTTGTTGCTATTTTATATTAATTTTAATATACAAGGGTGGGCTTCAGCCCACCTAAAACAAAAACATAGGCAACTCACGGAGTGAAAACAGCAAAATGGTGGGCTGCAGCCCACCCTACGAGATATGAAGGCGTATCATAATTTCCCGTGTAAATTGCCTTCATTTTTAACAAATTTTTAGAAAAGTAACGCCTGAACGCAGCGTAGCGAGTATGGGCTTACTTTTCGTTAAGAAAATTTGCTAAAAATGAAGAACAGCAATTTAGTCGGGGGCTTTTTTCTTTGTCTACTTTTTTTGAGCAAGCAAAAGAAAGTAAGTCGCTCAACGGCGAAACCCGTTATTAATTACAAAGAAAAAAAGAAATTTATCTCACGAAAAAGAAATTTTACTCAAATACGATTATTTCAATATCCCACTTTAAAAAATGAAAATCACCCTATTAAAACAAAAAATCACCCTTGAACATCATAACGAAATGCCGTTACTTCAAAAATTAGAAATCAACGGCATTTATCCTGAATATCAGTGCCGTTCGGGGTATTGCGGCGCTTGTCGCACAAAAATAAAAAAGGGTAACGTTCGTTATAATGAACCACCACTTGCTTTTGTAAATGAAAACGAAGTGCTACTTTGCTGCTGCCAAGTGGAAAGTGATTTAGAGTTAGAGTTATAAAGTGTGGTGCTTTCATATAAAAGCAAGATTATAATCGACATATTTAACTTTAACGCTTTTTCAAGGGAAAATAATATAGCTTTACGGAATTAAGGAGATTGCAATAATAATGAACGAAATAGTGTGACTACTGACGGGTATTTGCTCGATTGAAGATATATAAATTTTGGAGATAAACGATGAATGAATTTAGTATAGGCTTTATATTAGCAATGATAGGTTTTAAGCGAATATTTGCATTTATTATGCTTGCCGTTGTTGGTTTCGTTTATATCCATTATGGTGTGAAATTGATCGACTTAATCCCATTAAGTGATGAATACTATCGTGGTTTGCTATATGCGCTAATTTTACCTGGCATTCCCCTAATATTAAGTGTTATTTGGATTATTAAAATTTTACGAGACCCAACGCTAACGAAAGAAGAAAAAATAAATCGATTATTTGGTCAATATTAAATAATCAGTTAATGGACACAAGCTCGCTATTTAGCGGGCTTTTTTATTGGAGGGAAGAATGTCCCATATTAGGCGAAATCCCAAATCTTAGCGCATAGGTTTTAGATTTTGAACGGTAGTATTGGTTAAAGGTTTAACAATTTTGCTCATATCTCATAACCTTATGAAAAATAAAGGATAATTAACCTTTTAGAACCCTCGTAAAAATCCCTTTAAGGTGAGGGAGCTAAACAGGGATCTAAAAAGTGTGGATATAAGCAAACAAAGAAAAACAAAAATGAACAAAGACGAACAGTAACATATTGTTTCTGTTGTATTTTTTTTTTGAAATTTTGAACGTAGGCGAACTGTAGAAAAACAGTATAATGGCGGTGAGAGGGGGATTCGAACCCCCGATGCACTTTCGCACATACACGCTTTCCAGGCGTGCTCCTTCAACCACTCGGACATCTCACCATCGGGAAGTATTGGCTGAATATAAAGATTTCATTGGCTTTCGTCAAGCGTTTTTCCGCCTTCGGTGCTTAACTGGTTAAAATAGGGGCAGTCAAAGTGAGCGGTGGATTATTTGAGTTTTGATACTGTGTAAAACAACAGTGTTTTTCTTTGCAATCAAGGGGATTTCCGCTAAACTAAGCATAATTTTAATCCGTAAAAATAGATGAAAAAAGCACCGCACTTAGCCTTATGATGTATTTTGATTTGAATATTCCAACGCAAGCCAATGATCACAAAATTTTAGCCAATGTTATTGCAGGTAGCGATACCTTAGCCCTTGCAGAAATTGCCCAGAGCCACCAAGGGCTTACCGTAGTTGTAACGCCAGATACGCGAAGTGCGGTGCGCTTATCGAAAGTTTTGGCGGAATTCGTTTCGCAGCCTGTTACCTTTTTTCCTGATTGGGAAACCTTGCCTTATGACAGCTTTTCGCCGCATCAAGATATTATTTCTTCACGGCTCAGTGCGTTATTCCATTTGCAAAATGCAAAAAACGGCATTTTCATTTTGCCGATCAGCACCTTAATGCAAAAAATTTGCCCGCCTGAGTATTTGCAACACAATGTGTTGTTGATTAAAAAAGGCGATCGCATTGTGATTAATGATTTCCGTCTGAAGTTAGAAAATGCGGGTTATCGTGCGGTGGAACAGGTGCTGGAACACGGCGAATATGCGCTGCGTGGGGCGTTGCTCGATCTGTTTCCAATGGGAAGTGCGGTGCCTTTTCGTTTAGATTTTTTTGATGATGAGATTGATAGCATTCGCACCTTTGATGTAGATACGCAGCGTACGTTAGAAGAAATTCCTTCAATTCGTTTATTGCCAGCGCAAGAGTTCCCTACCGATAGCAAAGGCATTGAGTTTTTCCGCGCGAAATTTCGTGATACCTTTGGTGAGATTCGCCGTGATCCTGAGCATATTTATCAACAGGTTAGCAAAGGCACGTTGGCAGCAGGGATTGAGTATTGGCAGCCGCTGTTTTTTGAACAAATGGCCACCTTATTTGATTATTTGCCTGAACAGACGTTATTTGTGGATTTTGAGAGTAACCAGCAACAAGGTGAGCGTTTTTACCAAGATTGTGAACAGCGTTATGAAAGCCGCCGTGTTGATCCAATGCGCCCTTTATTACCGCCAGATCAGCTTTGGTTGCCCATTGACCAAATTAATCATCAGCTCAAACATTTTCCTAAAATCACCTTGAAAGCGGTGAAAGTGGCGCGTGCTTCTGTGCGTCAGCAAAACTTGCCCGTACAAGCCTTGCCAGATTTAAGCCTAAAATTGCAACAAAAAGAACCGCTCTTACCTTTGCAACAATTTATGACGCAGTTTAATGGTGATATTGTCTTTTGTGTGGAAACAGAAGGACGGCGCGAAACCTTGCTTGATTTGCTCAGTCCGCTGAAATTAAGACCAAAACAAATTGCGCATCTTTCAGATTTGCAAGAAAAGCAAAGTTTGCTTATTTGTAGCCAAGATCGTGGTTTTATTGTGGATAAAGGCAAGGCTTCTCTTGCGTTGATTACGGAAACAGAATTGCTCGGCGAACGAGTGCAACAGCGCAGCCGAGATCGACAAAAATCGGTTAATCCTGATACCTTAATTCGTCATTTAGCGGAGCTTAAAATTGGTCAGCCAGTGGTGCATTTAGATCACGGTGTAGGGCGTTATGCTGGCTTGGTGACACTAGAAAATGCGGGAATAAAATCGGAATTTTTGCTACTGCAATATGCTAATGATTCCAAACTTTATGTGCCGGTAACCTCACTGCATTTGATTAGCCGTTATGTAGGCGGCTCGGAAGAAACCGCGCCGTTGCATAAATTAGGCAGTGATGCTTGGGCGAAGAGCCGCCAGAAAGCAGCGGAGAAAATTCGTGATGTAGCCGCTGAATTGCTTGATGTGTACGCGCGCCGCGAAGCGCAAAAAGGCTTTGCATTTCATTATGATCGTGATGAGTTTATGCAGTTTTCAGCTACTTTCCCTTTTGAAGAAACCTTGGATCAAATGACGGCAATCAATGCGGTAATTTCTGATATGACGCAGCCGAAAGCGATGGATCGTCTAGTTTGCGGTGATGTGGGATTTGGTAAAACAGAAGTGGCAATGCGTGCCGCATTTTTAGCGGTGATGAACCATAAACAAGTGGCAGTGCTTGTGCCGACCACGCTTCTTGCTCAGCAACATTACGAGAACTTTAAAGATCGCTTTGCCAACTTGCCGGTGAATGTGGAAGTGCTTTCACGCTTTAAAACGGCGAAAGAGCAAAAAGCCCTGCTTGCTGATTTAGCGGAAGGCAAGATTGATATTCTAATCGGCACGCACAAACTCATTCAGCCAGAAGTGAAATTTAAGGATCTCGGCCTGCTGATTATTGATGAAGAGCATCGTTTTGGCGTGCGTCAAAAAGAAAAAATCAAGCAACTGCGTGCCAATGTGGATATTCTCACCCTTACGGCAACGCCAATTCCACGCACCTTAAATATGGCGATGAATGGCATTCGTGATCTTTCTATTATCTCCACGCCACCTGCGCGCCGTTTAACCATTAAAACCTTTGTGCGACAGGCTGATGATTTAATTATTCGTGAAGCAATTTTGCGTGAAATTCTGCGTGGTGGACAAGTTTATTATTTGCATAATGATGTGGCGAGCATTGAAAATTGTGCGGAAAATCTTGCCGCATTTGTACCAGAAGCACGCATTGTGATCGGCCACGGGCAAATGCGAGAGCGTGAGTTAGAACGTGTGATGTCTGATTTTTATCATCAGCGCTATAACGTGCTAGTTTGCTCCACTATTATTGAAACAGGGATTGATGTTCCAACAGCGAACACCATCATCATTGAACGCGCGGATCGCTTTGGCTTAGCACAATTACACCAACTGCGTGGGCGAGTGGGGCGTTCGCATCATCAAGCCTATGCCTATTTGCTCACGCCACCGCCAAAAGCAATGACAAAAGATGCCTTGAAACGCCTTGAAGCCTTGGAAAGTCTGGATAACCTTGGCGCAGGTTTTATGTTGGCAACGCAAGATTTAGAAATTCGTGGCGCAGGGGAGTTGCTTGGTGATGAGCAAAGTGGACAAATTGAAAGCATTGGTTTTTCTTTATATATGGATCTGCTAGAAAGTGCGGTGAATGCGTTGAAAGAGGGGCGTGAACCTTCTCTTGATGAACTCACCCAGCGCCAAGTTGAAATTGATTTGCGTATTCCAGCCTTATTGCCAGATGACTACCTAGGCGATGTGAATATGCGTCTTGGTTTTTATAAACGCATTGCAGGGGCAGAAAATACGCACGAGCTTGATGAATTAAAAGTGGAGCTTATCGACCGCTTCGGACTATTGCCGCAGCCTGCCAAGAATTTATTACAAATTGCCCAACTGCGTTTGCAAGCCAAGCCATTGCAGATCATTCGCATTGAAGCGACAGCACAAGGAGGCTTTATTGAGTTTTCCCCTCAAGCGAGCCTTGATCCAACAAAATTTTTGCAACTGATTCAGCAATTCCCTGCGGTGTATCGCTTTGACGGCCCAACGAAATTTAGATTTCAGCGTGATTTAACCGATAACAAAGTGCGGTTGGATTTTGTTACAGAATTGCTTCAAGCGTTACAACCCTAGGCACGGAAATATAATGAATTAATGGCAAAATCGTGATAGATTAACGCCATTTTAACTTTAATGCGTTATCTCAAAAGGAGAACAAAATGTACTTAGATCAAATTAAAGCCGAGCTGAACGAAGCGCAGGACGTGCTTAATAAATTCGTCAATGATGAAAAAAATATCGAATTAATTCAACAAGCTGCATTGTTAATTGCGGATAGCTTTAAACAAGGCGGAAAAGTGCTTTCGTGCGGTAATGGTGGATCTCATTGTGATGCAATGCACTTTGCCGAAGAACTCACTGGGCGCTATCGTGAAAATCGCCCCGGCTACCCAGCCATTGCTATTTCTGATGTCAGCCATTTAAGCTGCGTGAGTAATGATTTTGGCTATGATTATGTGTTCTCTCGCTATATTGAAGCGGTAGGGCAAAAAGGCGACGTGCTGTTTGGCTTATCCACTTCGGGCAACTCTAAAAATATTTTAAATGCCATCAAGGCAGCGAAAGACAAAGGAATGAAAGTCATCGCAATGACTGGCAAAGACGGCGGACAAATGGCAGGGCTTGCGGATGTAGAAATTCGCGTGCCACATTTCCGTTATGCCGATCGCATTCAAGAAATTCACATCAAAGTGATCCATATCTTAATGATGTTGATCGAATTTGAAATGGCGAAAGCAGAATAAAAAACACAAAAAAAGCCCCGCACTTTATTTTGCGGGGCTATATTTTTTATCATTTTTATTGATTAGCGTTTGAACATATTGCCAAGACCACCTAGGCCGCCCATTCCGCCCATCATTCCTTTCATTCCACGCATCATTTTTGCCATACCGCCTTTGCGCATTTTTTTCATCATACGCTGCATTTCGTCAAATTGCTTGAGCAATTTATTCACGTCTTGCACCTGTGTGCCTGAGCCAAGCGCTATGCGGCGGCGGCGTGAACCTTTGATGATCTCAGGTTTGGCGCGCTCTTTTAGGGTCATTGAATTGATGATGGCTTCCATTTTGATGAACATTTTGTCGTCAACTTGATTTTTAATGTGCTCAGGCAGATTTTTCGCACCTGGTAATTTTTCAAGCATTGTCATCATTCCGCCCATTTTTTTCATTTCAATGAGCTGATCGCGGAAATCTTCCAAAGTGAAGTCATCGCCTTTTTGGAATTTTTTCGCCATTTTTTCCGCTTTTTCTTGATCCACAGAACGTTGTAGATCTTCGATTAGCGAAAGCACGTCCCCCATTCCTAAAATGCGTGAAGCCACACGATCAGGGTGGAAAGGCTCAAGGGCATCTGTTTTTTCCCCAACCCCTAAGAATTTAATCGGTTTGCCGGTGATTTGGCGAATAGAAAGTGCCGCACCGCCGCGCGCATCACCGTCCACTTTGGTAAGAATCACCCCAGTAAGCGGTAGCGCTTCATTAAAGGCTTTTGCGGTGTTGGCAGCATCTTGACCCGTCATTGCGTCCACGGTGAAAAGGGTTTCCACAGGATTAAGTGCGGTGTGAATTTTTTGGATTTCTTCCATCATTTCGCCATCAACGTGCAAGCGACCAGCAGTATCCACAATCAACACATCATAGAATTTGAGCTTAGCTTCTGCTAGGGCAGCTTGCACAATCTCTACTGGATTTTGCTGGCTGTTAGACGGGAAAAAATCCACGCCAACGGCTTGCGCGAGGGTTTCAAGCTGTTTGATCGCCGCAGGGCGATACACGTCCGCCGACACCACCATTACTTTTTTCTTCTGACGTTCACGCAAGAACTTGGCTAATTTCCCCACACTGGTGGTTTTACCCGCCCCTTGCAAACCCGCCATTAGGATCACCGCTGGTGGCTGAGTGGCAAGATTTAGGCTTTCATTCGCTTCACCCATCGCTTTTTCAAGCTCGGATTGCACAATTTTGAGAAATTCTTGCCCCGGCGTTAAGCTGCGATTTACTTCTTCGCCGATAGCACGTTCTTTCACTTTATTGATAAATTCACGAACCACAGGCAGCGCAACGTCTGCTTCAAGCAATGCCATACGCACTTCGCGCAGGGTATCTTTAATATTATCTTCGGTTAAACGCCCTTTCCCTGTTATGTTACGCAGGGTTTTCGAGAGCCGATCAGAAAGGTTTTCAAACATCGTTTTTCCTAAATTTGAGTGGAATGAAATGAAATAAATTGTGCCAATTATACTGAAATCCCACAGATTTTCATCATTTGAAAGAAATTTATAGCGATTTTAGTGCGGCAAGGCTAGAATAAGAATAGTTCTTAATTTGGCATTAAAGCGAATAAATAAGGTGAATAAAAATGTGGTTTGCCGTTGTTTCAATTTTTTTATATTTAATTAGCATTCTTCTCATTACCCCGATGTTGTTGAAAGCCCATTCGGGCGAACAAACCAAAAAACCGAATAAAACATTGTTTTTTTGCACCGCACTTTTGGCGATTATTACCCACGGCATCAGCCTTGCGCCGTTGTTTTCCCATTGGGCGAATGAGCAAACTTTCACCTTAATGGACATCAGTTCCTTGCTAAGTGTGATCGTGGCGGCTTTAGCAACTTTTGCCATTGGTTTTCGGGTGAATACGCTATGGTTTTTGTTGCCGATTGTCTATTGCCTTGCCATTATCAATTTGATTTTACAAACATTTTTACCTTTTTCTATCGTGCAGCATTTGATCCACAATGTGGGCTTATTCTTGCATATCGGCTTGGCGCTGTTGGCTTATGCTGTTTGTTTTATTGCCACTTTATATGCTGTGCAGTTGTGGTGGATTGACCGCAATCTAAAAAGCAAAAAACTGGCTTTATCGCCAATTATTCCGCCATTAATGACGGTGGAACGCCATTTTTTCCGCTTAATGCTAAGTGGTGAAGTGTTGCTGACCCTAACGCTAATTTCTGGGGCGATTTATTTGCCAGATTTCTTCGGTATGCAAAATGTACAAAAAGCCATCTTTTCGTTCCTTGCGTGGTTGGTGCTAGGTGTCGCGTTACTCGGGCATTGGAAATGGCATTGGCGTGGAAAAAAGGTGATTATTTATAGCATTTCAGGTATGATTTTGCTTTCGATTGCCTATTTTGGCAGCCGAGTTGCGTTTGGGTTAGGGCTTTAATTTCGGCCACCCAAGAACGATGGTTTTATAAAAGGACTTGATTTTGGATAGTATTCCCCTTAGTACGTTATTTATCACTTTAATTATTTTACTCATTTTATCCGCCTATTTTTCCAGTTCAGAAACAGGCTTGCTTTCCGCCAACCGCTATCGTATGCGCTTTTTAGCCGAAAAAGGGCATAAAGGGGCGAAAAAAGCAGAAAAACTTTTGAAAAAAACAGATATTTTACTTAGCCTGATTCTTATCTGTAATAACCTTGTGAATATTTCTGCCTCTGCCATTGCAACCATTATTGGTATGCGTTTATATGGCGATATGGGCGTGGCGATTGCCACAGGGGCATTAACCTTCGCAATGTTGATCTTTGCGGAAATTTTTCCGAAAACTATTGCCGCACTTTATCCTGAAAAAGTGGCGTTTTTATCAAGCCATATTCTCACCCCATTGCTGAAAATTTTTAGCCCCATTGTGTTCTTGATGAACCTGATTATTCGTGGCTTGATGAAATTATTCCGCGTGAAAAACGAGCAAAAAACCAGTTCTTTAAGCACAGAAGAATTACGCGCCATTGTGAATCAATCGGGGCATTTCATTCCTTCCGCTCACCAAGAAATGTTGCTTTCTATTTTAGATTTAGAAAAAGTTACCGTGGACGACATTATGGTGCCGCGCAACGACATTGGCGGGATCGATATTGACGATGATTGGAAAGCCATTATGCGTCAGCTCAACCATTCGGCGCACAGTAAAGTGGTGCTGTACAAAGAGAGTATGGACGAAAATGTGCTAGGTATTTTGCGTGTGCGCGAAGCCTATCGCTTAATGCTAGATAAAAATGAATTCAGCAAAGAAACCTTGATCCGCGCGGTGGACGAAGCCTATTTTATCCCCGAAGGCACGCCGCTTAATGCGCAATTATTGAATTTCCGCAGTAAAAAAGAGCGGATTGGCTTGGTGGTGGACGAATATGGCGACATCAAAGGCTTGGTCACCTTGGAAGATATTTTGGAAGAAATCGTGGGCGAATTTACCACTTCAACTGCTCCGTCCATTGATGAAGAAGTTACTCAGCAATCTGACGGCTCAATGATCATTGAAGGCTCTGCCAATATTCGTGATCTGAACAAATTGTTTGACTGGCATTTAGACACAGACGAAGCGCGCACTTTCAACGGATTGATTTTAGAGCATTTGGAAGAAATTCCCGAAGAAGGCACGGAATGTGAAATCAACGGCTTAAAAATCACCATTTTAGAAGTGGCGGATAATATGGTGAAACAAGCAAAAGTAGAAAAAATTTCACCAACAAAACAGCCAGAATAAACGGTTTTTCCTATCATAAAATGGCAAAGACGAAAGGTGGCTTGCCTTTCGTCTTTTTCCTTTGCCTTTCATTTACTTTTCATCTTTAAACGTTATCTAATTTATTTCACGAAGTGCGGTGAAAAATTAAAAAAATTTCACCGCACTTTTTTTATCTTTTTGGAATGATTTTCTTCTTTGTTTCTGGTTAAATTTTCCGCTAGAATGCAATGCAGTTTTATTAGAATATCGAGGTAATATGCGATCTGTTGCAATCGTTGGATTAGGTTGGTTGGGGTTGCCCCTTGCGCGCCATTTAAAACATTTAGGTTGGACGGTAAAAGGCACGAAACGCACGCACGATGAAGTGGAACAAATGCGTTTAATGCGATTTGAAACCTATCATTTGTTGCTTGAGCCTGAAATTAACGCTGATCCTGATGATTTATCGGCGCTGTTGGCGGTGGACAGCCTTGTCATCAACATTCCGCCAAGTCAATATTTCTTCAATGTGCAGGATTATGTGCAGGGCATTAAAAATCTGGTGAATGAAGCCTTAAATCACGGCGTTCAGCATTTTATTTTTATCAGCTCTAGTTCTGTTTTTCCAATGCAAAATGGACATTTTGATGAAGCCCAGATCCCGCATCCGGACAGTGAAATAGGACAAGGCTTGCTAGAAATTGAACAATGGTTGACAGCGTTAAGCAATGTGGATTGTGATATTATCCGCTTTGCTGGACTGGTTGGAGCAGATCGTCACCCTGTCTATTCATTGGCAAATAAACAAGCAGTGCAGCAGGGCAACACGCCAGTGAATTTAGTGCATATTGATGATTGCGCGCGCGCCATTCAGCTTTTGCTTGAAACGCCAAGCGGACAGCGGTTGTATCATCTTTCTGCGCCCCATCACCCACCGAAAGCACAATATTACGGGCAAATGGCGGAAAAACTTGGGTTAATTGCACCGCACTTTATTTGCTCGCCAGATGATCCTGTGCGTATTGTGGAGGGGAATAAAATTTGCCAAGAGTTGGATTTTGTTTATCAATATCCCGATCCAGATTTGATGATCCCAACGCAAGAAAAATCTCTTTAATATCGCATAGACTTTAAAGGCAATTTCATTGATAATAAGCCGATTTAAAATCACGCAAACGATAACTTAAATAAAACCATAAGGTATTACTATGTCAAACACGATTTTACAAAGCCTTCCAGTAGGGCAAAAAGTTGGAATTGCCTTTTCAGGCGGATTAGATACCAGTGCAGCATTGCTTTGGATGCGTCAAAATGGCGCAATTCCTTACGCATATACAGCAAATTTAGGTCAGCCTGATGAAGAAGATTACAACGCCATTCCACGCAAAGCGATGGAATACGGTGCGGAAAACGCACGTTTAATCGACTGCCGTAGCCAGCTTGCACACGAGGGGATTGCCGCAATTCAATGTGGTGCATTCCATATTTCTACCGGTGGCGCTACCTATTTCAACACCACACCATTAGGCCGTGCGGTAACTGGCACAATGTTGGTTTCTGCAATGAAAGAAGATGATGTAAATATCTGGGGCGATGGTAGTACCTTCAAAGGTAACGATATTGAACGTTTTTATCGCTATGGCTTATTAACCAATCCAAATTTAAAAATTTACAAACCTTGGTTAGATAACCGTTTTATTGAAGAGCTTGGCGGCCGCCACGAAATGTCAGAATTTTTGATCGCGAATGGTTTTGAATACAAAATGTCGGTAGAAAAAGCCTATTCAACAGATTCCAATATGCTTGGTGCAACCCACGAAGCGAAAGATTTAGAATTATTAAGCCGTGGCATTCGCATTGTAAACCCAATTATGGGCGTGCCATTCTGGCGTGAAGATGTAGAAATCAAACCTGAAGAAGTAACCGTACGCTTTGAAGAGGGCGTGCCAGTGGCGTTAAATGGCAAATCATTTAGCGATTTAGTGGAACTCTTCCTTGAAGCCAACCGCATTGGTGGTCGCCACGGCTTGGGAATGTCGGATCAAATCGAAAACCGCATTATCGAAGCGAAATCTCGTGGTATTTATGAAGCCCCAGGAATGGCGTTATTACACATCGCGTACGAACGCTTGCTCAGTGCAATTCACAATGAAGACACCATCGAACAATACCGTATCAACGGCTTACGTTTAGGTCGCTTGTTGTATCAAGGTCGCTGGTTCGATCCGCAAGCCTTAATGTTGCGTGAAACCGCTCAGCGTTGGGTGGCGCGTGCGATTACAGGCGAAGTTACCCTTGAGTTACGCCGTGGGAACGATTATTCCATCTTAAACACTTCATCAGCGAACAGCACTTATCACCCAGAGCGTTTGAGTATGGAAAAAATTGAAAATGCGCCATTCGATCCATTAGATCGTATCGGTCAATTAACAATGCGTAACTTGGACATTGTGGATACTCGCGATAAATTAGGGATTTACACCCAAACGGGGTTACTCAGCATTTCAAAAGAATCTTTCTTACCGCAATTAAGCCATAAGAAAGATTAATTAAAACCTTGTGAAAATTTGACCGCACTTTTGCCATCATTTGACGGCATTAAAAGTGCGGTTGTTTTTTGGAACGTTTTTCACTTTTAGATTTTCCTTGTACAATCCACAAAATCTCAATAGACTACGCCAACTAATCCCTGTTTACTCTTATTTTAATTAAAAGAATTATGCGTGTTTCAGATTTTTATTTTGATTTACCCGATGCGTTGATCGCGCGCTATCCCAAAGCGGATCGCACCGCCAGCCGGTTATTACAGCTTAATGGTGAAAATGGTGAACTTTTTCACCGCACTTTTGCCGATGTGGTGGATCTCATCAATGAGGGGGATTTACTAATTTTTAACAACATCCGCGTAATCCCAGCGAGAATGTACGGTCGCAAAGCTAGCGGCGGTAAGATTGAAGTGTTGGTGGAACGAATTTTGTCGGAAGATCGTTTTCTCGCGCATATTCGTTCTTCCAAAGCCCCGAAAGAAGGAGCAGAGTTGTTTCTCGGCGAAGATAAATTGGGCGAAGGCAAGGGCATTAAAATGATTATGAAAGCCCGCCACGATACTTTATTTGAGCTAGAAATGGCAGAAAAAAGCACCGCACTTTTAGACGTGCTGCAACAAATCGGCCATATGCCACTGCCACCTTATATTGATCGCCCCGATGAAGATGCTGATAAAGAACGCTATCAAACGGTCTATAACAAAGTACCGGGCGCGGTGGCGGCACCCACTGCGGGCTTGCATTTTGATAATGAATTATTGGAAAAGCTGAAAGCAAAAGGCGTGAATTTTGCCTTTGTTACTTTGCACGTTGGCGCGGGTACATTCCAGCCTGTGCGGGTAGAAAATATTGAAGATCACAAAATGCACGCGGAATATGTGGAAGTGCCGCAGGAAACGGTGGACGCCATTTTGCGCACCAAAGCCAACGGCAAGCGTGTGATTGCCGTGGGAACAACCTCCGTGCGCTCCATTGAAAGTGCGGCGTTATTTAGCCAAGAAAACCAGAGTGGGCAACTACTTGCGCCGTATTTTTCTGATACGTCCATCTTTCTTTACCCAGGTAAAAAATTCCTTGTGGTGGACGCCTTAATCACCAATTTCCATTTACCAGAAAGTACGCTGATTATGCTAGTTTCTGCCTTTGCAGGATACAAGCACACGATGCAAGCCTATGAAAGTGCGGTGCAAAATGGCTACCGTTTTTTCAGTTATGGCGATGCGATGTTTATTACGAAAAATCCTAATGTAACGGGCTTAGATTAATCGCTAATGCCTATTAATTAACCCTCGAACTGTTTATTCGAAAAGGAAACATAATGACAATGAAATTTAAACTTCATAAAACTGATGGCACGGCACGCCGTGGCACAATGACTTTCCAACGCCCGCAAGGGGAATTTGAAGTGCAAACCCCAGCCTTTATGCCTGTCGGCACTTACGGCACGGTAAAAGGAATGACACCAGAAGAAGTGCGTGCCACAGGGGCAGAAATTTTGCTTGGCAACACCTTTCACCTTTGGTTACGCCCTGGGCAAGAAATTATGCGTAAACACGGCGATTTACACGATTTTATGAGCTGGCATCGCCCAATTTTAACCGATAGTGGCGGTTTCCAAGTGTTCAGCCTAGGTAAATTACGCAAAATTACCGAAGAAGGGGTGAAATTCCAAAATCCAATTAATGGCGAACGTATTTTCCTTTCCCCTGAAAAATCAATGGAAATTCAATATGATCTGGGTTCTGACATCGTGATGATCTTTGATGAATGTACGCCTTATCCCGCCACTTTTGATTATGCGAAAAAATCAATGGAAATGTCGCTCCGCTGGGCGAAACGTAGCCGTAACCGTTTCGATGAGTTAGGCAATCAAAACGCCTTATTCGGCATTGTGCAAGGTGGCGTGTATGAAGAATTACGCAAAGTTTCCGTTGAAGGCTTGGTAGAGATCGGCTTTGACGGTTATGCGGTGGGCGGTTTGGCAGTGGGCGAGCCGAAAGAAGATATGCACCGCATTTTAGAATATGTTTGCCCGCAACTGCCTGCGGATAAGCCTCGCTACTTAATGGGCGTGGGAAAACCTGAAGATTTGGTGGAGGGCGTTCGCCGTGGGATTGATATGTTCGACTGCGTAATGCCAACCCGCAACGCACGCAACGGACATTTATTTGTTACAGACGGCATTGTGAAAATTCGTAATGCGAAATACCGTGATGACACAAGCCCGCTTGATCCAGAATGTGATTGTTACACCTGTAAAAATTACACCAAAGCCTATCTTTACCATTTAGATAAGTGCGGTGAAATTTTAGGCGCAAGATTAAACACTATTCACAATTTACGTTATTATCAACGCTTAATGGCACAAATTCGTGAAGCCATTGAGAACGATACCTTTGAACAATTTGTGCAAGATTTCTATGCGCGCATTGGTAAGCCTGTTCCGCCATTGCAAAGTGAAGTGCAACAAAACGCACAAGCTGCTAATGCACAATCTTCTAATCCACAAGGTGAACAAAATGCTTAATCTTCAACCGCAACAATTTGCCAGCTGGAATGAGCCGATTGAAATGCTTTACGCCTGCCACGGCAAAGTGAAAATGTTCTGTCGTCAGCTGAATATTTTGCCTAACTATTTAGAGAAAAATGGCAACATTCAAGCGGTGCAAAAAGATGTGCAGCAAATTTTGAATTATTTCAATATTGCCGCACCATTGCACCACGATGATGAAGAAAAGGATTTTTTCCCTGCATTGCTAAAATACTGCCCACAAGCCAAAGCCGATGTGGAACGCTTAGAAAGCCAACACGAAACCTTGCATCAAAATTGGGCGGCTTTGTCGGTGCAGTTGAAAGCCTTGCTAAAAGGCGAAATTACACAAATTCCCACACCGCTTATTGCACAATTTATTGCTGGTTATGACAGCCATATTGCCATTGAAGAACCTTTATTTGAACTTGGCAAAATCCATATTCCACAAGAAGAATTAAGTGCGATGGGAAAAGTAATGGCAGCGCGCCGAAAAAATTAAATTAACGCATAAAATAAAACCTGCATTTTGGCAGGTTTTATCTTTTCTAAGAAAGAGAAAGTGCGGTGCTTTTTGCTCAAGTTTTTGTTGTGAAAACCTTGACATAAATCACCGCACTTTTGCAAAAGCGCTTTGTCAATAAAGGGTTTTTGTGCTATTTTAACGTCCTACATTTTCATTAACTAACAAAAAGGATTAAAGATGGAAGCTCAACAAGGTAGCCCAATGTCAATGTTATTTATTTTCGTTCTGTTCGGATTGATTTTCTATTTTATGATTTATCGTCCACAAGCAAAACGCAATAAAGCACATAAGCAATTAATGGCTGAGTTAGCGAAAGGCACGGAAGTTCTTACTTCAGGTGGTATTATTGGTAAAATCACCAAAATTGGGGCAGAAAGCGATTATGTTGTTCTTGCCTTAAATGACAGCACAGAAATTACCATTAAACGTGATTTCATTGTTTCTGTGTTACCAAAAGGTTCATTAAAAAGCCTTTAATTATTAACTATTTCCGCAAGGGAACTGGAAAGTTATGTTAAATCGTTACCCTTTATGGAAGAATATAATGGTGACCCTTGTGGTCGCCATTGGTGTTTTATATTCTCTCCCAAATCTTTACGGTGAAGATCCTGCCGTTCAAATTTCAGGAACTCGTGGACAAGAAGCCAACACAACAACCCTTAGCAATGTGCAAACGCTTCTTAACGAAAATCATCTCACTATAAAATCCATTAAATTAGAAAACGGTTCAATTCTTGCTCGTTTTAATAACACTGATGATCAGCTGCTTGCCAAAGATAAAATCAGCGAAAAATTAGGCAATGACTATTCGGTCGCGCTTAACCTTGCGCCAGCTACGCCAAAATGGCTTTCTGATATTGGTGGTTCACCAATGAAATGGGGCTTGGACTTGCGTGGTGGTGTACGCTTTTTAATGGAAGTGGATATGAATACTGCGCTGGCTAAACGTCAAGAGCAGTTGCAAGACGGTTTATTGGGCGAATTGCGTAAAGCGAAATATCAATATACCAATATTCGCGCAGGGGAAAATCATAGCACTGTGGTTACCCTAAAAAATCCTGATCAGCTTTCAGCTGTTCAGCGCTTATTGCGTCAAGCGCACCCCAATTTAGATATTCGTGAAATTTCTAATAACACGCTTTCTTTAACCTTATCTGATGCTGCGTTAAATGAAGCGCGCGATCACGCCATTGAGCAAAACTTGAGTATTTTACGCCGCCGTGTGGAAGAATTGGGCGTTTCTGAACCCGTGATTCAACGCCAAGGCGCAGAGCGTATTGTGGTGGAATTACCGGGCGTTCAAGATACTGCACGCGCAAAAGAAATTTTAGGCGCAACAGCCACCCTTGAGTTTCGTTTAGTGAACCAAAACGCCAATGTTGATGCGGCAATGCGTGGAATGGTGCCTTCAGATTCTGAAGTGAAATTTGATCGTAATGGTCGCCCTGTGGTGCTGTACAAACGTGCGGTATTAGGGGGGGAGCATATTGTCAATGCGTCATCAGGGGTTGATCAAAATTCAGGTACGCCGCAAGTAAGTGTAACCTTGGATAGCGAAGGCGGCGATATGATGTCGCAAACCACCAAAATGAATCTGAAAAAGCCGATGGCAACCTTATATGTTGAATATAAAGACAGCGGCAAAAAAGATGAAAATGGCAAAACAGTTCTAGCTAAACACGAAGAAGTGATCAATATTGCAACCATTCAAGGACGTTTTGGTAGCCAATTCCAAATCACTGGGATTGATAGCCCAAATGAAGCGCTTAATCTTTCCGTGTTATTGCGTTCTGGTGCGTTAACCGCGCCAATCCAAATTGTGGAAGAACGTACAGTTGGGCCATCACTCGGTGCGCAAAATGTGGAACAAGGCTTGCAAGCCGGGCTTTGGGGCTTAGCCATTACTGTGGTGTTTATGCTGATTTACTATAAAGTGTTCGGCTTATTTGCAAGTATGGCTCTGCTTGCAAATATGGTTTTGCTCGTTGGTTTAATGTCGTTAATTCCGGGAGCAACACTCACAATGCCGGGGATTGCAGGGATTATTCTTTCGGTGGGAATGTCTGTGGACGCGAACGTGTTGATTTTTGAGCGGATTAAAGAAGAAATTCGTAACGGACGCTCCATTCAACAAGCCATTAACGAAGGCTATAACGGGGCATTTAGCAGTATTTTTGATGCTAACTTAACCACAATTTTAACTTCTATCGTGCTTTATGCGGTGGGAACAGGGCCAATTAAAGGCTTTGCGATCACCCTTTCATTAGGGGTTGCGATCTCAATGTTTACTGCGATTACAGGAACTCGAATGCTGGTAAATTTACTTTACGGCGGCAAACGCGTTGAGAAATTATCTATTTAAGGTGGTTACGATGAGCTTATTTGCAAAAGATAAAAAAGTGAATGAATATAAAGGGGTAATCTTGCCATTCAAGCTTATCCCATTTATGCGCTACCGCCTTGTGGGTTATATTTTCTCATTAATTGTTACCGCACTTTGTATTACAAGCATTGTAACCAAAGGCTTTAACTGGGGCTTGGATTTCACTGGCGGTACGGTGGTGGATACGCATTTTTCCCAACCCGCTGATTTAGAAAAAATCCGAGCCACCTTAAAAGAAAATGGTATCGAAAGCCCATTAGTGCAAACCACAGGTGGCGTGCGTGATGTAATGATCCGTCTTTCAGCTTCGGCTGGCGGCGCGGATATTGGCACGCAAATCAAAGGAATGCTCAGCAAATTGGATAATGATATCCAAATTCGCAGCGTGGAATTTGTTGGTCCAAATGTGGGTGAAGAACTTACCCAAGGCGCGATCTATGCGACATTAATCACCTTATTAATGTTGCTTGCCTACATTGCATTCCGCTTTGAATGGCGTTTAGCAGCAGGGGGGATTGTTGCCCTTGCGCACGATGTGATTGTAACTCTTGGGATCTTTTCTTATTTCCAAATCGAAATGGATCTCACCTTTGTGGCAGCCATTTTATCGGTGGTGGGATACTCACTGAACGATAGTATCGTGGTATTTGACCGTGTGCGTGAAAACTTCCGTAAAATTCGCCGTATTGACACCGTGGATATTATTGATATTTCACTCACCCAAACCCTATCAAGAACCTTGATGACATCGATCACAACGCTTTTCGTGGTGATCGCACTGTTTGTGTTTGGTGGGCCTACGATCCATAGTTTCTCATTGGCGCTTTTAATCGGTATCGGCTTTGGTACTTATTCCACCATTTATATTGCTATTAGTATCGCCTATGATCTGGGCTTAAGACGTGAACATATGGTGATTCAAAAAGTGAATAAAGACGATATTGACGAACTGCCGTAAAAACTTCTAAAAATTTCACCGCACTTTTTTAGCCAAGTGCGGTCTAATAATCAGTTAGATTTTAAGCCCGATTTATTCGGGCTTTTGTTTATAAATGTAGTTATGAAATAGCCATTACAACAGCACAAAAGTGCGGTGGTTTTTACCTAATTTTTATCCTATCTAAAAAGTGCCATAAAAAGGAATGTTATGAAATTTACCCAAACCTTGCTTGCCTTAAGCTTATCTTCGCTTTCCCTTTTCGTATGGGGAAATTCGGCGCCGCCAGCTCGTGCAGTGAATTCAACCGCACAAAATACAGAAATAAAAGCGGCAGAAAATGTAAAGCAAGCGCAAAATGTAACGGAAAAGCAAAATATCACAGAGGGGCAAAATGTAAATAAAGCTAATGCTAGCCCTGAAAATAATGATGCTGCAAAAGCATTGTTAGTAAGCCAACAAAAACTGGCGCGCGAACGCGAAATTTATCGCAAGCTGCAACAGTATTTAGCCCTTTCCCAAAGTGAAACCACACTAGATATAGCCAAAGGATTATTGGTTCAGCTGCAAGATTATCCGCTCTTACCTTATGCAGAATATCAATTGTTAATAGCAAAAAAAGCGAACTTGTCTTTTGATGAAGTTATTGATTTTGCAAAGAAATATCCTGATTTTCCGCTCAAGAATTTGCCTAATTATTGGTTACAGCAACAATACGATACACAAAATTGGCAGGCGATTTTAGCCAATGTGAACGATTTACCCAAAGATAACAGCGCCTCTTGCATTGTGATGACAGCACAACAGCAAGAAAAGCAACCTTCATCGCAAACAGAACCTGAAGCGACAGCAGACAAAATTATAGAAAAAAACACCGCACTTGCGATAAAAATCAAAGACTTATGGCTCACAGGAAATAGCTCACCTACGCAATGCCAAGCTATTTTCCAGCAAGCCTACGATCAGGGTGTGATTACGGAAGAGCTAATTAAACAGCGCGCCCTGCTTGCCATAGAAAAAAATAATCGTGCCTTAATTAGCGAATTGGCAGCGCTTACGCGAGATGCCAAATTAAAAACTTGGCTGACCAATCTGGCTAATTTATTGAAATCACCGCGTTTATTGCTTTCTCCAAGCAACGCTTTTTATATAGAAAATTTGCCTGCCAATGATGAAAATAAACAGATTTTGCTTGCCGTAATGCCTCGTTTTATTAAAACTATTACGGAAAATCAGCTCAATGTCAGCGCCCCTTTTGCCCAATTACAACAATGGGCGGCTCGCTTTAATTTATCGCCCGCGCAAACTCAAGGCTGGCAATCTGCCTTGGTGAGCCAGCTTTTTGATAGCGAAAATCCGTCTATTCAGCAATGGCGCGATGCAACCCTGCAAACCTTAAAAGAAGATAAACAAACTGAACGCCGTATTCGTGTGGCATTGCGTGAAAAAGCGGATATTCAACCTTGGTTAAATTTGCTTTCAGAACAAGGTAAACAGAAAGATGAATGGCGATATTGGCAAGGTGAAGTGTTATTTCAGCAAGGCAAAACTGCGCAAGCCACTCAGATTTGGCAGCAAATGCAGCAAAATGCACGGGGATTTTACCCAATGCTTGCAGCACAGCGTTTGGGCGTGGATTATCAACCTACGATGAAAACTTTCTCGTCCAATGAAAAACCTTTACAGCGTTATGCTAAGCAATTTGCGCGCATTAATGAGTTACAGGCACTCAATGATCGTGCCAATATTCAGCGTGAATGGCGGGCATTGTTAGATAGCTCGGATTTTACAAGCAAACTTGCCTTAGCCCAATATGCCGAGCAAAATCAGTGGGCTGATTTACAAGTGGAAGCCACGATTCAAGCGAAAGCGTGGGATTATATTGCCTTACGTTTACCTAACACTTATCAAATGTGGTTTGATTTGTTCATTAATAATAAAAATAACGCAAAAATCCACCGCACTTTTGCTATGGCAATCGCCCGTCAAGAAAGTGCGTGGCGTGCAAATGTAACCTCTTCTGCCAATGCGCGCGGATTGATGCAACTGTTGCCAAGCACGGCGAAGCTCACCGCAGAGCAAGATCAACTCCCTTATAAAAAAGAGAGCCAACTGTTTGATCCTATTGATAATATTATGCTTGGTACAACTCATCTTAATCAGCTTGCGGAAAAATATGGCAATAATCGCATTTTAATTGCTGCGGCTTACAACGCAGGCGCACGGCGTGTTGATAGCTGGCTGGCAAAATCCAATGGCAAGCTCACAATGGCAGAATTTATCGCCACCATTCCGTTTTATGAAACCCGTGGATATGTGCAAAATGTGCTAGCTTACGATTATTATTACCAGCTGTTGCAAGGAGAAAAGGCAGAAAAATTTACCCAAGCCGAACAGAATAGATTATACTAGTGAAGTAGTTTAATAGCACAGTGAAACGTTTTAATCCTAGGAGAAAGCTATGTATGTGAGCAAAAATATGGATCAATGGCAGGCATTTATCGAGATTTTACGTACTGCGTTTGCACAAAATAAAGAACAAGAATTACTCACGCTGCTACTCACCGCAGATGAACGAGATGCGGTGGGCTTGCGTTTACAAATTGTAGCGCAGTTATTAGATAAGCGTTGCTCACAACGCGAAATTCAACAAAATCTGAACACCAGCGCGGCAACCATTACAAGGGGATCAAATATGATCAAAACAATGCCACCTGAGTTTATGCAATGGGTAAAAGAACAGCTTGATGGGCAGAAAGAATAAAAAGCCAAAATGGTTGCAGCGCATCAAACAAAGAATCTTGCGTTATTCTTTCTATGCGTTTGCGGCTTTTTTAGGCATAACTTTGCTATTTCGTGTTGTGCCTGTGCCATTTTCTTCCTATATGGCACAGCAGAAAGTGAGTCATCTTTTAAACGGTGAAAGTTACCCCATTAAATATCAATGGGTGAGCTTGGATAAAATTTCGTGGCAAATGCAATTAGCCGTTATCGCCGCCGAAGATCAAAAATTTGCTCAGCATCACGGGATTGATTGGGACGCTATCGATAAGGCATTGAAATACAATAAAAAATCAACAAAAGTGCGGGGTGGCTCGACTATCTCACAGCAAACTGTAAAAAATTTATACCTATGGCACGGACAAAGCTGGCTACGCAAGGGCATTGAATTACCGACCACCTTAATGGTAGAACTGCTTTGGTCAAAAAAACGGATTTTAGAAGTCTATTTAAACATTGCTGAATTTGGTAATGGCATTTTTGGCGTTGAAGCCGCTAGCCAAGCCTATTTTAAAAAATCGGCGAAACAGCTTAATCAGCAAGAAGCGGCGTTATTAGCTGCGGTGCTGCCTAATCCAATCATATTTAAAGCAAATAAACCCAGCGCGTTTGTGCAGAAAAAACAACGTTGGATTATGCGACAAATGAATGCCTTAGGTAAGGGATATTTAACTCAACTAAACTAAATAGGGGGAATTATGGCGATTTTAATTACAGGCGCATCGGCAGGCTTTGGTAAAGCAATGTGCGAAGTGTTTATTAAAGCAGGATACAAAGTGATTGGCGTGGCTCGCCGTTTAGAAAAACTGGAAAAGTTGCAAGCAGAGTTAGGCGAAAATTTCTTTCCATTACAAATGGATATGAATAATTTAAGCGAAATTGATCGCGCACTTTCCAGACTTCCTGAAGCATTCCAACAAATTGATTTGCTCGTGAATAACGCAGGTTTAGCACTAGGTTTAGAGCCAGCACATCAAGCCAATTTTGACGATTGGCTAACAATGATCAACACCAACATTGTGGGCTTAACCTATCTCACTCGCAAAGTGTTACCGCAAATGGTAGAACGCCAACAAGGGCATATCATCAATTTAGGCTCAATCGCAGGCACATATCCTTACCCAGGTGGCAACGTTTACGGCGCAACCAAGGCGTTTGTGGAACAATTTAGCTTGAACTTGCGCGCCGATTTAGCTGGTACTAAGGTGCGCGTAACCAATGTAGAACCGGGGTTATGCGGCGGCACTGAATTTTCTAATGTACGTTTTAAAGGCGATGACAGCAAAGCGGCCAGCGTCTATGCCAACGTACAACCCATTGAGCCAATAGATATCGCTAACACCGTGCTATGGATCTACCAACAACCCGCCCACGTTAATATCAACCGCATTGAAATAATGCCCGTAGCACAAAGTTTCTCGGCGTTGAATGTGGTGAGAGAGTAATTGGTTTAAAAGTGCGGTGAAAATTTTGAGCTTTTTTTGGGGAATTGAGATTCTCTAAGCTAAAAATTAATAGATTTTTATAAATTTTGCGTGGATTGGCTCACTGAATGTTATATTGTCAGACTTTTTATGGCAAAACCACTTTGAATTTCACCGCACTTCTTGCTAGAATATGCGAGTTTTGGGGCTGATTCTGGATTCGACGGGATTAGCGAAGCCCAAGGTGCACGTCGAGGTGCGGTTGGCCTCGTAAATAAACCGCAAAAAAATAGTCGCAAACGACGAACAATACGCTTTAGCAGCTTAATAACCTGCTCATAGCCTTCTCTCCCCAGCTTCCGCTCGTAAGACGGGGATCAAGAGGAGTCAAACCCAAACGAGATCGCGTGGACGCCTCCGCTTGAGGATCGAAACGTTAAATTGAATCAAGCTAGCTTAGCTATCGCGTGTCTGTCCGCAGTGGTTAAGTGAAATTAAAGACTAGACTAAACGTGTAGTGCTGAAGGTAGAGTAATTTCGGACGGGGGTTCAACTCCCCCCAGCTCCACCAAATCCTTATTTTTTATACTTTTCACATTTTTCCTGTTTTAACAATCCAATAAAATCAATTACTTAGATTTTTTCTTATTTTTGTTTTCACCTTAGTTTTTAGCAATTGTTTCCTCATTGTTCCCTCACCTGCTTTTGGACGAAAACGAGGGAACAATTAGAGATAAATTTATTGTATTTCAAAGGCTTAAAAACTATGGCTAGCATTAAACTTACCGACAAAATTATCCGTTCTTTATTGGTTTATTTAACGGAAGATAGTGCAAGTGCAAATTGGCACTTTTAGATAGGAAAATATCACGTTAAAAAAGCGGAAATTTTTCCGCTTTTTGTTGATTTATTTACAATTATCGTAAAATTAAAATCGGTTTTTTGCCGTGGCGGGCAACTTTTACTGTGTTGCTGCTTAAGCCTTTGGCGTTTGGTTTGCTGCTGGCAAGCATAATGATGAGATCTACTTCTTTTTCATCGGCAATGCGGTTGATTTCTTCATAAATTGTGCCGTGGGCGACAATATGTTGTACTTTTGAGCCTTCTGGGAAGTGGGCTTTGGTGAAATCGTGTAGGGTTTTGTTGGCTTCTTCAATGACAGATTTGTCAAAGTTTTTCGGTAAGAATGCGGAGATAAAGCTGTCATCAATGGGTTCGATAATGGTCGCGACACGGTAAATCGCGTTAGGATTGTGGTTGGTGAGTTTGAGGGCAGTATCCACCACATATTTAGCGCTTTTCAGATTGCTGAGATCAATGGCGATAAGTAGTTTGTTATACATAATATTATCCTTTATGGTTAAGCATAAAATTTGCTAAAATTTAACCGCACTTTAAAAACAAAGTGCGGTCAATTTTTTTATTGTTTTTTCGCTCTACGGCGTTGATTAAATCCAACAAGGAGAATAATCAACAAGCCCGGAATGAACATCCATTCTTTGGCAGTAGCCACTTTTGGTAAAGAAATATAGAGTAGGGTTTGATCCCAATTTAAGCCTGCTTTGGTGGCAGGGGAATCAATTTCAACCATATCAATAATGACTTTTGGTGTCGCTTTGCCATCAATTTCAATGCTTTCGCCTGTATTGAGCAAGGTTAAGCCGAGTTTATTTAGGCGCTCTTCACCGGTTTTTCCTTCTGGTACGCTGAGTTCAGAATAGAACTCAATTTGTTTTCCATAAGGATTGGTGCCGGCCACTTTGACGGTAATTTTTTCATCAACTGGCACTTTTTCCAACTCTTGTGCCAAATTCACTGGCTCAATGTGATAAGAGGTTGGCGAAATATATTCCATAAAGAAACCAGGGCGGAAAATAATAAATGCTGCAAAAATAAGGGCAACAGTTTCCCACACTTTGTTCTTCGTGATGAAGTAATTCATTGTGGCGGAAGTAAAGGCGAGTATGGCAATGGTGGATACCACCGCAACCAGTATGCCTTTTGCCCAGCCCACATCAATTAATAACAGATCCGTATTAAAGATGAACAAGAATGGCAAGATCGCTGTTCTTAGGCTGTAAAAGAATGCCACTAAACCTGTTTTGATTGGGCTACCACCAGATACTGCCGCAGCAGCGAAAGAGGCCAGACCCACAGGCGGCGTTACGTCAGCCATAATCCCGAAATAGAACACGAATAAATGCACGGCAATCAGCGGTACGATTAAGCCATTTTGTTTACCCACTTCTACAATCACTAATGCCATTAAAGATGACACCACGATATAGTTAGCTGTGGTTGGCAAGCCCATTCCTAGAATTAAGCTGAATATTGCCACAAGGATAAGCATAAGCAAAATGTTACCCATTGAGAGCATTTCAATAATGCCAGAGAGCTGTACACCAAAACCAGTGAGTGAAACAACGCCGACAATAATTCCCGCGGTTGCGGTGGCGATACCAATCCCGATCATATTACGTGCACCCGTTTCTAAACCATCAACAAGGGCATCAATGCCTTGTTTAAACAGATCTTTTGTGATCGGTTTGTTACGGAAGAAGTTTAGTAACGGATGCTGAGTGACTAAAATGATCATCAAGGTTACCGTTCCCCAGAAAGCAGATAGCCCTGGTGAAAGCATTTCGACCATTAAGCACCAAATTAGCACCACAACAGGAATTAAATAATGTAAGCCTGCATTTACTGTTGGTTTGGCGGACGGCAGTTTTACCACTGGGGAATTAGGATCATCAATTTCTAAATCAGGGAATTGTGCCACACGGCGAATTAAGGCGAGATAAATCAGCGCCAATAACACCGCAACGATTAAGAAACTATGATCAGGTGCAACGGTTTTCAACCAGCCTAAACCAAATTCCACGCCAATCACTAAGCCAATCACCACTAAAATAGTGCTGACCAATTTTAGCAAGGTCACTAAAAATGGATTTGGCGGATCGGTTCTTGGCAAGCCGTGCAAGTTCATTTTTAATGCTTCTAAATGCACGATATAAACCAATGCAATATAAGAAATCAATGCAGGCAGTGCCGCATAGGTGATGAGTTGGCTATATGGCATATTGACATATTCGATCATCAAGAAAGCCGCAGCACCCATTACCGGTGGCATAATTTGTCCATTTACCGATGAAGCTACTTCTACCGCGCCTGCTTTTTCTGCCGAAAAGCCCACGCGTTTCATCATTGGAATGGTGAATGTTCCAGTGGTTACTACGTTAGCGATAGATGAGCCTGAAATTAGCCCCGTTAAGCCAGATGACACCACAGCCGCTTTCGCTGGCCCACCACGCAGATGTCCAAGATAAGCAAAAGCGGTTTTAATGAAATAGTTACCCGCGCCCGCTTTATCGAGCAATGCACCAAATAACACAAACAGGAAAACATATTTGGTAGAAACCCCTAATGCCACACCAAATACGCCTTCCGTGGTTACCCATTGTTGGTTCACCATTTGTGAAAGTGAGCCTGAACGGTGGCTGATGATCCAATCTGTTGGCAGGAATTGCCCGAAGTAGTTATAAGCTAAAAATACACTGGCGATAATCACCAAAGGCAAACCAAGGCTACGGCGACAGGCTTCTAACAGCAATAACACGCCTAGACAGCCAGCAATAATATCTTGCGTATTGGGTGCGCCAAAACGTGTGACTAAACCTTCATAAAAGAAAATGTAATAAGCGCCTAAAAATGCTCCAAGGGTGGCAAAAAACCAATCTAACAACGGAATGCGATGTTTTGGCGAGGTCGCAAAAGCAGGGAACGATAAATAGGCCAAGAACAATGCAAAGGCAAGGTGGATCGAGCGCGCCTTGGTGTCATCGATCACCACATTAATATCTAGCCCCCAATTGCGAACGACTTCTTGTAGCCAAAATGGCACAGGGGAGGTGTAATAAAGTTGAAAAACCGACCATAAAATTGCGATAATTACGATCAGCTTTCTGCTTGCACCAGTAGGATTTCGTCCGCCTGAATCATTGGAGGCGACCATATCTTGCAGATCATCGTAATCCATTTTTTTTGTGGATTCGGACATAAAATCTCCCGAAAATTTTTAAATGAATGAAAACGGAAAAAGGCAGGGCTAAGCCTGCCTAAATAATAAAGATGAGATTATTGTAACCAACCGCGTTCTTTATAGTAACGCACCGCACCTTCGTGTAATGGCGCAGAAAGTGCGTTTTTAATCATATCTTCTTCTTTAAGATTGGCGAACGCAGGGTGTAAACGTTTGAAACGATCAAAGTTATCAAACACCGCTTTAACTGCGGCATAAACTTTATCTTCTGGCACATCAGCAGAAGTGACTAGGGTTGCATACACACCGAAACTTTCTACTGGATTATCTGTACCACGATATAGTCCACCCGGAATCGTTGCTTTCGCATAGTAAGGGTTTGCTGCCACTAAACGATCAATGGCTTCACCTGTTACAGGAACAAGATGGGCATTACAAGACGCTGCCGCTTCTTTCAACGCACCATTTGGGTGACCTACGTTATAGGTAATCGCATCAAGATTGTTATCACACATTACCGATGCCATTTCTGCAGGTTTTAATTCAGACGCCACTTTAAATTCTTTGTCTGTCCAGCCTTTCGCAGCCAAGATCACATTCATTGTTGCACGCGTACCAGAACCCGGATCGCCCACATTCACACGTTTACCTTTCAAATCATCAAAAGAATTGATATTTGAATCATCACGCGCCATTAAAGTGAACGGCTCAGGGTGAATTGAAAACACTGCACGCAATTTATCATTTTTCTTACCCGCAAAGGAGCTTGTACCGTGGTAAGCGTGATATTGCCAGTCTGATTGTGCAATACCCATTTCCATTTGATCTGCGGCAATCGCATTTAAGTTTGCCACAGAACCACCTGTTGAAGGCGCGTTACATTTAATATGAGTTTTTGCAGTATCGCGGTTCACTAATTGACAGATTGATTGACCAACCACATAGTAAACCCCAGTTTGACCACCAGTCCCGATGGTTACAAACTTATCTTCTGCTTGCACAGAAAAAGAGGTGGCTGCCACACCCGCGATAAGAGAGAGTTTTAATAATTTCTTCATTTTTACTCCTTTGCATATTTAGTTTCTATTAAAGGCGAACTTGCGAACGCAAAGTTCGTCTTAAAGATGTTGTGAGTCCAAAAATTAACAAAAATTTTACAGACGGGATAAAGATATACCCTAGATTACCTTTCGTTGCAATCATTTTTTTCGATAAATCGCCTTAAAGTGCGGAAGAATTTTTGCGAATTTTTATGATTTCAAACGAGAATAAATGAACTTTTGCACGAATTAACACACTAAGAAAGGCATCTATAAAATATCATTAGAGCAATTTGTTATCCGCTACTTATACGTTTCATTTATAAGTATGGCTATTTTTATAAAAAATCATTCTACTTAAGGAGTTAAGATGAAATTATTAAAATCTGTATTAGCACTAAGTTTTGCCGTTGCGACTTCAGGCGTTGCATTGGCAGAAAATCCATTGGCAAATGCAAAAGACGCCGTAAAAACAACTGCGCAATCAATGAAACAAGATAGCGCATCAAAAGCAAAAGATTTAGTCAAAGAACAAGCTACTAAAAAAGCAAATGCAGTGAAAGATGCGGCGAAAGAAAAAGCGAATGCTGCAAAATCATCGGCAAGTGAAAAAGTAGCAAAAGCTAAAGAGAAAGCGGCTGATACCAAAAGTGCGGTAGAAAATAAAGCAAAATCTGCCAAAGAATCTTTAACAGATAAAGCGTCAAAAGATAAATCGCTCACCGATAAAGTGAAAGAAAAAGCATCTGAAAAAGCGAAAGAGGCTAAAGAAAAAGCAAAAGATGCAAAAGAAAAAGTAAAATCAAGCGCAGATAACGCAAAAGACAAAGCGAAATCATTAACGGAAAAAGCGAAGTCTTATGCAGGTGAAAAAATCAACATTAACAAAGCAGATGCGAAAACCTTACAAAACCTTTCAGGTATTGGTGAAGCAAAAGCAAAAGCCATTGTTGAATACCGCGAAAAAGTAGGCAAAATTAAATCAGTAGAAGATTTGTCAAACATTTCAGGCATCGGTGCTGCAACAATTGAAAAAATTGCTCCTTATTTAACATTCTAAGTTTATTTTGAACAAAACAAAGGCTAATCAAGTGATTAGCCTTTTTTCGTTTCACAAAGCAATTATTGCTGATTAAACGTTTCCACCGCAGAATCAAATTTCTCAGCGATTTGTTTATCTACAGGTGAGAAAATTGATGAGGTTAGGGTAACGAAAGAACAAGCTAGGAAGCCTGGGATAATTTCGTATAAGTTGGCGATGTCTTTCCAGTTTAGCGCGGTCATTAGCGGTTTCCACGCTACAACCGTTACCGCACCGGCTAACATTCCCCATAATGCGGCGTTGGAGGTGATGTTGCGGTTAAATAGGGAAAGGATCACCAATGGCCCAAATGATGCGCCAAAGCCAGCCCAAGCGTAGGATACTAAGCCCATTACTTTAGAATTCGGATCTTGTGCGATGGCAATGGCTACAATGGCGATGAGCAATACCATTACGCGTCCAACCCAAACTAATTCCGTGCTTGAGGCATTTTTGCGTAAGAAACCGTGGTAGAAATCTTCGGTAATGGCAGCAGAACACATTAAGAATTGTGCTGATAAGGTACTCATAATCGCCGCTAAAATGGCGGATAGCACAATACCCACGATCCAAGGATTAAAAATGGCTTTGGAAATTTCAATGAACACCGATTCGGCAGAATCTAAGGCGATACCTTTTACTTCAAAATAAGCTAAGCCGAAATAGCCCACTGCACAAGCGCCACCTAAGCAGAGGATCATCCAAGTGATCCCGATTGTGCGCGCTTTATCGAGAGCTTGTACTGAACTGGCTGCCATAAAACGGGCTAAGATATGCGGTTGTCCGAAATAGCCTAATCCCCAAGAAAGGGCCGAAATCACGCCAATACCTGATACATTATAAAGCCAGTTGGAATAAGGAATTCCCGTTTGTTGTGATTTAGCTTCTAGGGCAAGGGTGATTTCTTCCCAACTAATGTTGAGCAGCACGATGACAGGGGCGAGCAATAAAGCGAAAATCATCAATGAGGCTTGAATAGTATCGCTCCAAGAAATCGCTAAATAGCCACCAATAAAGGTGTAGGCAATGGTTGCCACCGCACCAAAAATCAAGGCGGTGGTGTAATCAATGCCTAATAAGCTTTGGAACAATTTTGCCCCAGCTACCACACCAGATGCACAATAAATAGTGAAGAAAAACAAGATCACTGAAGAAGAAAGAATTTTCAGCCATTTTGCTCGTTTCGGAAATCGCATTGCAAAATATTCAGGCAAGGTGAGTGCATTGCCATAGTGTTCCGTGAAAACCCGTAAACGCCCTGCCACAATGCGGTAATTTAGATATGCCCCAACCGTTAGCCCCACGGCAATCCAGGCTTCTGATAAGCCAGTAAGGAAAATTGCACCGGGCAAGCCAAGCAATAACCAACCAGACATATCTGATGCGCCCGCCGACATTGCGGTAACAAAGCTACCCATTTTGCGGCCGCCTAAAATGTAATCGTTAAAATTTTTGGTGGAAATATAGGCGTAAATCCCAATCCCTAAAATGATAACAAGATACAGTCCAAAAGCTGTGTAGATTTGATAATTCTGCATACTTTATCCCTATAAAATTATTGTTCTTCAATGGCCATTAGGGTGGCGTTGCCCCCTGCGGCAGAAATATTCTCACTGCGTGAAAATTCGTTATATAGCAAGGTCAAATCCTGATTGACTGTCCAATCATATAAACAGAAAATCGCAGGATTATTCTGCGCAAAGCGCTGACGTGTTTGGGTATCGATAGGCGATACAAACACCGCTTTTTGCAAATGCTGTCCTTCTTTTAGGATTTGTAGATGTGGTAATTGATAGCTCAACAGCGGATTATCTTTTTCTACAACAACATTAAATCCTGCTTGTTGTAACCGCTGATAAGCCGCAGTTAAACGAGCGTGGTCTTGACCGAGTAATAAAACAGAAGTGGTTTTATAATCAATGCTATTTAATTCCCCTGTAATACTAGGCAATACTTTGTTTTTTGCAAGTATAGATGAATAATATTGTGATGTTTTGGTTAAACGTTGAACATAAAGCTCGCCGCCTGCTTTCGGCCCTGTGCCTGATAAGCCGTGTCCGCCGAACGGTTGCACGCCAACCACGGCTCCCACAATATTACGGTTAATGTAGAAATTGCCACATTCTAAATGCTGTTGCACAAAGGCAACATTTTTGCTGATGCGGCTATGGCAGCCCCCTGTTAAGGCATAGCCTTTGGCATTAATTTTTTGCAGATAATCGCCCAATTCTGCTTTTTTATAGCGAACAAAGTGTAGAATTGGCCCGAATACTTCACGATTAATTTGATCCAACGAATCCACTTCATAAATGGCTGGCGCGACGAAATGCCCTGAAGTTGGGGAATCCAATTCAAAATATCGGCGAGAAAACGACCGCACTTGTGTTTGGTAATTGATTAAATTAGCTTGTGCTTCTTCATCGATCACTGGTCCAATATCAGTATTGAGTAGCTCTGGATTGCCAATTACTAATTCTTTCATTGCTTCGGTGATCATTTGGTATAAGCGATCCGCAATGTCTTCTTGCACTAATAAAATACGCAAGGCAGAACAGCGTTGGCCTGCGGAATCAAAGGCGGAACTGAGTACATCGGTAATCACTTGCTCTAATAAGGCGGAAGAATCTACCACCATAGTGTTTAAACCGCCGGTTTCAGCAATGAGCACGGGTTGATCTTCTCGTTTCACAAGCTGTTTATTGATTAAATGGGCTACTTCCGTTGAGCCAGTAAACATTACTGCATTAAAGGGTTGAGCCACTAACGCTGCACCTAAATCCCCAGCCCCTAAGGTGAGTTGCAAGGCTTCTTGTGGCACGCCTGCTTGATGTAATAATTTTACGGCATAATAAGCAATGAGCGAAGTTTGCTCGGCAGGTTTTGCAATCACATTATTGCCCGCTGCCAAGGCTGCAGCGATTTGCCCAGTGAAAATTGCCAGAGGGAAATTCCAAGGAGAAATACACAGCACGTTGCCTAGTGGTGGTGCGAGGGCTTTTTTGCTGTCTAATAAGCGGATTTGTTCCGCGTAATAACGCAAGAAATCCACCGCTTCACGCAGTTCCCCAATGGCATTGGGTAAGGTTTTTCCTGCTTCTTCAATGGCAAGACGTAGCAACAAGCCAGTATTTTCTTGATAAAAATCCGCCGCTTTTTCTAAAATTGTCGCACGTTCTTCCACGATTTTTTCTTGCCAAACACGAGATTGCAGCACATCAAACACCGCAGGCACATCATCTGGCGACATAAAAGTGGAAGTTGGTAAATGCTGTGCTGTATCAGCCGGTTTGCGACCTTGATAACGTTGTGCTGCTTTCACTGGCACAGCACAAAGGGATTGCACGTCCGAATATTCTGCTTGATTTAATTGCTGTTGCAATTCCGCCAATTGGATTTCATCACTTAAATTAAAGCCTTGAGAATTACAACGATGTGGGAAAAGATCCGCCGGTAATTTAATCGCTTTATTTGGCACACCGTTAAAGCGAGCAAATTTTTTCCACGGTGCTTCAATCAGTTCATTGACAGAAATATTGTTATCCACTAATTGATGCACGAAAGAGGAATTTGCACCGTTTTCCAGCAATCGGCGTACAAGATAGGCGAGTAGGGTTTCATAGGTTCCCACAGGTGCATACACCCGCACGCGACAATTAAATTGATGTTCACCAACCACGTTATCGTAAAGGGTTTCCCCCATTCCGTGCAGACATTGAAACTCAAACTCTTTGCCTTTACCCAGTTCCACAATGGTGGCTAGGGTTTGCACATTATGCGTCGCAAATTGTGGATAAATGGCATCTTGCGCGTCTAATAATTTCTTCGCACAGCTAATATAAGAAATATCCGTATGCACTTTACGTGTATAAACGGGGAAGCCTTGCACGCCCTCGGTTTGCGCCCATTTAATTTCGCTATCCCAATACGCCCCTTTCACCAAGCGCACCATCATTCTGCGTTGATAACGGCGATTTAACGCAATAATGTAATCCAACACATAAGGACAGCGTTTTGAATAGGCCTGCACCACAAAGCCGATGCCGTTAAAGTCGGCAAGATCAGGATCTTGTAATAATTTTTCGAGCAGATCTAAAGAAATTTCAAGGCGTGCCATTTCTTCTGCATCAATGTTTAGACCGATATTGTATTGTTTTGCTAGCACAAAAAGCTGTTTTAAACGCGGATAAATTTCGCTCATTAAACGATCTTGTTGCGAACGAGAATAACGCGGGTGGATAGCCGATAATTTCACCGATACGCCATTTGCATCATATAAGGCTCTCCCTGCGGATTGTTTACCCACGGCGTGAATGGCGTCCACATAATCCTGTAAATATCTGTCCGCATCTTCCATTGTCATTGCGGCTTCGCCGAGCATATCAAAGGAGAAACAGTAGCCCATTTTTTCTCTTGTCGTAATATTTTTTAGAGCTTTTTCCATTGTTTCGCCAGTAACAAATTGCTCACCTAAAATCCCCATTGCTTTTTCAATGGCTTTTTTCATCACTGGTGCGGAAAGGCGAGAGAAACTTTTCATCAACGCAGAAGAAAGGGCTTCTTCATCTAAACTAGCACTGATTTTATTACCGAGCATTAAGCCTAGGCTTGCGGCGTTGGTAAACAGAGAGCCTGATTTTTTCAAATGGGCTTGCCAATTACCTAGCTGAAGTTTATCGTTAATTAAATCATAACGGGTTTGCGCATCGGGAATACGCAACAAGGCTTCCGCCAAGCACATCAAGGCAATGCCTTCATCACAACCTAAAGAAAACTCGTGCATCAAGGCATCAACGCCATAATGTTTCTGTTTTTTACTGCGGATTTTGCCGATTAATTCTCGGGCGACTTGTTCAATGGAAGATTCTTGTTGTGGTGTGAAATCTAAGGTTTGGACTAATTGACTTACTGCGGGTTGTTCAGAGCAATCATAATGCTCACTGATAATTTTACGAAGTTCAGGTTCTACACTGGGTAGCGGAGGAAATTGAAAACGCATTTTATTTACCTACTTATTTTCAAATGTTTTTTAATTGTTAAAAAGACGTTAAGGATTGTAGCTAATTTTTTTAAGAATAAATCAAAAAATTATCAGAACTGTGATGTAGTTCAAAAAACGGGTTGTTTCTCAGGAGATTGGATTCAAACAGGGCAGGGAGAATCATAGCAAAAAGAATGAAAAAATTTACCGCACTTTTCTCTTTTATTATTAACTAATTTGAAAAAGTGATTTTCATTATTGTGAATTGTATAGGTAATGCAATTCCGTTATGATACGCGCTCTTTCGCTCCTACTGGAGTAAGATTATTTTTAAAGGAAACATTATGAATTCATTAAATAAAATTAGCCCTTATGCACTCGGATTATTACGCATTATTGCAGGCTATATGTTTTTATTACACGGCACGTCAAAATTCTTTGAATACCCAGTTTCAATGACAGGTGGCAACGGTGCTGTGGAACTCTTTTCAATGATGGGCATTGGCGGTGTGTTAGAAATCGTTGGTGGCGCATTATTGATTTTAGGGCTATTTACCCGCCCAGTGGCATTCATTCTTTCTGGTATGATGGCGGTGGCATATTTCCAAATTCACGCTTCTTTGGATAACGTGTTATTGCCAATCGTCAATAAAGGTGAGCTTGCTGCATTATATTCTTTAGTTTTCTTAAACTTTGTTTTCTTAGGCGCAGGTGCTTTCGCATTAGATAACAAAGTCTGCAAGAAAAGCTAATAAAACTAATTTGTCTTTTTTAGAGTTGTTGATTTTAACCCGCATTAGCGGGTTTTTTGTCTTTTGAGAAAAATAATTCAAAAATGCACCGCACTTTTGGTACGCCTTGCCTATGGAAATCTTGAATTGTTGGTTTTTTGTTAAGAAATTTGATTTCGTGCTACATAAAAGCAAACGATTGCGTTATAATGCGGGCGTTTTTTCATTTCATTAAATTAAAGGAAATATCAATGCAACCAAATCGCCCAATTCGTCAGGCTTTACTTAGTGTTTCAGACAAAACTGGTATTGTGGAATTTGCTCAAGGCTTAGTGCAACGTGGAGTGAAACTGCTTTCCACCGGCGGCACGGCAAAATTATTAATGGAAAAAGGTTTGCCCGTTATCGAAGTATCCGATTACACGGGCTTCCCTGAGATGATGGACGGGCGAGTGAAAACCCTGCACCCAAAAGTTCACGGCGGTATTTTAGGACGCCGTGGGGTTGATGATGAAATAATGGCGCAGCACCAGATTGATCCCATTGATATGGTGGTAGTGAACCTTTATCCTTTCGCCCAAACTGTGGCAAAACCAGATTGTACCCTTGAAGATGCTGTAGAAAATATTGATATTGGCGGCCCAACAATGGTGCGATCTGCAGCGAAAAATCATAAAGATGTGGCGATTGTGGTGAATAATCAGGATTTTTCTGCGATTTTGGCTGAAATGGATCAAAATCAAAATGGCTTAACCTTGGAAACACGTTTTGATTTAGCCATCAAAGCCTTTGAGCATACCGCACAATATGATGCGATGATCGCCAACTATTTTGGTAAATTGGTGAAACCTTATTTTGCTGCAGATGAAGAAGAGCAAAATGCCTTGTGCGGCCAATTCCCACGCACCTTGAATTTGAATTTTATCCGCAAACAAACAATGCGTTATGGGGAAAATGGTCATCAAAATGCCGCATTTTATGTGGAAAAAGAACAAAAAGAAGCCAGTGTGTCCACCGCAAAACAGCTACAAGGCAAAGCCCTTTCTTATAACAATATTACTGATACGGACGCCGCACTGGAATGCGTGAAAAGTTTTAATGAACCTGCTTGTGTGATCGTGAAACACGCGAACCCTTGTGGTGTTGCCTTAGGCGAAGATATTTTAGATGCCTACAACCGTGCCTATCAAACTGATCCAACTTCTGCTTTCGGCGGCATTATTGCCTTTAACCGCCCTTTAGACGAAGCTACCGCACAGGCTATTGTTGATCGTCAATTTGTTGAAGTGATTATTGCCCCAGTGGTGCAAGAAGGGGCGAAAGCCGTATTGAAAGCGAAGAAAAATGTGCGTGTTTTAGAATGTGGCGAATGGCATAGCGAGCCACAGCAACGCTTAGATTTTAAACGAGTTAATGGCGGATTATTAGTGCAAGATAGCGATTTAGGAATGGTGGATCTTGCTGATTTACAAGTGGTGAGCAAACGTAAGCCAACAGAAAAAGAACTGCAAGATTTACTATTTTGCTGGAAAGTGGCGAAATTTGTGAAATCGAATGCCATTGTGTATGCCAAAGATAATCAAACCATCGGCATTGGCGCAGGACAAATGAGCCGTGTTTATTCAGCCAAAATTGCGGGCATTAAAGCACAAGATGAAGGCTTGGAGGTGAAAGGTTGCGTAATGGCGTCCGATGCGTTCTTCCCATTCCGTGATGGCATTGATGCCGCAGCCAAAGTCGGCATTGAATGTGTGATCCACCCAGGCGGTTCAATGCGAGATCAAGAAGTGATCGATGCCGCTGATGAACATAATATGGTAATGGTGCTAACGGGAATGCGTCATTTCCGTCATTAATTAAAAGTGGGGTAGAAAAAATGAATATTTTAATTATCGGAAATGGTGGGCGTGAACACGCCCTTGCGTGGAAAGCAGCGCAATCCCCTTTAGCCAGTAAAGTGTTTGTTGCCCCAGGCAATGCAGGCACGGCGAGAGAAAAGGGCTTCGGCAAAAGTGCGGTGGAAAATGTGGCAATTTCTGCGACAGATATTCCTGCATTAGTGAAATTTGCCCAAGAAAATCAAGTGGGCTTAACCATTGTTGGGCCAGAAGCCCCGTTGGTAGCTGGCGTTGTCGATGCTTTTGAACAAGCGGGTTTAACCATTTTTGGCCCAAGCCAAGCTGCCGCACAGCTGGAAGGCTCAAAAGCATTTACCAAAGATTTCTTAGCGCGTCATCAAATTCCAACGGCAGAATATCAAAACTTCACAGACGTGGAACAAGCCCTTGCTTATGTTCGCCAAAAAGGCGCACCAATTGTGATTAAAGCAGACGGCTTAGCGGCGGGGAAAGGCGTGATTGTAGCAATGACGTTAGCGGAAGCAGAAGAAGCCATTAAAGATATGCTTTCAGGCAACGCCTTTGGTGATGCAGGCTCACGCGTGGTAATTGAAGAATTTTTAGATGGCGAAGAAGCCAGTTTTATCGTGATGGTGGACGGCAAAAATGTTGAGCCAATGGCAACCAGCCAAGATCACAAGCGTGTGGGTGAGGGCGACAAAGGCTTAAATACGGGCGGAATGGGCGCTTATTCGCCAGCCCCTGTGGTTACCCCTGAAATTCATCAGCGTGTGATGGAGCAAATTATTTATCCAACCGTGCAAGGAATGGCGGCCGAAGGCAATGTATATAAAGGTTTTTTATATGCTGGCCTGATGATCGATAAAAATGGTCAGCCAAAAGTGATTGAATTTAACTGCCGTTTTGGTGATCCTGAAACGCAGCCTATTATGATGCGAATGGATTCTGATTTGGTGGAACTTTGCTTAAAAGCCAGCGAAGGGAAGTTGGATCAAGTTAAATCGCGATGGAAAAAACAAGCCGCGCTAGGCATCGTGCTTGCGGCAGAAGGCTATCCAGCGGATTATCGCAAAGGTGATGAAATCCAAGGCTTACCAACTACTGAGCAGGCAGATGAGAAAGTTTTCCTTGCTGGCGTGAGTGAAGAAAACGACAAATTAGTGACCAACGGTGGCCGTGTTCTTTGTGCCACCGCATTAGGTGATTCCGTGCTTGATGCTCAGCAGAAAGCCTTAAAACTCGCTGAACAAATTCAATGGCAAGGACGTTTCTTCCGCCGTGATATTGGCTGGAGAGCTATTGCGCGCGAGAAGTCATCGTCATAGATGAAAAAAATTCATCAAGATGATGAGAAATTAACAATTAAATTTTCATTAAAAAGTGTAACAGAACAGGGTAAACTATCCCCCATATTTTGAAACAAAGAGGACAAACACAATGTTAAAAAGAAGTATGAACATCGCTGATTACGATCCCGTATTATGGCAAGCGATTCAAGATGAAAATCGCCGTCAAGAAGAACATATTGAATTAATCGCATCAGAAAACTATGCCAGCCCACGCGTAATGGAAGCGCAAGGTTCTCAATTTACCAACAAATATGCGGAAGGTTACCCGGGCAAACGCTATTACGGCGGTTGTGAATATGCAGACATTGTTGAACAACTTGCCATTGACCGTGCGAAAGAATTATTTGGCGCAGATTATGCCAATGTGCAACCGCATTCTGGTTCACAAGCAAATGCGGCAGTGTATATGGCATTGTTAAATCCGGGTGATACCATTTTAGGAATGAGCTTGGCACATGGCGGGCATTTAACGCACGGTGCGTCAGTGAGCTTCTCAGGTAAAATTTATCACGCTGAGCAATATGGCATTACCGATGAGGGCGTAATCGATTACGATGCCTTGCGTGAACAAGCCTTGCGCGTGAAACCAAAAATGATCGTGGGTGGTTTCTCAGCTTATTCTCAAGTGGTTGATTGGGCAAAAATGCGTGAAATCGCTGATGAAGTGGGCGCTTATTTATTCGTGGATATGGCGCACGTTGCAGGCTTAATCGCTGCAGGTGTTTATCCGAACCCATTACCGCACGCGCACGTTGTAACAACCACAACGCATAAAACCTTGGGCGGCCCGCGTGGTGGCTTGATTTTAGCGAAAGGTGGCGATGAAGATCTTTATAAAAAATTAAATAGTGCGGTATTCCCTGCTGGCCAAGGTGGTCCATTGGTTCACGTTATTGCAGCTAAAGCGGTATGTTTTAAAGAAGCTCTCGAGCCAGCATTTAAAGCTTATCAACAACAAGTGGTGAAAAACGCAAAAGCGATGGTGGAAGTGTTTAAACAGCGTGGTTATAACGTGGTGTCTAACGGCACAGAAAACCATTTATTCCTTGTGGATTTAGTCAGCCACGGTTTAACAGGGAAAGCAGCCGATGCCGCATTAGGCAAAGCGAACATTACGGTAAACAAAAATGCCGTACCAAATGATCCACAAAAACCGTTTATCACTTCAGGGATTCGTGTAGGTACACCTTCAGTAACTCGCCGTGGTTTTAAAGAAGCGGAAGTGAAAGAGTTAGCAGGTTGGATGTGCGATGTGCTTGATGCCGTGGGTAAAGAAAACGAAGCAGAAGTTATCGCAGCAACAAAAGCGAAAGTGCTAGATATTTGTAAGCGCTTGCCGGTTTATCCATAATGCTTTTTTAGTTAAGAAAAAATAAAAACCTTTCCCAAATGGGAAAGGTTTTTTTATGGCAAATTTTTATTAATGAGAATAGCCCAATAACATTGCACCAGCAAATGAAATTAATGCGAATAAAAATGGCATTAGGCTAGCTTGTTTTGCTTTGAAAAAGCGAGTGGCGAAAATAATGTAGCTAATTAATAAAGCAATTTTAGCGCCAATCCACCAAGGGAAGCCAATTTCAAAATTAACTAAAATTATGATACCACTGACTAATAATAAGGTATCAGATAAGTGCGGTAGAATTTTCAGCAATTTTATTGCGCGCCAGTCTTTTTGTGCAAATTGCATTAGCGCGCGTAATACAAATAGCCCTAAGCTTACAAAGGCTGAAAAAGCGTGGAGATAAATTAAATATAAAATCATCATCGTTAGGTTTTTTGAGTAAGAGAAAAGGCTACTTCATTGAAGTAGCCTGATTAAGATTATTCGACTTTCACAATCCAACCTGCAGGTGCTTCAACATCACCAAATTGGATTCCTGTCAATTCCTCATAAAGTTTGCGCGTGATTTCGCCTACTTCTGTTTCAGAATAGAAAACGTGGAAATCATCACCATACTGGATACCCCCAATTGGGGTGATCACAGCGGCAGTACCACAAGCGCCCGCTTCTTTGAATTGATCCAGTTGGTTAATGTAAACATCGCCTTCAATAGCTTCTAAACCAAGACGTTCTTTGGCCAAATAAAGTAGGGAATATTTTGTAATACTTGGCAGAATTGACGGTGAAAGTGGGGTAACAAATTTGTTATCTTTTGTGATACCAAAAAAGTTTGCCGCCCCCACTTCTTCAATTTTGGTGTGAGTGGCTGGATCAAGGTAAATACAATCACTGAAATTACGCTGTTTAGCTAGTTTTCCTGGATAAAGGCTAGCCGCGTAGTTTCCACCGACTTTAGCCGCACCAGTACCGTGTGGCGCAGCTCGGTCATATTCCGACACAATAAAGTTAGTTGGTTTTAGACCACCTTTAAAGTAGGCACCAACAGGACAACAGAAAATTGAGAAAATATATTCTGTTGCAGGGGTTACGCCCACGTTATCACCCACACCGATCATAAATGGGCGTAAGTAAAGTGTTGCACCAGTGCCATAAGGAGCAAGCCATTCTTGGTTTGCTTTCACCACTTGTTTACAAGCATCAATAAACATTTCCGTTGGAATTTCTGGCATTAATAAACGTTGGCAGCTTTTTTGCAAGCGTTCCGCATTTTGATCTGGACGGAATAAATTAATTGAGCCGTCTTTACAACGATAGGCTTTTAAGCCTTCGAAGCATTGCTGACCATAATGCAATGCGGTAGAGCCTTCGCTAATATGTAAAACGTTGTCTTGGGTGAGTTCACCTTTTGACCATTTTCCATCTTTCCAATATGCGATGTAGCGATAATCGGTTTTGATATAACCAAAACCAAGATTTTGCCAGTCAAGATCTTTGATTGCCATTTTGTTTCCTTAATTATGATATTGTTACAACTGAATGGGATTAATTTACACCATTCTTAAAAACTTGCAATGAGAAAAGTGCGGTAATTTTTGTGTGAATTTTTTTGAGAAATGTTGGAATAGCGGATTTGAGTAAATCTATTTCGGGCAAATCGTAAATTATGCTAAGATCTTATGTAAATAAATGATCAACAGACCCTAGACATAAAAAAACACCGCCCAATTGAGCGGTGCTTAACCAAAATGGTTTAATAAATATACAGGAAGTGAAATGAGTAACTAAGTTACTCCGTTCGGTTTCCCGAACTATGCAAACACAACATCATACTTAAGTCGAAACTCTTAACCAATAAGGAATTACCAATCATTAAGTATGTGTAGCATTGTAGAGAGATGCACTTTACTGGACAAAGGATATTTTTTTATCCTTAGCATTAAAAAAACTAATAGGAAAGTTAGGGCATTATTGTTACTGACGATTTTATCTTTGAGAATAAATTATGAATAAACGTTTGCCTCCCTTAAATTCATTGAAAGCCTTTGAATGTGCGGCACGTCATTTAAGTTTTACCAAAGCTGCCGATGAACTCTTTGTTACCCAAGCAGCGGTGAGCCATCAAATTAAATTATTAGAAGATTTTTTAGGCATTACTTTATTTAAACGCAAACACAGAGCGTTAGTTTTAACCGAATTGGGACAAGTTTATTTCAAAGAAATTAGCGAAATTTTGTCTCATTTATCTGAAGTAACACAAAAGTTAATGAGTCAAAAAAATGAAAAACGTCTTGCGATTAGTGTACCACAAACCTTTGGTATTCAATGGCTTGTGCCACGTTTAAGCGGATTTAATGATCTTTACCCTGATATTGAAGTGCGTTTAACGGGTGTAGATCAAGATGAAGGCTTATTAAATCGAGAAATTGATATTGCTATTTACTATGGACGTGGTGCGTGGGAAAATCTGCAAGTGGAAAAGTTAGCCGAAGAGAATTTGCTTTTACTGGCTTCACCAAAACTTTTGGCTAAACAACCTGTACATTCTGCAGAAGATCTTAAAAAACATACGCTGATTCATATTCATACCCGTGATAACTGGCAGAATATGGCGAATTATTTGCACCTCAAAGGGTTAGAGATTCAGCACGGGCCAATTTTTAGCCATACTTTTATGGCATTACAAGCGGCTGTACACGGACAAGGTATTGTGCTTGCTAATCGATTGCTGGCTCAACAGGAAATTGATAAAGGAAATTTACAAGTGGTACTCCCAACCCAGCTAAAAGATCCAAAATCTTTTTATGTGGTAAATCAATTAGATAAAGCCAATGATGAACAAATTTTGGCATTCCGCCAATGGATAATTAAAGAAATAAGAAATAATAATGAATAAACTTGCCTTATATTGCCGTATTGGTTTTGAAAAAGAATTAGCCGCGGAAATCACCGATAAAGCCAGTGAGCGCGGTGTGTTTGGTTTTGCACGTGTTGAGCCGAATTCAGGCTATGTAATTTTTGAATGTTATCAAGCAGGCGAGGCCGATCGTCTTGCGCAAGAATTGCCTTTCGACCAACTGATTTTTGCTCGCCAAATGATCGTGGTGTCAGATTTATTGCAAGATCTTTCCCCTGAAGATCGCATCAGCCCTATTTTATCGCAATATCGCCAAAGTGAATTGGCGAAAAAGCTCAAAAATAGCACTGAATTATTTGTGGAAACTGCCGATACTAACGAAGCAAAAGAGCTTTCGGGATTTTGCCGCAAATTTACTGTGCCGCTGCGTAACGCGTTGAAAAAAGACGGCTTTTTACAGGGTAAAGATAGCCACAAAAGTGCGGTAACTTTACACGTTTTTTTCTTGCAATCCACCGCGTGCTATGTTGGCTATTCCTATAACCACAATCATTCCCCTTATTTTATGGGCATTCAACGGCTTAAATTCCCCGCAGACGCGCCAAGCCGTTCTACCCTGAAATTAGAAGAAGCCATCTTAACCTTTATTCCGAAACAAAAAGAAAGCCAATATCTGAACGAAAACCAATATGCGGTCGATCTTGGTGCTTGCCCTGGGGGTTGGACATATCAACTGGTTAAGCGTGGTTTATTTGTTTATGCCGTGGATCACGGAAAAATGGCAGCCAGCCTGCACGAAACAGGGCGGATCGAACATTGCGCGGAAGACGGCTTCAAATTTCAACCCCCGAAACGCCGCCGCATTGATTGGCTAGTGTGTGATATGGTGGAACAGCCTAGCCGTATTGCACAACTCATCACAAAATGGTTGATCAATGGCTGGTGTCACGCCAGTATTTTCAACTTAAAATTGCCAATGAAAAAGCGTTATGCGGAAGTCAAAGAATGTTTAGCAACGATCGAGCAAGCCTTCGATAAACAAGGACTTAAATACAAACTCAAAGCAAAACATTTGTATCACGATAGGGAAGAGATCACCGTTTATCTCTATTTACTGCCTTAATTAAAGTGCGGTGAAAAAATCATAAAAATTTCACCGCACTTCTTGCCTTTTAACAAAATCTCCCTATAATTTAACCTGTATAAAAAAACAGTGGTGATGTAATGGATATTTCTGAATTACTTGATGGTTTAAACGATAAACAACGTGAAGCGGTGGCTGCGCCCTTAGGCAATTATTTAGTGTTAGCAGGTGCAGGTAGCGGTAAAACGCGAGTGCTGACTTTTCGCATTGCTTGGCTGATTGCTGTGGAGCAAATTTCTGAAGGAAGCATAATGGCGGTAACTTTTACCAATAAAGCCGCAGCAGAAATGCGCCATCGAATTGAAGAAACTCTGGCGAAATATTCATCACAACGTGTAATGGGAATGTGGATCGGCACATTTCACAGCATTGCTCACCGCTTGCTACGCGCCCATTATGCCGATGCAGGGCTACCACAGGATTTTCAAATTTTAGACAGTGATGATCAACAACGCTTAGTTAAACGTTTGGTTAAACTGCACAATATTGATGAAAAAGCCTATCCACCAAAGCAAGCCTGCTGGTATATCAACCACCAAAAAGAAGAAGGTTTGCGTCCACATCAAATCGATGATCAAGGGGATATGCAAGAACGCACTTGGATTAAAATTTATCAAATTTATCAAGATGCTTGCGATCGCGCAGGCTTGTTGGATTTTTCCGAATTATTGCTTCGTTCCTATGAATTATGGTTGAAAAAACCGTTGATTTTGCAACGTTATCAGCAGCGTTTTTCGCAAATTTTAGTCGATGAGTTTCAGGACACCAACAAAATTCAATATGCTTGGATCAAATTATTGGTGGGGGAAACAGGCAAAATAATGATCGTGGGTGATGACGATCAGTCTATTTACGGCTGGCGTGGCGCGCAAGTAGAAAACATTCACCGTTTCTTAGAAGATTTTCACAATGCACAAACCATTCGCCTTGAGCAAAATTATCGCTCTACGGCCAATATTCTCAACAGTGCAAACCATTTGATCGCCAATAACAGCAACCGTCTTGGCAAAGATTTATGGACAGATGGTGAGCAGGGCGATCTTGTGGGAATTTATGCCGCATTTAATGAAATTGACGAAGCGCAGTTTGTGGCAAACCAAATCAAAATCTGGCTTGATGATGGTGGAAAACTAGATGATTGTGCCATTTTATACCGTAGCAATAGCCAATCGCGCGTGATAGAAGAAGCCTTGATTCGCGCGCAAATTCCTTATCGCATTTATGGGGGATTACGCTTCTTTGAACGGCAAGAAATTAAAGATGCCTTAGCCTATTTGCGTTTAATTGCCAATCGTTTTGATGATGCCGCCTTTGAACGTGTTATTAACACACCTGCGCGTGGTATTGGTGATCGCACCTTAGATGTTCTGCGCCAATTAACGCGTGAGCGACAAATCACCTTATGGCAAGCCATTCAAGTTGCCATTCAGGAAAATATGCTGGCAGGACGTGCCGCCACCGCCTTATTGCGTTTTACCGAATTAATTAATTCCTTACAGCAAGAAACGGCGGAAATGCCTTTGTTCGCGCAGACGGATTTTGTCATCAAACATTCAGGTTTATATGGAATGTATAAGCAAGAAAAAGGCGAGAAAGGCGAAGTGCGGATCGAAAACTTGGAAGAATTAGTTAGCGCTACCCGAGAATTTATCAAGCCTGAAGACGCCGAAGAAATGACAGACTTAATGGCATTTCTTACCCACGCGTCTTTAGAAGCAGGGGAAGAGCAGGCATCACCACATCAATCTAGCGTGCAGATGATGACCTTGCATTCTGCCAAAGGGCTAGAGTTTGCCCGTGTTTTTATGGTGGGCGTGGAAGAGGGATTATTCCCGAGTTTCCGTTCCTTTGAAGAGCCGGGACGCTTAGAAGAAGAACGCCGTCTGGCTTATGTTGGGATCACCCGAGCCAAACAAAAACTCACCATTAGCTATGCAGAAAGCCGCCGTTTATATGGCAAAGAAGAGCGTCATATCCCTTCGCGTTTTATTGAAGAATTGCCGAAAGATTGCATTCAAGAGGTGCGTTTACGCGGCACTGTTACCCGCGCTTATAACCGCGCAGCTGTGGGGTCGCTCAATACGCATAAATCGGGCAACGCTAGCGAATGGCGAATGGGACAAAAAGTTAAACACGGCAAATTTGGAAATGGCACAATTATTAATGTGGAAGGCGAAGGCAACAACACTCGCCTACAAATTGCTTTCCAAGGCGAGGGCATCAAATGGCTCATTGCCGCGTTAGCAAAGTTAGAAAAACTCTCCTAAACCTAAATAAAAAAATTAAGCGAAAAAGCACCGCACTTTGGTTTTATAGGAACTCTGTTTTATGGGGATTCTTATGCGTAAAAACAAAAGTGCGGTGCTTTTTTATGTAATTTTGATCTTAAATATAATTATTAAATGATTGATGGATTGTTATCTTTTTGTTAAAAAATAGATGCAGTCAAAAAATAGAGTGAAATTTTTCTATGTGATGAGAATTTGCTTGTTTTTTTGATTGGGATTGTTGAGCAGAAAGTTGTTCAGCAATCTAACTATCTTTATAAATTATAACTATCAGGAAGGTAACACATTATGCATTTTCGTAAATCACTTATCGCTGCATTGTTAGCGATTCCTTTTTCTTTATCTGTGGTTTCTTTACCAGCATATTCCGCAGAGGCAACGCAACAATCTATCTTAGCGGCTCAACGTTATGATCAGAGCAAGGATATTTTTCACCCTGTATATGCCAAAAATGGAATGGTAGCAACAGAGCAACATTTAGCAACGCAAGTTGGCTTGGATATTTTACGTCAGGGGGGGAATGCCATTGATGCGGCGGTTGCAGTAGGATTTGCTTTAGCTGTAGTACTACCAAATGCCGGTAATATAGGTGGCGGAGGTTTTATGGTGTTGCACGATGCCAAAAGCGGTGAAAATATAACCATCGATTTCAGAGAAATGGCACCACAAAAAGCACACCGAGATATGTATTTAGATGAAAAAGGTGATCTGGTTGATGGGAAATCTTTATTTACTCACTCTGCTGTGGGTGTACCGGGTACGGTGGCGGGCTTACTTTTGGCATTAGAAAAATGGGGAACCTTATCTCGTGAGCAAGTGATCGCGCCAGCAATTAAATTAGCCGAGCAAGGTTTTGCGATTAGTCCAACACTCGCTGCAACGTTAGAAGTTGAGAAAGACAATTTAGCTAAATGGAAAAGTACCAAAGCGATCTTTTTCAAGCAAGATCAGCCACTTACCTTTGGTGATAATTTAGTTCAGCAGGATTTAGCACATTCTTTGCGTCTTATTGCACAACAAGGAAAGTCAGCGTTTTATGAAGGTGAGATCGCACAAAAAATTGTGCAAGAAATGGAAAAACACGGCGGTTTAATTAGCCTTGATGATCTGAAAAATTATAAGGCAGTAATTCGTAAGCCAATCGTGGGAGAATATCGTGGTTATAAAGTGGTAACAATGCCACCACCAAGTTCTGGCGGTGTTCATTTAGTTCAATTGCTAAATATTTTATCCCATTATCCAATGAAAGAATTTGGTGTTAATAGTGCCAAAGCGATTCATCACTATGCTGAGGCAATGAAATTAGCTTATGCTGATCGTGCAACCTATTTAGGTGATCCTGATTTTGTTAAAGTACCGGTGGCAGGCATTACATCAAAGGCTTATGCAGATGAATTAGTGAAAAAAATTAATCCAGAAAAATCAACGCCAGCGAGAGAGATTAAAGAAGGCAATCCAATCCCTTATGAAAGTGATCAAACCACGCATTATTCGATTATGGATAAAGACGGAAATGCGGTAGCGGTAACTTATACACTTAATCTCAATTTTGGATCTGGAATTGTGGCTGAAGGCACGGGGATCTTATTAAATAATGAAATGGATGACTTTTCGGCAAAACCTGGCGTACCTAATGCGTTTGGTTTGATTGGTGGCGATGCAAATGCTATCCAAGCAGGAAAACGCCCATTATCTTCAATGACACCAACTATTCTATTAAAAGATGGTAAGCCTTGGTTGGTAACTGGTACACCAGGCGGAGCGAGAATTATTACAACCGTATTACAAAGTATTACGAATGTGATTGATTATGGAATGAATCCTGCGGAAGCCATCAACGTTCCACGTATTCACCATCAATGGCAGCCAGATCAATTACGCATTGAAGAAGGCATTAGCCCAGACACCATCGAGCTGCTTAAACAAAAAGGTTACGATATCGTGACAAAAGCGACAATGGGGCGTGAACAAGTTGTTCAAGTAACCGAAGGTGGGTTTTACGGCGCTTCAGATCCGCGTAATCCAGATGGCGCAGCGATGGGATATTAATCCTTTTGTAATTTAACCGATAAAGCTGATTTCAGCATGAAGTCAGCTTTTTTTATGCACTATTAGTGACATTATTCAGCCCAATTAAAACAAAAGTGCGGTGCTTTTTTGTCTATTTTTTGTAAATCAAATGCTGTGATTAGAAAAGAGAGAAAAAATTCCTGATGATTTCGCAATTTCTTATTTACAACCTTGGAAAATTCCTTTATTAATGAAAGCCATTTTATAAAAAACAATCTAGGAGGAAAAGATGCACACGTCATTCAAAAAAACACTTTTATCTGCCATTTTAGGGCTATCCCTTTCTGTGGGGTCGGCAATGGCGGCTGAGGTACCCGCTGGGACACAGTTGGCTGACAAGCAAGAATTAACTTGGAATATTAGTTCTAACCCTGCCACCCTTGATCCACAAAAAATGGAAGGCGATGTAGAAAGTTATTATGCGCGTCAGTTGTTTGAAACCTTAGTGACTTCTGATGCGAAAGGGCATATTATTCCCGGGGCGGCGACGTCTTGGGAACATAGCCCAGATTCCAAAACCTGGACATTCCACCTTCGCCCTGATGCTAAATGGTCAAATGGTGATCCTGTTGTGGCAGGTGATTTCGTTTATGCGTGGCAGCGTTTAGCCGATCCGAAAACGGCAGCACCTTATGCAAGCTTCTTAGAATTTGTGAAATTGAAAAATGCGGATCAAGTTACCGCAGGCAAACTTCCTGTTACAGATCTCGGCATTGAAGCCAAAGATGATCATACCCTAGTGTTACATTTAACTGAATCTGTACCTTATGTAGATAAATTGGTTGAGCATTATGTGTTAGCGCCAGTAAATAAAAAAGTGGTAGAGCAATTTGGTGATAACTGGACGAAACCGGGTAATCTCGTGGGTAACGGGGCATTTGTGCTGAAATCTGCGGTGGTAAACGAAAAAGCCGTGTTAGAGCGCAATCCGAATTATTGGGACAACGCGCGCACCGTGTTGGATAAAGTGGTGTTATTGCCGATTGAATCTTCATCAACAGATGTGGCGCGTTATCGTGCAGGCGATGAAGATATTACCGGGAAAGAAATTCCAATTGAATTATATGGCAAAGTGAAAAAAGAATTAGGCGATGAGCTTTATCACGCGCCGCAACTTTGTACTTATCTTTACGAAATCAATACAGCCAAAGCACCGTTTGATAATCCAAAAGTGCGTAGAGCCTTATCTTTAGCCTTAGAACGTGAAATTTTAACTGATAAAGTGTTACAACAAGGGCAAAAACCAGCTTACATTTTCACCCCGCCATTTATCAATGGGGCTGAGAAAATGACTAATCCTGAGTGGGCAAATTGGACGCAAGATCAGCGTAATCAAGAAGCGCTTAAGTTGTTGAAAGAAGCGGGCTTTGATAAATCTCACCCGTTAAATTTCAAATTGTTATATAACACCTCTGATAACCACAAAAAACTGGCGAGTGCCGCGCAATCCATTTGGAAGAAAAATTTACAAGGCGTGGTCAATATCACCTTGGAAAATCAAGAGTGGAAAACCTACTTAGATACTCGTCATCAAGGCAACTTTGATGTGGCGCGTGCAGGTTGGTGTGCGGATTATAATGAAGCCAGCACATTCTTGAACTATTATTTATCCAATAGTGCGAACAACACTGCATTCTATAAAAATCCAGCTTATGATGCCTTGATTGATTCTTCATTCAAAGCGAAAAGCGATGATGAGCGTGCAGAAGTGTATGCCAAAGCAGAAGGATTGTTAGATGAGGATACCGCAATGGTGCCAGTTTATCACTATGTTCAACCTCGTTTAATTAAACCTTGGGTGAAAGGCTTTGCTTATGCGCACCCAGCACAAAACTATTATTTAAAAGACGTTTATATCATTAAACATTAATCTTTTTTACCCGCACTTTTGGCATTTTAAGAAAAGTGCGGGTGTTTTTTTCTAAATTTTTTTGTGGGAATAATTTTATGCTTAAATTAATTTTTCGCCGTATTTTAGAGGCGATCCCAACCTTATTTATTTTAATCACCGTTTCTTTTTTTATGATGCGACTTGCCCCGGGCAGTCCATTTTCCAGTGAAAAAAATTACCCACCAGAAGTCATTGCTAATATTGAAGCAAAATACCATTTGAATGAGCCATTAATGGTGCAATATGGCATTTACTTGAAAGATTTGGCACACGGTGATTTCGGGCCTTCATTCAAATATAAAGATTACAGCGTAAACCAGCTTGTCGCGCAATCTTTCCCAGTATCGTTAAAATTAGGGTTTTCAGCCTTTTTAATTGCCTTAGTATGTGGGATTTCCGCAGGTGTTATCGCCGCATTGAAACAAAATAAGTGGCTAGATTATTTGATAATGACCTTTGCGATGACGGGAATTGTTGTCCCCAGTTTTGTGGTCGCCCCGTTATTGGTGCTGATTTTTTCTATTACCTTAAAATGGCTGCCTTCAGGCGGTTGGGAAGGCGGGCAGCTAACCAATATGATTTTACCAATGATTGCCCTTTCCCTTTCTTATATTGCTAGCATTGCGCGGATTATGCGTAGCTCAATGATCGAAGTCTTACATTCTAATTTTATTCGCACGGCGAAAGCAAAAGGGTTACCAATGTCGCGAATTATTTTGAAACACGCGTTACGCCCAGCACTGTTGCCTGTCATTTCTTATATGGGGCCTGCTTTTGTGGGAATTATTACTGGTTCAATGGTGATTGAAAGTATTTTCGTGTTACCGGGAATCGGGCAGCTTTTCGTGAATGGTGCGTTAAATCGCGATTATTCCTTAGTGCTAAGTTTAACTATTTTGGTTGGCACATTAACCATTGTGTTCAATGCCATTGTAGATATTCTTTATGCCGTGATTGACCCGAAAATTCGTTATTAATGGAGTGCAGACAATGATAAAAACAAAAGAAAATCAAGCACTAATGGAAAAATTGGGGGAACAATTAGACAAAGTCGAAGGGCGCAGTTTATGGCAAGATGCCAGACGCCGTTTTTTCCGCAATAAAGCGGCGGTGGTGAGCCTTTTCGTGTTGTTTCTCATTTTGCTTTTTGTAACCTTTGCACCAATGTTGATGCCCTTTAGCTATGATGATACCGATTGGGCAATGATGTCTTCACCGCCAGATTTTGAATCAATGCACTATTTAGGCACAGACGGCTTAGGGCGAGATCTTCTGGTTCGTCTTGCCATTGGTGGACGTATTTCCTTATTAGTTGGGATCGCAGGGGCGTTTATCGCCGTTTTAGTTGGTACGCTTTATGGGGCAACCGCAGGCTATGTGGGCGGTAAAACCGATGCGATTTTAATGCGTATCTTAGAGATCTTATATTCTTTCCCGTTTATGTTCTTTGTGATCCTATTGGTCACGTTCTTTGGGCAAAACATTTTGCTGATTTTCGTAGCAATTGGAATGGTGTCTTGGTTGGATATGGCGCGTATCGTGCGTGGTCAAACCCTAAGCCTTAAACGGAAAGAATTTATTGAAGCGGCGATTGTATGTGGGGTTTCGCCACGTCAAATTGTGTGGCGACACATTGTGCCAAACGTGCTAGGTGTTGTGGTGGTTTATGCTTCTTTGCTCGTGCCGGGAATGATCTTGTTTGAGTCTTTTTTAAGTTTCTTAGGATTAGGTACACAAGAGCCACTCAGTAGCTGGGGAGCTTTATTAAATGATGGCGCAAAATCAATGGAAGCCACACCGTGGTTACTTATTTTCCCCGCATTGTTCCTTGTGGTAACCCTATTTTGTTTTAATTTTATTGGTGATGGCTTGCGTGATGCGCTTGATCCGAAAGATCGATAAGGTGAGAAAATGAAAAACGAAAAACACCCTCTCCTTGATGTTCAAGATTTAAGAGTAACCTTTAAAACGCCAGACGGCGAGGTTACTGCGGTGAATAATTTAACTTTTACCCTCAACGCAGGGGAAACCCTAGGCATTGTAGGGGAGTCAGGCTCAGGCAAATCGCAAACCGCGTTTGCCTTAATGGGATTATTGGCAGATAACGGCAGAACTTCAGGTTCAGCCCGTTTTAATGGCGAAGAGATTTTAGGTTTATCGCCATCACAATTAAACCGCTTAAGAGCGGAGCAAATTGCGATGATTTTCCAAGATCCAATGACCTCGCTTAATCCTTATATGAAAATTGGTGAACAGCTCACGGAAGTGCTGGTGCTACATAAAGGTTATGATTACAAACAAGCCTTTGAAGAATCCGTGAAAATGTTAGACGCGGTGAAAATGCCCGAAGCGCGTAAGCGAATGGCAATGTATCCGCACGAATTTTCTGGCGGTATGCGTCAGCGTGTGATGATTGCAATGGCATTATTATGTCGTCCAAAACTATTGATTGCTGATGAACCAACCACAGCCTTAGATGTAACCGTACAAGCGCAGATTATGACCCTATTAAATGAGTTAAAACACGAATTTAATACAGCAATTATTATGATTACGCACGATCTTGGCGTGGTGGCAGGGAGCTGCGATCAGGTGCTGGTGATGTATGCGGGAAGAACGATGGAATATGGCTCAGCGAAAGATATTTTCTATCAGCCAACTCACCCTTATTCCATTGGTTTGATCAACGCCGTGCCACGTTTGGATTCTGAAGAAGATAAACTCTTAACTATTCCCGGCAATCCACCTAATTTATTGCATTTGCCAACGGGCTGTCCGTTTAGTCCACGTTGCCAATTTGCAACGGAACAATGCCAAAACAGCCCACCATTGGAACAATTTGCACCAAACCGCTTGCGTGCTTGTTTTATTGAGCCAAGCCAGCTGGTAAGGGGGAATTAAGATGAAAAAATTATTATTAGAAGTTGAAGATCTGAGCGTACACTTCAAAGTGCAAAGCAACGAAGGCTTTTTATTTAAGAAAAAACAAACTTTGCACGCAGTAAACCACGTTTCCTTTAAATTGTATGAAGGGGAAACCTTAGGCGTGGTAGGGGAGTCTGGCTGCGGAAAATCTACCCTTGCTCGTTCCATTATCGGCTTAGTGAAATCCGCAGGCGGTAATATTTTATGGCTAGGTAAAGATCTCAGCCAGCAATCTGAAAAGCAGTGGCACGACACGCGTAAAGATATTCAAATGATTTTCCAAGATCCCTTGGCATCACTCAATCCGCGAATGACCATTGGAAATATTATTGCTGAACCACTGAAAATTTATTTTCCCCATTTATCGGCACAAGAAGTCAAAGATCGTGTGCAAGCAATGATGCTAAAAGTGGGCTTATTGCCAAATTTGATCAACCGCTATCCGCATGAATTTTCAGGCGGACAATGCCAACGTATCGGCATTGCGCGTGCGTTGATCATTGAACCCAAATTGATTATTTGTGATGAACCTGTTTCAGCCCTTGATGTTTCCATTCAAGCGCAGGTGGTAAACTTGCTTAAATCATTGCAGAAAGAAATGGGGTTATCGTTGATTTTCATCGCGCACGATTTGGCGGTGGTGAAACATATTTCTGATCGCGTTTTGGTGATGTATTTGGGCAATGGGGTAGAGCTTGGCACTTATGATAAGGTGTACCATGAAACCAAACACCCTTACACCAAAGCCCTGATGTCGGCCGTGCCAATTCCTGATCCTGATTTGGAACGAGGTAAAAAAATTCAGCTGCTGGAAGGGGATCTTCCATCGCCAATCAATCCGCCTTCAGGCTGCGTGTTCCGTACTCGTTGTCCCATTGCCGACACTGAATGTACACTCAGCAAACCACGCTTGGAAGGAAATGAACAGCATTTAGTTGCGTGTTTTAAAGTTTAATTTATTACGGGATATGTGGCATCATATCCCCTTATTTTATGGCTAACAGGAATTTGTTAGTTTTTTGTTTGGCTCTGAAGCCAAAAAGTGGGGTAAAAAATACCGCACTTTTTATGTTTTAAAGGAAAGTAGAAGTTGGAAATGCGTCATTATTTCATTTTCGCAATTTGTTTTATCTTATTGCAGCTCTTTATTTTTATTTTTAACCGCACCCTATCTTGGTTGTATTTTTCACCTAAAAACACGGCATTGCCACGTTTTATTCGTTTGTTAAATTACCTTGTGGCAAATGCGATTGTGTTACTTACCATTTCTCGCATTTACCCAATGTTTCGCCTCAGTGCATTTATTTTGGCATTTTTGTTATTTGCGAGCTTTGTCAGTTTGGCTTGTGCGACAATTTATTTTGTGTTTAGAAAACAAAAATTTCAGTCAAAATTACACCGCACTTTATCTTGGTGTTATCCATTGGGTTTAGCAGGCTTGCTTGGATTGAGCGTTTATAATGCTTATGTTCCTCAGGTTGTTCATTATGAAATTAAGCTGGATAAGCCATTCAAACCATTACGCATTGGAATGGCGAGTGATTTTCACCTTGGGCGTTTATTTGGAGGGAAACAGTTAGATCAACTGGCTGAAATAATGAATGAACAAAAGGTGGATATTATTTTACTTCCCGGTGATATTATGGACGATAATATTCAAGCTTATGTGGCGGAAAAAATGCAACCACACCTTGCTAAACTGCGTGCGCCCCTTGGAGTTTATGCCACTTTAGGCAATCACGATTTCTTTGGTCAGCAACAAGCCATTGCGAAAGAAATCCGCAAGGCGGGCATTACGGTTCTGATGGATCAAGCACTAGAAGTGGATAACCGTTTTGTACTGATTGGACGCAATGATGATTTATTCAAAGCGCGGCCAAAAACTAAACAAATTTTAGCCTCTCTTGATAAAACCCGTGATAAAACAAAAAGGGATTTACCGATTTTTCTGTTAGATCATCGTCCAACAGAAATTATGGAACATTCCACCTTACCGATCGATATTCAAGTTTCAGGCCACGCGCACAAAGGGCAAGTGTTTCCCGCAAGTTTGATCACAAAAGTGTTATATCGTTTAGATTATGGTTATGAGAAAATTGGCAATGGACATTTTTTCGTAACTTCAGGTTATGGGTTTTGGGGAATCCCAATGCGATTGGGATCGCAATCGGAAGTGTTTATCATAGATGTGAAAGGAAAAGAGTAGGAATGATGATGAACGTTCTAAATAAAAATTTTAGCAAAATTTTTACCGCACTTTGCTTAGGGGTGAGTGCATTGTTTGCCAATCCTGCGCAGGCGGAAGGCAGGCTGACGGTATATTGTAGTGTGCAAAGCTCAACTTGTGAAAAAATCACGCAAGCCTTTAGTAAAAAATACAATGTGCAAACCCAGTTTGTGCGTAACAGCACTGGCTCAACCTTATCCAAGTTAAAAGCGGAACAAAATAATCCGCAAGCAGACGTGTGGTATGGCGGCACAATCGAATTGCATCATCAGGCGGCAGATCTCGGCTTGCTTAGCCCCTATCGCTCACCAAAACAAGCGGAAACAATGCCACAATTTAAAGCCTTGTTAGATAAAAAAGGCGAATTTACGTCTATTTTATATATGCTTGTTCTCGGCTTTGGTGTGAATACGGAAAAATTTGCTGAACTCGGTATTAAAGAGTATCCAAAATGTTGGAAAGATTTGCTCGATCCACGCTTAAAAGGGCAAATTCAAATCCCTGATCCACAGCTTTCAGGTACAACTTATACGGCCATTGTTACGCTCATTGAGCTTTTAGGGGAAGAAAAAGCCTTTGAATATTTAAAACAGCTTGATGCGAATGTATCGCAATATATGAAAAGTGCGCAAGTAACCAGCAATCTATCTCGCGGTGAAAGTGCGGTAAGCGTGGGCTTTGTGCATAGTTATGCTACGGAGAAAGAAAATGGTGCACCAGTGGAAGCCATTTTGCCTTGCGAGGGAGATAGTTATTCCCTTGGTGGATTAAGCATTATCAAAGGCGCAAGAAATTTAGATAATGCGAAATTATTTGTGGATTGGGCGCTCTCCAAAGAAGCACAAGAAATTCCGTGGCGTGAAACGGGAGTATATCAAATTCCAACCAATGTGAATGCCGAAGCTTCACCGAAATCCGTTGATCCAAAAACCTTAAAGCCGATTAATATTGACTTTGAGCGTTTTGGCTCAGCAGAAGAAGGGAAACGTTTAGTGAATAAATGGGTGCAAGAAATCAAATTGAAAAAAGAAAATTAATTTTTAGCCAAAAAACGACCCCACTTTTTAGCTGGGGTCTGTGCTTTTAGCCCTTAGCCTTTCCAGTTTAGCCTTTCAAGCGTTCAAAGCCAGCTTTCAGATCAGCGATTAAATCTTCAACTTCTTCAAAACCAATATGTACACGAATTAATGTGCCAGTGAGCGTGCGTGCAATATTTGGACGAATTTTGGCAATTTCTTCAGGTTGGTTATACAGAATTAAAGATTCAAATCCACCCCAAGAATAGGCCATTGAGAAGAGCTCAAAATGATCCATAAAACGTTCTAATTGTTCTTGGGTTAATTTTTCGTTTAACTCAAAAGAAAACAGCCCACTTGCGCCAGTGAAATCTCGCTTAAAGTTTTCGTGTCCTGGGCAGCTTGGCAAAGCAGGGTGATACACGGTTTTGACTTCAGGCTGCTGAGTCAACCATTGCGCCACTTTTAAGCTATTTTCTTGATGCTGTTTAAGGCGAACTGCTAAGGTACGAATACCACGCGCAGTCATATAAGCGGTATCCGCATCCACCATTTGCCCCATTAAATAAGAATGTTCACGCAATTTATCCCAACAACGGGCATTGGAAACCGCCGTGCCAATCATTGCATCGGAATGGCCCACTAAATATTTTGTGCCAGCTTGGATCGAAATATCAATACCGTGTTCCAATGCCTTGAACAATACGCCAGCCGCCCAAGTATTATCAATCATTATTACCACGTCAGGATTCACCGCACGCACCGCTTTTACAATGGCAGGAATATCAGGCACTTCCATTGTGAGTGAACTTGGTGATTCTAAAAACACTACTTTGGTATTAGGCTGCATTAAAGTGGCGATCTCCGCGCCCATAAGCGGATCATAATAAGTGGTACTCACGCCTATTTTTTGCAAAATCACATTGCAGAATACTTGAGTTGGCTCATAAGCCGCCCCCGTCATCAAAATATGATCCCCTGTGGCAACAAAAGATAGAATGGCATTGGTTACGGCAGCTGCGCCACAAGGGTAAAGATAACAACCCGCGCCGCCTTCTAATTCACACATTAAATCTTGCAAAGCAAAATGAGTGAGCGTGCCGCGGCGGCCATAATATAACGCCCCTTTGGTGAGATTTTTGCCCGCTTCTTTTTTGTCTGCAAGGCAATCAAAAACCAGCGAAGAAGCTCGCTGAATCACTGGATTGACGCTACCTTGCGTCATTCTCTTTTTACGTCCAGCGTGGACAAAAGTGGTGTTTGATGTAGTATTTGCTTTCATAAATTTTCCTTACTTTTATTAAATTTAGGTAAAAATAATCAATTTAATAGATAAAAACAGCTATTCAAGTGCGGTGCTTTTCTTTAGAATATTTGCCGATTTACGCTTATTGTTATTTAAGCATATCTATCATCAATTTTTTATAGGAGATTTGTACTATGGTATTAGTAACTCGTCAAGCACCAGATTTTACTGCATCAGCAGTATTAGGCAACGGTGAAATCGTTGATAACTTTAACTTAAAAGAACACATCAAAGGTAAACCAGCTGTTATCTTCTTCTGGCCTTTAGACTTTACTTTCGTATGTCCATCTGAAATCATCGCATTCGATCACCGTTATCAAGAATTCAAAAACCGTGGTGTTGAAGTAGTTGGTGTGTCTATCGACTCTCAATTCACTCACAATGCGTGGCGTAAAACTTCTGTTGATGCCGGTGGTATCGGTGAAGTTCAATTCGCAATGGTAGCAGACGTTAAACACGACATCGCACAAGCTTACGGTATCGAACACCCAGAAGCTGGTGTTGCACTTCGTGCTTCGTTCTTAATCGACAAAGATGGCGTGGTTCGTCACCAAGTTGTAAACGATCTTCCACTTGGTCGTAACATTGACGAAATGATCCGTATGGTAGATGCGTTACAATTCCACGAAGAGCACGGTGAAGTTTGCCCAGCTCAATGGGAAAAAGGTAAAGAAGGGATGAAAGATAGCCCAGAAGGTGTAGCAAAATACCTTAAACAAAACGCAGATAAACTCTAATTTTCTATTTGTTTAGTATTATTTTAATTTAGGAACTAAATAAACCCTACTTGAGTAGGGTTTATTTTTATTTTATAACCATCATCAAAATAATGGATATAAAAAAGCTAAGTCTCAATAAACTTAGCTTCTTTTGGCGAGATTTTAATTTTAAATCGCTATTTTTTTGTTAAAAAATTGATGAGGCGAGGGTAAGAATAACGCCTAAAGAAAGAATAACCATCATCATTGCATAGCCAAATGTACCCATAATTTACTCCTAAAAGTTGATAAAACTTGTCAGGATTATAGCAAAATTACGAAAAAAAGAAAATTTCTTAACTAACGCTGAAAAAGCTGTGATACAGCGCAAATTTTTTCACAATAAGCCTTAACAATTCGATTTCGCCCTTTATAATAGCCAAAATTTTTTGGAGGATTTATGGCAACAATTAAAGATGTGGCAAAAATGGCGGGCGTATCCACCACGACCGTATCTCATGTAATCAATAAAACCCGTTTTGTTGCGCCAGAAACAGAAAAGCAAGTACGTGACGCCATTCAAGCGCTCAATTATTCACCAAGTGCAGTAGCGAGAAGTTTGAAAGTTAATACCACAAAATCCATTGGAATGATCGTTACCACCAGTGAAGCCCCTTATTTTGGGAAATTATTCACGCAGTAGAAGAGCATTGTTATCGCCAAGGCTATTCTTTATTTTTATGTAACACACAAAATGAGCCTGAAAAAATAAAAAATCACTTAGAAATGCTCGCCAAAAAACGCGTGGACGGCGTATTGGTGATGTGTGCAGAATATACGCAAGATTCTCTTGATCTATTGGCGAATTTCACGGATATTCCAATGGTGGTAATGGATTGGGGACCGAATAATCAAAACACTGATATTATTCAAGATAACAGCTTTGAGGGCGGTTATATGGCAACCAAATATTTGATTGATAACGGACATAAAGCCATTGGTATTATCGCGGGAGAATTAATTAAAACCACCGCCAAAACACGCTATGAAGGCTTTGTTAAAGGAATGGAAGAGGCAAACTTGCCCATTAACCCTAATTGGGTGATGGAGGGCTTTTTTGAGCCAGAAGACGGCTATGAATGTATGAATAAAATCTTAAAGCAAGATGAACTGCCAACGGCCGTGTTTTGCTGTAATGACGTAATGGCGCTAGGCGCAATTTCTGCCATTGGTGAAAAAGGGCTGAAAGTGCCTGATGATATTTCCATCATTGGTTATGACAATATTCACGCTTCACGCTTTTATTCGCCGCCACTCACTACGATACACCAGTCTAAATCTCGTTTAGGTGCACAAGCGGTGAGTTTATTGTTCCAACGCATTAGCGAGAAATCGGGACAGCACGAAATTATTGAAATGCACCCTGAATTGGTGATTCGTAGTTCGGTGAAAAAAATGTAATTAACGTCAATTTATCCGCTCAGTAAAATGCCCGTTAAGCACGGGCATTTTATTTGTTTTAACAAATTTGCAACTTATTTAGATTTTATATAAAAAAGCTAGAAAAATTTATAGAAAAACCACCTCACTTTTGATTTATATTATTTTTTATCTTTTAAATAATTGACCTTTCTCCCTATTTTTGATTATATCTATCTCAGAAAACGAATTTACTTTTTTGTGAGGTGCTTATGATCCAACAATACACAACGCTGCGCAACAACATCAATATGCTTGGGCATTTCTTAGGGGAAACCATTAGTGATGCGCAAGGTAGTGAAATTCTTGATTTAATTGAAAAAATTCGCGTATTATCAAGAAATTCCCGTGCAGGTGATGAAAAATCCCGTGAACAATTGCTTGAAATACTAGCCACGATTTCCGATGAAAATATCATTCCTGTGGCGCGTGCTTTCAGCCACTTCTTAAACCTCACCAATATTGCTGAGCAATATCAAACCATTTCCCGTCAGCATATTGACCAAGAGTCTTCCGACCGTACCTTAGAAGCGCTCTTTCAACGCTTAAAAGCGCAAAATGTGCCAACAGAAAAAGTGCTTGATGCGGTGCAAAAATTGATTATTGAACTGGTGCTTACCGCTCACCCAACAGAGGTAACACGCCGTTCACTCGGGCATAAACACGTTGAAATCAACCGCTGTTTAAGCCGTTTGGAACACGATGATTTAACCGAAGCGGAAACCACCAAACTTAAACGCCGTTTAATGCAGCTGATAGCCCTTGCTTGGCATACCAATGAAATTCGTATTCAACGTCCAACGCCTGTTGATGAAGCCAAAGCAGGAATGGCGGTGATTGAAAACAGTTTATGGAAAGCCGTGCCAGAATTCTGCCGTTTATTTAACTTCCATTTAGAGAAAAATTTTGCGGTGCAGCTGCCGGTGGATCTTGCCCCTGTGCGTTTTTCTTCTTGGATGGGAGGCGACCGTGATGGTAATCCATTTGTTACTGCGCAAACCACGCGCCAAGTGTTGCTAATGAATCGTTGGAAAGCGGCTGAGCTCTTTTTAGAAGAGATTAAATTACTCGCCGATGAGCTTTCGGTGATTGAATGCACGCCAGAATTTCGTGCTAAATATGGCGATCACTTAGAGCCTTACCGTTTTGTGGTGAAAGATTTGCGTAGCAAATTGATTAAAACCGTGGCGTATTACGGCGATTTATTGGAGGGCAGAACCCCAGTTGTAACTGAGCAAGAACTGCTCACTGATGACGAACAGCTTTGGGAACCTCTTTACGATTGCTATCAATCTCTACACCAATGTGGAATGCGCATTATCGCTAACGGCGCACTACTTGATTGCTTACGCCGTATCCGTTGCTTTGGGTTATCCCTTTCTCGTCTTGATATTCGCCAAGAAAGCACCCGTCATACTGATGCCATCGCTGAAATCACCCGTTACATTGGCTTAGGTGACTATTCACAATGGACAGAAGACGACAAACAAGCCTTCTTAATCCGTGAATTAAGCTCACGCCGGCCATTGTTACCGCGTGATTGGCAGCCTTCAGCAGAAACGCAAGAAGTGCTAGACACCTGCAAAGTGATCGCCAGCCAGCCTGAAGGCGTGATTTCTTGCTATATCATCTCAATGGCGCGCACGGCTTCTGACGTGCTTGCCGTGCATTTACTCTTGAAAGAGGCGGGCGTGCCTTATCATTTGCCTGTTGTGCCATTGTTTGAAACCCTTGATGACTTAGATGCGTCGGAAGAAGTAATGCGCCAATTATTCAATATCGGTTGGTATCGTGGAGTGATTGACAACAAACAAATGGTGATGATCGGCTATTCCGACAGTGCGAAAGACGCTGGAATGATGGCGGCTTCTTGGGCGCAATATCGTGCGCAAGAGCAGCTAGTGAATTTGTGCGAAGAACTCGGCATCGAACTTACCTTATTCCACGGACGCGGCGGCACAATCGGACGCGGTGGCGCACCAGCACACGCAGCGTTACTTTCTCAACCACCACGCTCATTGAAAAACGGCTTGCGTGTTACTGAACAAGGGGAAATGATCCGCTTTAAACTCGGCTTGTCAGCGGTGGCAGTGGGCAGTTTGGATCTTTACGCCAGTGCAATTTTAGAAGCCAATTTATTACCACCGCCAGAGCCAAAAACGGCGTGGCGAGAAGTGATGGACGAGCTTTCCACCACGTCTTGCGAAATTTATCGTGGCGTGGTGCGTGGCGATAAAGATTTCGTGCCTTATTTCCGTTCTGCAACGCCAGAGCAAGAGCTGTCAAAATTGCCATTAGGTTCACGCCCTGCAAAACGTAATCCAAATGGTGGGGTAGAAAGTTTGCGTGCCATTCCTTGGATTTTCGCTTGGATGCAAAACCGCTTAATGCTCCCCGCTTGGCTTGGCGCAGGCGCTTCTGTGCGTTTAGCCATTGAGCAAGGCAAAGGTGATGTGATCGAAGAAATGTGTAAACAATGGCCGTTCTTCTCTACGCGTATCGGAATGTTAGAAATGGTATTCAGCAAAACCGACACTTGGCTTTCAGAGCATTACGATCAGCACCTTGTGAAACCTGAATTGTGGTATTTAGGGCAATCATTACGCGAACAATTAAAAGCGGATATTCAAACAATCTTGTCTTTATCGCACGAAGATCAATTAATGTCTGATCTTCCTTGGATTGCCGAATCTATCGCGCTGCGTAATATTTACACCGACCCACTTAACTTATTACAAGTGGAATTATTACGCCGCTTGCGTGAAAATCCAGAAAATCCAAATCCTGATGTTGAACAAGCCTTGATGATCACCATCACAGGTATTGCAGCGGGAATGCGTAATACGGGTTAGTTTTCCTTGTTACATTGTTAAAGATGATAGAAAAGTGCGGTAAAAAAGACCGCACTTTTTTTTCAAAATCATTTACTTAACCTTATGGATTGAGTAATATGTGCGCCCTTTTAATAACAAAAATAAGTGAAATTTAGAATGGATTTATTTATGGATATTGTTGGTTATTTTGGTACGGCACTTGTTGTGCTTTCCTTTATGACCAATTCGCTTTTTAAGTTACGTTTACTCAATGCCATCGGCGCATTTTTTGTAACTATTTATGCAATTTATACCCACGCAATTCCAGTGGTTTTGTTGGACGGTTTTATTGTTATTATTAACGTGATTCAGCTATGGCGAAATAGAAAAAATACACAAAGCTAGGCGATACAAAGCTGTTAAGTTTATCCAAATAAAGAAAAGGGGCAGAAATTTGATCTGCCCTTTTCATTTTAAAAACTCAAATTATTTCAACCGCTCTTTTGCTTCAGCAATGGCTTCTGCCACACGTAATGGGGACACCCCACCTTTGGCGCAGCGTTTGTCTAAGCAGGATTGTAGCGATAGGATCTCATACACATCATCGCTGATCACATCACTGAACTGGCGGAACTCTTCTAAGCTCAGATCTTCTAAGCCTTTGTGTACGCTGATGGCATATACCACAGTTTCGCCCACAATATGGTGAGAATCGCGGAATGGTACGCCTTTTGCCACTAAATAATCGGCTAACTCGGTGGCATTTGAATAGCCTTTTAGTGCCGCTTCACGGGTGCGCTCAACGTTCACTTTAATATCATCTAACACGAAAGTCGCCATATCCAAACAGTCTTGCCAAGTATCCAAGGCATCAAAAATGCCTTCTTTATCTTCTTGCATATCTTTGTTATAAGCCAGTGGCAAGCCTTTTACTGTCATCAACATTCCAGTTAGCGCGCCCATTACGCGGCCTGCTTTACCACGAATGAGTTCGCAAGCATCAGGATTTTTCTTCTGTGGCATTAAGGAAGAACCCGAAGTAACACGGTCAGAAAGCTCTACGAAATCTGCTTCACCGCTGTTGAAGATAATCATATCTTCCGCAAAACGTGAAAGATGAGCCATACTTAACGAAGCGGTGGAAAGCAATTCGATAATATGATCACGGTCGGAAACGCTATCTAAGCTGTTACGAGTTGCCATTGCAAAGCCGAGATCCTGCGCTAATTGTTCACGATCGATCGCATACGCCGTGCCTGCTAATGCACCGCTACCGAGCGGGCAAGTGTTCATTCGTTGATAGGCATCGCTAAGACGTGAATAATCGCGATCGAGCATTTCCACATAAGCCATACACCAATGGGCGAACGTGATGGGCTGCGCACGTTGCAAATGGGTATAACCTGGCATTACGGCGTGTTGATTGTTTTCTGCGGTTTCCACCAATTTGGTCTGCAAGGCACGAATGGAATATTGCAACTCGGTTACACGCTGCTTGCACCACATTTTGATGTCTAACGCCACTTGGTCATTACGGCTACGCCCTGTGTGCAATTTTTTACCCAGATTTCCTACTTTGTTGATGAGCTTACTTTCTACCCAGCTGTGAATGTCTTCAGCGTCATCTTGCAAAATACCTTGCAAATTTGATCGCACTTCAATCAGTAGTTCGTTTAAGGCTTGCTCTAATTGTTGTTGTTCTTGCGCGCTTAACACGCCAACGCTGACCAAGGCTTTTGACCAGCCGATTGAGCCTTCAATATCCTGTTCTGCAAGGCGATAGTCAAAGCGTAGTGAATCGTTGAAATCTTTAAAACGTTTATCTGCTGCTTGTGTGAAACGTCCACCCCAAAGTGCCATAGTTTATCCTTATCTTTTTGATTTTTATGATTAAAAAATGTAGAGGCGAACCCAAATGTTCGCCCATACCAAATTGCTTTACGTTTACGGTAAAATTCTGGTGCCGATTATCTCACCTGCAAAAAGTGCGGTCAATTTTTCTGGATATTTCCAGTTAGCAATATCCACGCCTGTGTTAAGCATTTTTGCTGCATCTAAGGCGGCATTGACCTTCACGATCATTCCGTCTGTAATCACACCTTGTTGAATAAGCTGTTGAATTTGTTCACTATTAAGCTGCGGTAGGCGTTGTTTGTTGGCATCTAAAACACCATCAACATCAGAAAGCATCACCAGATCGCCGCCAATTAATGCGGCAATTGCCGTTGCTGCTTGATCTGCATTCACGTTCATTAAACGCCCTTGATCGTCCACCGCAATGGAGCTAATAATGGGTAAAAAGGCTTCACTTAACAAGGTATGCAAAAGCGTTGGATTATTTGGCTTCACATTGGCAACGTGGCCAAGCGCTTCATCAAAGGCTTGTGCGCTGGTGAGTTTTCCATCTGCCAAACAAAGCCCCACGGGGTTGAGATTAAATTTTGCCGCTTGTGCCTCCAAGGTTTTATTGGCAATGCCTGCCAGCGCACCGACGATAATATCAATTTGATCCGCAGGTGTTACTCTTAATCCATTTTTCTTTTGTACAGGCAATGCAAGGCGCTGCATTAATTCGTCCACCACGCAACCGCCACCGTGTACGATAAGCAAAGGGCGGTCGAAATTTTGCTGATAATTTGCCAGTGCGGTAAACAGATTTTCCATTGCTTGCGGAGTATCTAATAGCACACCGCCTAATTTAATTACTAAAGGTTTCATTCTTTTCTTCCACTAAATTAATCCCAAGGTTTCCGCAAAACCATAACGAATATTTGCACATTGCACCGCCTGTGCTGCCGCGCCTTTAAGTAGATTATCTTCTGCGCCGACAATGATAATGTAGCCATTTTTCACTGCAAAACCGATGTCGCAATAAGGCGTAAATTCCACCGCTTTAATGCCTGGTAAGCCTTGTTCATAGACGCGCACAAGAGGGCGATGCGCATAATATTGCTGATAGGCTTCACGGATTTGCTGTTCGCCCACGCCGTCTTTCAATTTGGCGGTAATGGTAGCTAAAATGCCCCGTTTAAAATTGCCTAAGTGCGGGGTAAAAATCACCTCTGTGCCTAAATGGGTGGCGATTTCAGGCTGATGACGGTGATTAAACACGCCGTAAGCATTCAGGCTCACCTCGCAAAAACTGTTGGTTAGCGAGGCTTTACGCCCCGCACCACTCACGCCACTCACCGCATTGATGATCGGCAACTGATTGAGATCTAATAAATTATTTTCAATTAATGGTTTTAAACTCAGTTGTGAAACCGTTGGATAGCAACCAGCCACCGCCACTAAATCTGTTTGCGCAATGGCACTGTCATTCCATTCCGCTAAACCATAAACCGCTTTTTCTAATAATTCAGGATAGCGATGTTCAAAGCCATAATATTGTGGATAAAATTCCGCATTATTTACCCGAAATGCGCCAGATAAATCAAACACTTTACATTGATTTTGCAAGAAAATTGGCGCAAGATCGTGACTAACTTCGTGTGCGGTGGCCAAAAAGACCAGATCGTTTTGTTGTGCAAGTGCAGTTAAATTTTCGTCCAAAGGTTGCAACGGTAAATCAACAATCTGCTTCAGTTGCGGATAAATATCAGAAATGGCTTTATGCGCATCTTGGCTTTGCGCTGAAACATATAATCCATTGAGCTGAAATGCTGGGTGCAAGGTTAGAATACGAGCCAGTTCAGCCCCCGTATAACCACTTGCCCCAATAATAATGGCTTTTTGCATAGAACACCTTGTAGATAAAAATATAACGATTGATTAATTATGCTATTATTGTGCATAATTAATCATAAATCAACCTTTAATTTAATACAGGATAAACTTAATGAAAAAATTGCCGCCTTTCCTTGAAATGTATTCTCAGCTTATTGCATTGCCCACCATTAGTAGCGTAGAAGCAGAATTTGATCAATCGAATAAAGCTTTAATTGAATTGCTTGCCACTTGGCTTGGTGATTTAGGCTTTAAAACCAACATTATTCCCGTGGAAGGTAGCCGAAATAAATTCAATTTATTAGCCACTTATGGCGAAGGGGAAGGGGGATTATTGCTCGCAGGGCATACGGACACCGTGCCTTTCGATGAAGGACGCTGGCATTTTGATCCTTTTAAACTCACCGAAAAAGACGGCAAATTCTACGGTTTAGGCACAGCGGATATGAAAGGGTTCTTTGCGTTCGTGTTAGAAACCTTACGTCATATTGATCTCAGTAAATTAAACAAACCGTTGCGGATTCTTGCTACCGCCGATGAAGAAACCACACTTTTGGGCGCACGAACCTTCAGCCAGCACAGCCACATTCGCCCAGATTGTGCCATTATCGGCGAGCCAACTTCCTTAAAACCCGTACGCGCGCATAAAGGGCATATCGGGCAAGCGGTGCGAATTATAGGGAAAACAGGGCATTCAAGTGATCCTGACAAAGGCATCAACGCCATTGAATTAATGCACGAAGCCACGGGTTATTTAATGGAAATGCGTAATGAGTTAAAGGCAAAATATCATCATTCCGCCTTTGCCATTCCTTATCCGACAATGAATTTTGGCGCAATTCACGGCGGCGATGCGGTAAACCGTATTTGCGCGTGCTGCGAACTGCATTTTGACATTCGTCCGTTGCCACAAATGCGTCTAGAAGATCTGAATGAAATGCTACAAGAAAAGCTGCGCCCAATGTTTGAAAAATGGGGCGATCTTATTTCACTGAAAGCCTTACACGAACCTACCCCTGGTTATGAATGCGAACACTCCGCCCAAGTTGTCCAAGTGGTGGAAAAATTGCTTGGTGAAAAATGCGAAGCGGTGAACTACTGCACCGAAGCCCCTTTCATTCAACAACTTTGCCCAACATTGGTGCTAGGCCCCGGCTCAATCGAACAAGCCCACCAACCTGATGAATATCTCTCCGCCGAATTTATCAAACCCACTCACGAACTGTTGAGCAAATTGATTAAGCATTTTTGCTAAACAAAATATTTCCTAAAAATAAAAAGTGCGGTGGAAATTTTGTTAATTTTTCACCGCACTTTTTTCTTATGAAAGTTATTATCGAATAGTAAAATTAATCGGTACGCTCATTGAGCTAGCTAAACCAGCAGGTTTCGGGCCGATTGATTTGGCATTTTTTACCGCGCTTAGTGCAGCATTATCTAAATCCGCATTGCCTGAGGATTTTTGCACACTGGCATTGAGTAATGCGCCATCATTAGCGATTGAAAAGCTAATGGTTACGACACCTTGTTTACGCATCATTTTGGCGCGTTGTGGGTAGCGTTTGTGGCGTTCAATTTCTCGGCGTAGCGCATTGCGATAGGCATTGAGTTCATTTGAACTTGTACCTTTGCCGATTAAATTAGGGTTGCTCACCGTTGCCTTGCCCAAACTGGTTGCAACAGAATTGGCTTTGGCGTCCGAATTGATGTTGCGATCACCTTTTATCAGATCTTTATTGGCTAATGGTTTTTCTTTCGGCTTTTTCTGTACTTTTTCTTTTTTCTGTTTCTCTTTTTGTGGCTTTTCTTTCTTTGGCTCTTTCGGTTTTTCTTTCTTAATTTCTTTTGGCTTTTCCGGTTTTGGCGATTCAGGTTTTACAATGGGATCGGACACCGTTTCTTTTGCCACTGGCTCTGGCTCAGGTTCTGCAACAGGTTCTGGCGCAGGTTCAGGTTCTTCAACGGTCATTCCCATTAGCATTTCCATTGAAATACTATTGTCGATCACGTCTGCTTGATAGCCATTGGCGCTGCTGTCGACTTTTACTGCATAGACAATCGCCCCAATCACGGTGGCGTGAAATAGGAGAGAAAAGAAGAAGCCGAACCAAGAACGATGTTTATTTGCCATTTATTTGCCTTTTTCTTTCATTGTAACAATGGCAACATTTTTGATGTTATTTTTCGCCATTAAATCTGTTAGGCTAACAAAATCTTGGAAGGTGGCTTTAGCGTCCACTTTCAGGGTTACTTTTTGATCTTTCGCCCAGCTTGCCACTTCTTTTTCCATTTGCGCTAAATCTGTCGGTTTATCATTAAAAAAGATTTCGCCTGTTTCCGTAACGGTTAATAATTTGGCTAAATCGTCCGATTTAAACGCCACGGTGCTACTGGCTTTTGGCACATTCACTTGAATTTTGCCTTGCGAAATAAAAGACGCAGTGATTAAGACAATCGCCAGCAACACTAACATAATATCAATGAAAGGGATAATATTGATTTCATCAAACTTTTTCACATTATGCCCCTAGATTTTTTTGTCCGTTTAAGGCTTTCCATTTTAGGCGATTGACTTCCACTTTGCGTTGCAAGCCGTTGTAAAACACCATTGATGGAATGGCGACTAAAATCCCCACCGCCGTGGCTTTTAAGGCAAGGGAAAGGTTAAGCATAATGGCAGCGGCATCAATGTCCCCACCTGAATTTCCTAATTCATAGAAAGTTAATAAAATCCCGATAACTGTACCCAATAAACCCACATAAGGGGCATTTGAGCCAATGGTGGAAATAATGGTGAGGTTACGGTTGAGATCGATGTCTAACTCGTGGATATTGGTGTAGTGCGAAACGTTCACACGGCTCAAAAAGATAAAGCGTTCAATCACGAACCATACCATAATAAAGCTCATTAAACCGAGTAAACCTAAAATAATATAATCAACATAATGTTGTAAAAATGCGAATAATTGCGGCATTTGAAAGTGTCCTTAACGTTGACTTCAAAAGATCAGCTAGATTAGCTAAGTTGTAATTGAGAATTAATTTCAATTAGCTTTGGATTTTAGCAAATTAAAAATTCTAGGTAAAGTTTAGCGGAAAAAAGTGCGGTATATTTTTCTTATCGTTTTATGCAAAATCATAGCAAACGATTGCGTAGGCGTGCTACAATACGCGCAATTTTCAGTAACTCAAGTCATATAGGAAAAAATCGTGAGCAAACAATCATTAAGTTACAAAGATGCGGGTGTGGATATTAATGCCGGTAATGCCTTAGTAGAAAAAATTAAAGCCGATGTAAAACGCACCACACGTCCCGAAGTGATTGGCGGGTTGGGCGGATTTGGCGCACTTTGTGCGTTGCCGAGCAAGTATAAAGAGCCAATTTTGGTGTCTGGCACAGACGGCGTTGGCACAAAATTACGCCTTGCCATTGATTTGAATAAACACGATACCATCGGCATTGACTTGGTGGCGATGTGTGTTAATGATTTAGTGGTGCAAGGGGCTGAGCCGCTATTTTTCCTAGATTATTATGCCACAGGCAAATTAGACGTAGATGTGGCGGCCAGCGTGATCAAAGGCATTGCCAACGGTTGTGAACAATCAGGTTGCGCCTTAGTGGGCGGTGAAACCGCAGAAATGCCGGGAATGTATCATCAAGGTGATTATGATTTAGCAGGGTTCTGCGTGGGTGTGGTCGAGAAGTCAGAAATTATTGACGGCAGCCAAGTGAAAGTGGGTGATGCCTTGATCGCATTAGGCTCAAGTGGCGCGCATTCCAATGGTTATTCCTTAATTCGCAAAGTGATCGAGCGTTCAGGTATCGATCCTGCTAGCGCAGAATTAGACGGCAAGCCTTTCGCCGATCAAGTGTTAGCACCAACCAAAATTTATGTTAAATCCATTTTACAATTAATCAAACAAGTGCCTGTTCACGCCATTTCTCACTTAACGGGTGGTGGTTTCTGGGAAAATATCCCACGCGTGTTACCGCATAATGTGAAAGCGGTGATCGATGAATCAAGCTGGCAGTGGCCTGCTATTTTTAACTGGCTACAAGAGCAGGGCAATATCGAACGCTATGAAATGTATCGCACCTTCAACTGCGGGGTGGGTATGATCATCGCCTTGCCACAAGATCAAGTGGAAACCGCGTTGGCGTTATTGCAACAAGCAGGAGAAAAAGCGTGGCAGATTGGTCGCATTGAAAGTGCGAGTGAAGGCGAAGAGCAGGTTGTTATTCGTTAATGAAAAAGATCGTTGTACTGATTTCTGGTGAAGGACAAACCTTGCAAAGCATTATTGATGCTTGCAAGGCGGGGGATATTCCTGCGCAGATTTGTGCTGTTATCGCCAATAAAGCAAACGCTTATGGCTTACAGCGCGCAAAAATGGCTGAAATTCCTACCGCGCTTTTTGAACGCAAAGATTACGCCGATAATCTAGCAATGGATCAGGCTATCGGTGATTATATTGCTGAGCTTGGCGCAGATTTAATTGTGCTAGCTGGTTATATGAAAATCCTAACTGCTGAATTTACCCAACGTTTTGCAGGCAAAATTCTCAACATTCACCCATCACTGTTGCCAAAATATCCGGGCTTACACACTTATCAGCGCGCGTTGGAAGCGGGCGATCAAGAACACGGTACAACGGTGCATTTTGTTAATGAAGAAGTGGACGGTGGTGCGATCGTGCTGCAAGCCAAAGTGCCAATTTTTCCAGATGATGAAGTCAGTGATATTGAGCAGCGCGTGAAATATCAGGAGCAGCAAATTTATCCTTTAGTGATAAATTGGTTTGTGACTGAGCGTTTAAGGTTAAAAGAAGGCAAGGCTTATTTAGATCAGTGCGCGTTACCTGAAAATGGATATGCCGCAGAATAAAATTGTATAAAAATGCACCGCACTTTAATAATCCTTATGAAATATGAGCGATTTTTAGCAAAAGTGCGGTCATTTTTTTATGGATTTTTGTTATAGTAAGGCAAATTTTGTAACCTATCAGGATCACAATGACAGAAAAAGTTATTATTGATGAAAATCGATTTATGCGAACTATCTCTCGTATTGCACACGAAATCATCGAAAAACATCAAGATTTGGATCAATTAGTCATCGTTGGCATTAAACGCCGTGGTGCGGAAATTGCTGATTTAATTAAGCGAAAAATTCTTGACCTTACAGGCAAAGATTTGCCGTCAATGGATTTGGATATTACTTTTTATCGTGATGATTTAGAATACATTGAGCCGCAAAATCAATCGCCAGTATATAGCGGCACATCAAATTATCTTAGCATACAGGATAAAATTGTTATCTTAATTGATGATGTATTATTCACTGGTCGTACAATTCGTGCTGCATTAGATGCGCTGATTGATTTTGGACGCGCAGCAAAAGTAGAATTAGTTATTTTTGTTGATCGTGGTCATCGTGAGTTACCGATTCGCGCGGATTATGTCGGGAAGAATATCCCAACCAGTCGAAGCGAGAAGATTCAAGTTCGTACAATGAAATTTGATCAATGTTACGAAGTGGTATTACAAGCAAACAACAAATGAACCTTTTAGCAAAAAAATTATCTAATTAACCAGATTTTAACTCTAATTAATGGAATAAAGATGAAACTATTAAAGATTAAGAACCTATTTCTTTCAGCAATCGCCTTATTTGCCGTAGCCTTAACCGCACAGGCAGAAGAACGTGTAGTGGCAACGGTAAATGGTGTGCCTATTTTGGAAAGCCAAGTGCGCGGAGCGTTAGGTAAACGTGCGAATACATCAGGCAATCGTCAAGCAGCGCTTAATAGCATCATTGATGAAATTTTGGTGCAACAGGCTATTCAAAATTCTGGCGTAAAAGTAAGTAGTGCGCAGGTTGATCGTGTGATTGAAGGGATTGCAGCGCAAAATGGTTTAACCTTTGGACAACTTCTTGATGCCCTTGACTATCAAGGCATTAGCTATCCCCAGTTCCGTCAGCAAATTGCTAATCAATTATTAATGGGCGAAGTGCGTAATAAAGTAATTGGTGAAAGTATTGGCGTGAACCAAGAAGAAGTTCAAGAACTTGGACAAAAACTTCTACAACAGGCGCGTGCGCAAGGTACAGAAAAGAAAGTAATGGGAACGGAATATAAAGTTCGTCATATCTTATTGAAATTAAACCCATTATTGAATGATGCACAAGCAAAAGCAGAATTAAATAAAGTGCGTAGTGAGATTCAAAGTGGAAAAACAACCTTTGCTGATGCGGCATTGTTATATTCTAAAGATTATTTATCAGGGGCGAATGGCGGTAATTTAGGTTTTGCTTTCCCAGAAGCTTATGTGCCACCTTTTGCGAAAACCGTACAAACCACCAAAAAAGGCACAATTTCTGCGCCGTTTAAAACTGAATTTGGTTGGCATATTTTAGAAGTTACCGATACCCGTCAAGGGGATCGCACACAACAAGCTTATATGCAAAAAGCGTATCAGCAGCTGATCAACGAACAGATTCAAACTTATTCGAAAGATTGGCTAGTTGCCTTGCGTAAACAAGCGAATATTCAATATTTCAGATAATCAAAAAATCCCAGCCAAAGGCTGGGATTTTGTTTTATAATAGCCCGTCTTTTTTTAACGTGATAAAAAATATGAATTCAAAAACACATTTAGGTCATACTGCGCGTAAACGTTTTGGGCAGAACTTTTTATTTGATCAAAATATTATTCAAAGTATTGTGGCGGCGATTTATCCTCAGCCAAATCAATTTTTAGTGGAAATTGGCCCTGGTTTGGGAGCATTAACTGAGCCTGTTGCAGAGCAAGTTGAGCATCTTACCGTGGTAGAGCTGGATCGCGACTTGGCAGAACGCTTACGTCATCATCCGTTTTTACATCAAAAATTAACGGTAATTGAAGCTGATGCTATGCAATTTGATTTTGGTGAGCTTTACCGCGATCAGCATTTAGCGGAAAAAAATCAGAAATTACGCATTTTCGGCAATCTTCCCTATAACATTTCAACGCCATTAATGTTCCATTTGTTCAACTATTGCGAACAAATTCAAGATATGCACTTTATGCTACAAAAAGAAGTGGTGAAACGTCTTTGTGCTGCACCGAATAGCAAGGCTTACGGACGTTTAACCATTATGGCGCAATATTTTTGCCAAGTAATGCCTGTCTTGGAAGTGCCACCAACAGCATTCAAGCCTGCACCAAAAGTGGATTCAGCAGTAGTGCGTTTAATTCCACACAGCACGCTTCCGCACCCTGTGAAGGATTTATATTGGCTTAATCGCGTGTGTACGCAAGCCTTTAATCAACGCCGTAAAACCTTGCGTAATGCTCTTTCTACGTTATTTTCTGCAGAAAATCTTACCGCACTTGGGATTGATTTAAATGCACGGGCAGAAAATTTGGCTATTGCTGATTATGCAAGATTAGCCAACTGGCTGGCGGATAATGCTGAAAAAAGTGATGAATAAAAAAATCCCTTACTAAAATTAGTAAGGGATTTTGTTTATCTGATTAAACAGTCATTGGAACTTCCATTAACAGAATTTCAGTGTCGCTATCTGCCACAATATCAAAATTCTCCGTATCCCAAACACCTAAACCATCGCGAGTTGATAGTTTTTGTCCTGCAACTGTCGCTTCGCCTTTCAATACGAAAGCATACACGCCGTTGCCTGATTTATGAATGTTATAGGTTTTTTCTGTTCCTTTATCAAATTTAGCTAATGAGAACCACGCATCTTGGTGAATCCATACGCCTTCATCATCGGCATTCGGTGAAAGAATTTGTTGGAAATCATTTGGTTTTGCGCCATCTGCAATGCTAATTTGTTGATAACGTGGCGTAACATCTCGTTTATTCGGGAATACCCAGATTTGTAGAAATTGAGCAGGGATATCCGCATTCGGATTCATTTCACTATGGCTTACCCCAGTTCCCGCTGACATCACTTGAATGTCGCCTTGACGAATCACACTGCCGTTACCCATACTGTCTTTATGCGCCAAATCACCACTTAATGGAATAGAAATAATTTCCATATTATCGTGCGGATGCGTACCAAAGCCCATTCCACCTTCTACATAATCATCGTTGATCACGCGCAATGCACCAAAATGGATACGCGCTGGATCATAATAATTAGCAAAGCTAAAAGTATGGCGACTTTTTAACCAACCGTGATCTGCGTTGCCACGGCTATCTGCTGAATGATATAAGGTTTTCATAATTACACTCCTAAATTTTAAATTTGTTGAAATCATTTATTTACGGGAGCTATTCTACATTTTCTATTTAGGAGATAAAGATGGAAAAAATGAAAAGACTTTTTATTCATAGTAAAAAATAAGGCGATCCCAATGGAATCGCCTTGATGGTTTTATTGTTGAACTCTTGCTTTAATCCGATCAGCAAACATTCCAATACTTACTGCAAAATAATTGGAGCGGTTCCAATCAAGCAAGGTGCGGAAATTATTTGACACTAAGAAAGCGCGACCATTTTCACCGTCTGGTTGCACAAGCCATAATTTGGCGTGAGAAAGTGCGGTGAAATTTTGTGTACTTTCTGAGTTGAATGATTTGAGTTCAATGCCCTGAGCTTGCCAATCTTGCAGTGAACGCGCTTTGTGCTTTTCAATACCCGCTAAATTTGGGTTAATATACTGATTTAAACGCACTTCCACGCCCCACGGCAATTTATCGTCCCAACCGACTGTATGCAAATAACGAGCGATAGACGCAAAGACATCATAGTGGTTTTTCCAAATATCTTTCTCGCCATCACCATTACCGTCCGCTGCATAGCTCAGGTAAGAACTTGGCATAAATTGCGTTTGCCCCATTGCGCCAGCCCAAGAACCTTTCATTTTATGGCGCTGGATATGATCACGTTCTAACATTTTCATTGCGGCAATAAATTCTTTACTAAATAACGGCTCACGGCGGCCATCAAAGGCAAGGGTAGCTAATACAGAAAGCACATCATAATAACCTTGATAATAACCAAAGCTACTTTCCATTCCCCATAGCGCCATTAAATATTCTTTTTGTACGCCAAATTTTTTGCTCGCCTTTTCTAATTGCGGTAATTGCTCCCAATAGCGTTGTTCCGCAACATTCACCTTATTTGTGGTCAGTACGCGGTTAAGATAATTCGTTACCCCATTAGGATTGAATACTCTTGGTTCATTCGGGTTACGTTTTTTTATTTTCCCCGCTTGTTGTTTATCCAATGCTACTGCTTTAGGAATATATTGAATATTTTGTTGTGCATTTAGCACCGCACTTGAAACCCCTTGTCCTGCGGCTTTAGCTTTTAAAAATTGTACATAATCATCAAAATTATTTAATGTACGAGGTTTGTTATATTGAGTATTAGCACTCACTGCTTTAATAGAATGACTACTTGAACAAGCAGATAATAAAACCGCAGAAAATAATGAAGTAAAAATTAATTTTTTGTTAAACATTGGCTTTCCTTAAAATAAAATATTATTTGCGTAAAAACTTATAGATGATTTTTAATAATGAAACAGGTAATAAACGTGGTAAAACACGCAATAAAAATACGATAAATCCTGAAATGGTGGATTGTAATTTAACGTTACGTTTGAGTTTAAATAAATTCCACTCACATTTTGCTTGCGCTAAGCCACGGCGGCGAGAAACCATTCCATTGCCTACACGAGCATAAACTAAAATATCAGGCAAATTCGCCACATTTTGCGGATATTTCGCCACCAAGTTAATCCATAAATAATAATCTTCCTGAATGTCTTGATAACCCCCAGCAGCTAATACAGCAGATTTTTGATAAGCCATGGTCATATGGTTGAAAGGGCTGCGCGTTTTTGTGAACTCGACAATTTCTTTAGGTTGAGTTGGTACATTGCGATAACTAACAATCTCTTGCATATTCTCGCCAAATTCAGCAATTTGTCCGCCAAAGATGATGGTTTCAGGATTTTGCTTGATGAAATTTACTTGTTTTTCAAAACGTTGTGGATCGCAAATGTCATCGGTATCCATACGGAAAACCCATTCGTTAGCACAATGCAACAATCCTTCGTTTAACGCCTTGCCTAATCCTTGATTTACCGGCAGTTTTACTAATTTTAGCGGTAAAAATTCTGCAAAATTTTGCACCGCACTTTCTAATTCGGGCGTAACGGCACCGTCAAATACTAAGACAATTTCATCAGCGGGCAAGGTTTGCACGCGCAAACTTTCTAAACATTCACGCAAGAATTGTGGATTTTCCTTAATATATAAGGACATTAAAACTGAGAACTTCATTAAATAAACCTTTTCAAATGAATAGCTAATTTCGGTGAAATAAAAATGATGATCGCAATAATCAGTTGTTTGATATTTTTGCTTAATTTAAACATTTTCCAATAATAAATTCCTGCTTTGCGCGATAAATTCATAATATACGGATAGGCGAGCATATAAAGTGAATTTAGAGCAAAGTTTTTATGTTGGATTGGTGTTTTTACATAATTCTTTTCAATAAAATCGATCGCTTGTTCTGTATTGGTTAAATTGGTTGAAACACTGGAACGTTGGGTATGAAAAGTACATTCTGTTAAAGCCTGATCGACATAGAGCGGTCTTAATTCAGGTGATGAAATTACTTTTAATACAAATTCATAATCTTCTAAAGATTTTAATTGCGTTGAAAGCCCACCTAAAGCCAAAAAGAAAGATTTCTTAATCCCAATCATCGGCATTCCACCAATTTTATTGGCTAATAAAATATTATCTAATGTGAGATCTTTTTGTTGTGTAAAAGGGTGAGTAAAATAGCTAAAATTTTCATTCACCATTACACATTTTGCTGGGTGATAAATAAAATTCACATCAGGATTTTGCGTAATTTGCTGCGCTAAAATTTCACATTTCGACTTTTCAAAACGATCATCATCATCTAAAAATAATAACCAATCTTGCGTTGCATTTCTTGCTCCAATATTACGGCTTTCCGCCGCACCTTGATTTTGCTCATTACGAATAACGGTTACACGAAAAGGATAATCTTTTTCTACCACCACTTTTTCTTTCGAGCAATCATCAACAATAATGACTTCAAAATTATGCGCACTTTGTTGCGTTAAACTCGCTAATAAGGCAGGGATTTCTGCTTGCCGATTATAAGATGGCACAATAATACTAAACATTTTGTTTTCCTTCTTTTCTCAATAAGAAGAGATTTTTCCCTTGTTGGCCAAATAAAGATAATAACATTAGCAACACTAGCATTATTCCAGGGAACGCATAAGTATCTGCTTTAATATTTAATACAGAAAGTATAAATAATGTGGATAAGGTAAATAACCAACTTCCATTAAACCAATTTAATGCTACTTTACGTACAAAATAAGCAGTAAATAAAAAACAAACTGATAAATAACCAATGCCACCATAAAGTAATTGGCGTAAAAAACCGCTGTCTGTTAAGCCATAATATTTTCCATTTGGCATAATATATCGCCCATCACCCCATAATATTTGTTTTAATTCTGGGATAAATAAATGACGCTTCATTAATGTATCTGTTGATGAACTGCTTAATCCTTGATGATTAATCAAATTAATCAATGGTTCTAATGCGTGGGCAACATAAGGATTTTTAGGATAATAAATGGCTAAACCTAAACAGAGTAATCCAAATAAGACTAAAGCAGGTAGGTATTTCCATTTAAAATAAATGGCGATACTAACGATTGAAAGTAGTAAAAACGTTCTGCCTGAAATTAATCCAATACATAAAATTAAGAATAAATACACCGCACTTAATTGATTATGTGCTTTATTATAAGATAATAAAAAGTGTAATAAAAGAATGTAAAAAGCGCTTAATTGGAAGAATGCTGATGACGTAATATTATATAAACGATATTCTTGCTCTGAACCATAAAAACGTGGCAATACAATATTGGTTGAAAGGGCAAGTTCTGCCATAAAGCCAATGCCCATTAATGCTGTTACACCGACAATCCATTGAACAATAATACCAATTTTTAAATCTCGAATAAGCAGTGCTTTTCCATTGTTATTCAAATAAAAAATATTATAAATTCCAATGGCAAAAATAAATAAAATTAAGATTTTGCTATATTGCAATAATACAGAATAATCTTGCGTGTGGTGTGCCAACATTGGAATTGCACTTAACACAATCAAGGCGATAATTGCGATTAGGCTATCTAACGGGATAAAAATACCTTGTGGGCGTTGTTTTTTTACTACTTGATAAGCCAAGTAAATGAGCGAAATCCCCCCCACAAAAAATGCCATTCGGAAAAAATGGAATAGCCAAGGATCATAAAGATAAAATAAATTGACTAATGCCGACATTATTTTCCACCTTTTAGGTTACGCGTTATAGCAAGTAATTTTTTTAATGGATATTTAATTAACTTTTGCCAAAAATGATGTGTTATGCTGCCACGTACATTTTCTAAATTGCTCATTAATTTGGGATTTTCAATAGCCAATAAAGGGCGAACCACTTGTGTATCTAAAGCAAATTTATTTCCAAATAAAATATAATCATCTGCCAGCCAATAAGGTTTTTCTTCGGCTAAAAAGGCTTTCACTGCAGATTTTTTAATTAAATAGGCTACCGTGCCGGCAAAATAGTTACGATAAGGATAGGCATAGCAAAATGACGATCCCGCAATCTTATTGCGTAAAAATGAAAAGGTTGTTGGATAGTTAATTTCTAATTCAGAATGATTAAAATCATCAATTTTAGATTGGCCAATAAGAATAATATCCGCCTGAATATTTTCTTTGAGTAAACAATCTAAATGATGCTGAAAATCTTGATTAAACAACGCATCATCTTCACAAATTAAACAATATTCATCGTCTTGAATATTTTCATCATTGGCAATTAAACGATATACAGCTAAATGGCTTAATGTACAGCCAATTTCACCTTTGGTAACCTTTCGCCCATAACGCTCAGAAAACTTCTCTTGATCATAAAGTGCGGTGAGATTTTCTGGCGTTTCTTGCATCGTATTAATTGCACTAAACAACGTGAAATCTTGGGTATTTGGCTGAGCAAAAAAGAGTTCTCGGCGTTGATGATCTTTATCTAAAGAAATAAGAAATTTTTTCATTTTATCCAACTTAAATTAGTTATTCGTCTTTATAGGGAATTTATAATAGTAAATGAGTGAAATCATTAATCTCACTAAACTTGCCCCTATTAACGCATAGGCCACCCCATACAATCCTTGATTTTTAAAGGCAAAAAATAATCCCACCAAAACAAGAATAGAAATAATCTGGCGTGTAAATAATAATACTTGCTTACCTAAAATCAGCATACTTTGTGATAATAACCAAGAAAGCCCTGCTAATAATGAATTAATAATAAACCACAATAATACTGGGGCAACTTCAATATAAGCATTACCAAAAAATAAATGAATGACGGGTTCTGCTAAAAATGGCACAATTATCACCGCACTTATTCCCATTAAAAGAATAAGCCCTAGCACCGCTCGAATACGATTTAGATTATTGAGTAAACCCGAATAATAATAATCTATTAGCATATTTATTATACGAGTGAGCAAGGCATCAAAGGCAATGCAAACCGTATATAAGCCTAAAGTATAATTTCCCATTAAAGCGACAATTAAAAAACGATCTAAATTTACCGTTGTTGCGCCAAAGGTTTGTAGCAAGTTTTGTTTTAGCCAATTTTTGAAGAAATAATTTGGTACTATGCTTTTTATTTCTTCTTTCTGCTTAAACTGTTTTTCTATTTTGCTAAGGGCATAAAGTGCAAATAAAGCTTGTATACAAGTTAAAATGGTTAAGAGTTGAACCACTTTTTCTAAATGCTGCTCGCCAAAAAGAAAATAATAGCCACCATATAAGCCCACGGCTAAAATCGGTTGCTGCAAAGAAAGTAGGCGATAAATAGATAAATTAGCATCAATTTTACTTTTTTCTAAAGTAATCGTAAAAATAGCCGTTAAAATAACATTTAAAATAAATAAATAATGAAATGACGTAATATTAAATAATAAAAGCGAAAGGCTGGATACCAATACCGAAAATAATAAAAAAGCAGAAAAATAGTAACGCCAATAATGATATTGGTTATTTCGCATACAAAGGGCGAGAGAAAACCCAACGCCGCCAGTGGCAATGGTTACCACATAGGTTACGGACGTAATAAAAAGTTGTAACGCACCACGTTCTTCAACTGCAAGCAAACGAGCAAGCAAAAAGGAACTCACCATTGTGAGTCCCGTGGTTAAGAAAGTGGTAATCAACAGTTTTGCAAAGGATTTATTCTTCATAAACTTTCACAAAATCAAGGCCTTGCGTCCATTGGCGATAATAGCCTAAATTTTTGCCATAGGAATTATCACAAACTTCATTTGGGATTTCTAACAGGCAAGAAAAAATATGTCCGTGCAATCGGCTTGTTATCACTAAATCATAGTGTTGGAAAATGTCTTTACAGCGTTCAATCACCGCCAAACTATGGCGATACCATAAATTATTTACTATATTCTTTAACCAAGGCTGATGAAATTTATTCGCGAGTTTAGCCAATCCGCTACAAATACGTTCATAATATTTATCTTGTGTGGTGAGAATATCTTCCCAATCTTTTACTTCAGCATTGGCTGGCAATGTAGCTTGGATATTTTTTTCCAAATGGCTTGCTTCAATATCCTTACGTAAAAAATATAAGGTTTTTTCTGACGATTTTTGCACCGCACTTTGGTTTTTTAATCTTTGGTTTTTTAATAATGCTGAGCCATAAAGTTGATGGGCCATATCAGGCGATAGAAAAACCTCATCAGAAAACTGATCTTTCATTAATTGATAAGTCGCCTGATCGCGCGCAAATAAATAGCAGTCTTTATGGGCGGAAAAAATGGCTGCCGATTTTTCTTTCGCTTCGGGATTAGAAAAATAAGCAGTTTGTGGCATTACAATGATGCGATTATTCGGGAACGCTTGCACTAAGGCTTCGCGCATTCCTTGAATGGCAGGGTAGAGATCACCAAAATTGCCGCCGCCGTGGCATACTAAGGTGGTGTTTGGTTTTACATATTTTTTTACTTCATCAAGATCGAAACTTTGCAAGCAACGTCTTAATCGAATATTAATTTGATAATCCTGAAAAAACGCTTCTGTTCCCGCATAAATGAGTAAATCCCCCACGTTTAAATGAAGCGGATAATCGAAATACAGCACATCATTTTTATCCACGATCACATCAAGGATTTGCTCTAAATCTTGTTTAAGGGAAACTAAAATTTCGTTCATTGTTAATCATCTTTCCTGTAAAGCAGCTTATTAGCGTAAAGGGGCTATTTTAAAACAGAATGCCTTGTAGATCCAAAAGGATTGATCATCTTTACAAAAGATTACAAGCCCTTTATGCTAAGTAGCAAGTTATTCAGTCCGAGATTATTTTATGTTTTTACTCACCAAACTTATTACAGCGATCATTCTTCCGCCATTTAATGTCTTGATTTTATGGATTTTGTCTTTATTCTTTTTTAAGAAGTTGAGCTTTATTTTCGGTCTTTTGGGCATTGTCATTTTGTATGTGTTCAGCATTCCTTATACTTCGCAAAAATTGCAAGATAGTCTAACAAAACAAACACCGCTCAGCCTTGCTGATTATAAAACTGCGCAGGCGATTGTGGTGCTAGGTGGTGGTTTGCGCGATAGTGATGAATTATTTGGCAGCCTTGCAGTTCCTGGCGTTCCCCTTGAACGATTACGTTATGCGGCTTATTTACATAGAGAAACTCAGCTGCCGATTTTGATTACAGGCGGAACACCTAATGGCAATTCTGAAGCCAAAATAATGGCAAAAGAGCTGCAAGAATTTTTCCACACACCAACCCGATGGTTAGAAGAAAAAGCAAAAACCACCATTGAAAATGCCCAATTTACTAAGGCGTTATTAGAAAAAGAACATATTCAGCGTATTATTTTGGTCACCAACCAATGGCATATGCAACGTGCTAAATTCCTATTTGAAAAACAAGGGTTTAGCGTTCTTCCTGCAAATGTAGGCAAAGGCGTTACGCCAGAAAGTTATGATTTAACACTAATGCACTTTATCCCACAAGCCACTGCAATGCCTGCGAATATGCAAGCCTTGAAGGAATGGATTGGGTATTGGAAAGAGAAATTTTCAAAATGAAAAAAATAACAAAAACAAAGGTGCGGTGAAAAATCACCGCACTTTTTCTATGGATAAAAATAATTAAGCCATTAAATTACCAATATATTTTGATAAAGTCATAATGCTTAACACCGCCATTAAAATGACCACCAATGCCCCTGCTGCTGTCATCCAAACAGGGTGTTTGTAGTCCCCAACAATTTTACTACGATGTGCCGCAAGTAAAATTAATCCCAGTGAAATTGGAAGAATTAATCCGTTTAATGTTCCTACAAAAACAAGCACTTGTGCAGGTTTTCCAATGGTTGCAAGCACGGCGGTGGAAATCACAATAAAGACAATAATCCAGCAATTTCTATGCTTAGCAATAAATGGTGAGAAGGTGGTTAAGAAAGACACAGAGGTGTAAGCCGCGCCGATCACAGAAGTAATTGATGCTGCCCAAATCACAATTCCAAAAATAATCAACCCGATATTTCCTGCAACGTGAGAAAATGGCGTTGCTGCTGGGTTGGCAGGATCAAGTTTTACCCCTTGAGAAACCACGCCAAGCACGGCAAGGAACAGCACGACACGCATAATTGAGGCGATAAGAATGGCTGAAATAGAGCTTTTACTCACCTCTTTCAACGAATCTTTGCCCGTAATTCCTGCATCTAATAGACGATGTGCCCCTGCAAAGGTGATGTAACCCCCAACAGTTCCACCAACAAGGGTAACAATCGCAATCACATCTAATTTTTCTGGCACAAAAGTATGTACCACGGCATCAGCAACGGGCGGATTCGCATTCACTGCCACATAAATGGTCAGAGCAATCATCACAAAGCCCATCACTTGTGCAAAGCGATCCATTATTTTGCCTGCTTCTTTAAACAAGAAAATACCAACAGCAATCGCACCACTGATAATCGCCCCCGTTTCTGCTGGCAAGCCGGTTAGGATATTTAGCCCTAACCCCGCACCGCCAACATTACCGATATTAAAAGCGAGCCCACCCATAACGATCAATACGGCAAGAAAATAGCCCGCTCCGGGTAAAACCGCATTCGCAATGTCTTGTGCCTTTTTCTCTGACACGGCGACAATTCGCCAAATATTGAGCTGTGCACCAATATCCAACAAAATGGAAAGTAAAATCACAAAGCCAAAGCTAGCGAATAAGGTTTGGGTGAATGTGGCGGTTTGCGTTAAAAAGCCCGGGCCAATGGCTGACGTTGCCATTAAGAATGCCGCCCCCAGTAATGCACTGCGGTTTTTAATCATAAAATACTCCTGTATATTTTTTGTTATTAATTGATGTTATGTTTAATTTGATTTCAGTTGAATATTATGTTCCGTCAAAGCCTGACGAATTTTTTCAGCAAAAGAAATGGCGTGCTCACCATCACCGTGTAAACAAATGCTATCGGCTTTAATTGGCACTTCTACGCCATCAACGCTTGGCACAGTGCCTTGTAACACCATTTGCAACACTTGGCTGATGGCTTCGTCATCATTTTCTACCATTGCATCTGGGCGAGTACGCGGCACTAATGAGCCGTCTGCAAGATAATGGCGATCGGCGAAGACTTCTGAAATCACCCCTAAGCCCTGTTGTTCCGCCACTTGCAACATTAAACTGCCCGATAAGCCCATTAATTTCAGTTTAGGATCAAAGGCTTTTAGGGTTTGTGCGATCAGGGTGGCAAGCGCTTCATCTTTTGCCGCTTGGTTATATAACGCACCGTGGGGTTTCACATAAGCCAGTGGCACAGTTTCCGCTTCGCAAAGGGCTTTGATTGCACCGAGTTGATAGAGCAAGCAGGCTTTCAATTCTTCATCAGGCAGTTGCATATTGGTTCGACCGAAATTTTCGCGATCTGGAAAACTTGGGTGTGCGCCTACTTGTACTTGGTTCTCTTTTGCCCAACGAATGGCTTTTCGCATTTCGTTGAAATCCCCTGCGTGTAAACCGCAAGCGACATTGGCTGAAGTAACAAGCTGCAATAAGCGTTGATCATTACCGCAGCCTTCTGCTAAATCCACATTTAAATCAACGTGTTTCATTTACTTTTCTCCTTATGCGAGCTAAATAATCTTGGTTTTGTTGATAACGTTCACGTGCTTCCTGATGAGAAATCACGGAAAAATGCACCGCACTTTCTAACGCATTTTGTGCTAAACGCCCGAGATCCGCTTCGATCACACAAGCTATTTTGGGATAACCGCCCGTAGTTTGCGTGTCCGCCATTAAAATAATCGGCATTCCGTCTGGTGGCACTTGCACGGTTCCCATTGGAGCGGCGTAAGAAAGCATTTCCAGTGGCTGAGTGAGATTGAGTTTTTGCTCTCCACTGAAACGATAGCCCATTCGACTGCTATTTTTTTCTAATCGCCAAGGCTGGCTTTGGAAAACTTGCTTACTTTGTGCGGTGAAATGGTCAAATTCGGAGGACGGCACGAGATGAATTTTATTGGTAAAATCAATCGGTTCAATGCTGATCGTAGGAAGGAAACTATCGCGTTTGCCTGTGGCTATATTATCTCCCGCACGCAATAATCGCCCCTGATAACCACCAAATCCTGCTTTGAGATCGGTGCTGCAAGAACCTAGCACTTTCGGCACGCTAAAACCACCTGCTACACAAAGATAAAGGTAATTCCCCATTGTGATCCGTTTAACCGTTAAACGCTGGCGTGCTTTTGCGGTGTATCGCCAATAAGCGTAAATCGGCTGATCATCAAGGTAGGCTTCACATAATGCACCGGTGAAACAAAAAGGCGTATCACAATCGAAAGTTAGGCTAAAACCGCCTAGCGTTGCCTCAATGGCTGGGGTATCAGGCTCATTTTCCAGTAAAAGGTTACCTGCCTGTAATGCTAAGCCGTCCATTGCGCCGGTGTGTCCAATGCCAAAATTACGAAAACCAAAACGCCCTAAATCTTGGATATGGGCAAAGCCATACATATTTTCAATATAAATCATAGGGTTATACTCTCCGCCACAAATTTTACGTTATCGCCAGCCATTAACAACACCGGCGGCTCTTGGCGAATATCAAATAATGGCATTTCCGTTCTGCCAAGTAATTGCCAGCCCCCTGGGGAAGTGAATGGATAAACGCCAGTTTGGCTGCCACCAATGCCCACTGAACCTGCGGGAACTTTGGTTCTTGGCTGTTCTCGTCTTGGTGTGTGTAAATTCTCAGGTAAGCCGCCTAAATAAGGAAAGCCCGGTTGAAAGCCCATCATAAAAACGGTGTAAGTCGGTGCAGTGTGGCGGCGGATAATTTCTTCGGGAGTGGTGTGATGAAATTTCGCTACATCAAATAAATCTTCGCCAAATTCACCGCCATAATGCACGGGGATTTCGATTAATCGACTTTGGCGTGTTGCTGTTTGTTGTTCGCTTTGTTGCCAATAATGTAAGACTTGTTGCTCAAGTGCGGTGGGATTTGTGTCAAAATGATAAAACAGGGTGAAATTGTTCATTCCCACCACCACTTCTTGCACATTGGGCTGCTGACGCATTTGCTCTGCAACAAGCCAAATACGTTGTTGCTTTGGTAGCTCTGCTGGCGGCGGTAAGGAACAAAGGAGAGAGCGTTCACTGGTTAAGGAAAAAGTTAGCATACATAACCCTCGTTTGTTAATGAGATGTTATTTTTCTAACGTTATTTCAACATACTGTCAAGGGGAAATGAATGATTTGGTTGAAAATAAAAAAAGCCACTTAATTTTCGTTAAGTGGCTTGGGGATTAATTAAAATAAAATTAGTGAGCCATCATCAATAGCATAATTGCCATTTTCATATCATTTTCTGACATTTCTTGATTGTTAAAAATTAATTTTTGCTTATCTTTATCCAACAAGATTTTAAAGTGAGCTTTATCATCTTTTAACATAAGGAAATTATTGCTTCTCATTTCTGTGAGATATTGGTTAACTATATTTTCAACTTCTTGCTCTGATACCTGTTGTGTTCTTGGGTTTATTGCAAAGATATTTTTAACGAATTGAACTAACGCTTTTTTCTCTGATTCCGCAGTAATTTTAAAGCTATCAAAGGCATCGAAAACTTTTTCATTTTCTAATGCGCTCTGAAACGCTTGGTTTAAAGCAAATTTTACTTCACCTTCTAGGGCTTTACCTTTATCATTGAAAAGTTCAAGTTTATCAATATTTAACATAGGTTGATTGGCCAAAATTTCTTGTTGGATTTGGCTAAAAATCTTATCATTCTTGAAAGAACGCTCATCAAGTTCATTTAAACGATTTACCGCATCGCCTAAAATGTGATTTAATGAACCTTTGAATTTTAATCCTGTAATTGGTTTATTATCCAGTAAGATATTTTTAACATCATAATCAAAGTTCATATCAATAAAACCATCTTTTTCATTGATTTTATTTTCAATCTCAAGCTTATCTAAAACAAGATCAAGATTATTTTCGGCTTCGTGAAGGGAAATTTTCTCAATTGAAATATCGGTATCGCCTTGATAAATATTTTTCCAAGGAGTTGGTGAAATATCACTTTTCCCTTTTAAATTTTCTATGTCTAAACGATCTTTATTATCCATAATTAAAGAAAATTTGCTCACATCAATTTCAGATTTACCATAGCCTTGCTGATCAAGGTCAAATTTTCCGTCTAAATTCCAAGCCATTTCAACTTGATCAGCCGTTTTGTGAGCTACATCTGAATAAACTTTTCCTTTAATTTCTTGCCCATAGCTCATTGTTGTTACGGTTCTTAATGGATTTTTGCCATTATCAGTGAAATAGGCTTGGGTATCTTGCGTTTTTTCTACTTCTGTATCGGCAGAAAATAGCGCAAAAGAAAAGTCATTTAAAGTGATAGGGCCGTGGTGAATTTTCCCCACAAAAGGAATCGTTCCGTTTAATTCTTCGCCTTTTATTTCAAGCTGATAACGTACATCAGAACTAAAAAAGCCACGATTTAAAACGGCATTGTTAATTTTTACAGAATAGCCTGTATCGGCAAAAGACTGTTGCAAGCGTTGATTACTAAATTGAATATAATCGTTGTATTTTTGTTCTGCGATTTTTCCTGTGTACCACGCACCACCGCACCAAGCGCCGCCAAGAATGGCGATTAATCCGATTGATAAAGCTGATTTTTTCATTAGTTTTCCTTTTTTATGAAAATAAAATTTGCTGGAAAATAGCACAATTATGCAATAATCGCAAACATAATAGAAAAGAGCGGTGCTTTTTGCTAAAATTTTCTTGAATGAATGGAAAAAATGGGGATTGCTCCCCATTTGAATTTGAGAGATTATTCTGGACGCACACCAAGTGTGTGGCAAATGGCGTAGGTGAGTTCGCTGCGGTTGAGCGTATAGAAATGGAAATCCTTCACGCCTTCACGAGAAAGCACGCGCACCATATCCATTGCGATGCTCGCCGCAACAAGGTTTCTGGTGGTTTGGTCGTTCTCCAATCCTTCATACATTTTTGCCATCCACGCAGGAATCTTCACATTGGTGATCGCTGCCATTTTTTGTAGCTGTTTGAAATTGGTAACAGGCAAGATCCCTGGCACAATCTCGGCATCAATACCGATAGAAGCACAACGATCGCGGAAGCGTAAATAGCTGTCAATATCAAAGAAAAATTGAGTAATAACGTGATTTGCACCCGCATCAATTTTGCGTTTTAAATTGATCAAATCTGCTTGGGCAGATTTTGCTTCTGGGTGTACCTCAGGGTAGGCTGCCACAGAAATATCAAAGTCAGCCACGGAACGTAATAATTCTACTAAATCTGACGCATAGAAAGGCTTTTTGTCGTATCCAGCTGGCTCATCACCGCGCAATGCCACAATGCGGCGGATACCGCTATCCCAATAATCTTGAGCAATTTTTTTCAGCTCTTCTGGCGTGGCATCAATTCCTGTTAAGTGTGGAGCTGCTTCTAAGCCTGTTTCTTGTTTAATATGTTTTACCACACTGTGAGTGCGATCACGTTCCCCTGAATTTGCCCCATAGGTTACGGAAACGAATTTCGGTTTTAGCACTTTTAAACGATGAATGGAATCCCACAGAATTTTTTCCATATTTTCATTTTTTGGTGGGAAAAACTCAAAAGACACGTTGATGTCGCCGTTAATGCCTGATAAGTGGTTGTTTAATGTATCAATTTCCTTTGCATAGCTCATAATTTTGTATCCTTTTTTATTGTTATGATTGTCTATCTAGACTGCTTTACGTCTATAAGATAGAGAGAAAAGGAATATGTGTCAATTTCAAAAATTTCATTGTTTTTATGAAGTAAATTCATATTATTCATAATTAAAGCTATTTGTTGTCGTAGGGCAAATTGGTTATACTCTCAAAACATTGATCGCTGAGGACAAGAAGTCTATGAATAAAAAAGTAAAAATTATTGGCATTCTTTCTGTTATCACTGCTTCCTTAGCATTGGGGGCGCAGTTTTACACAAATCATAAAATTGATCAGCTTTTACAGCAGTTTCCCTACCAATTAAGCGATCAAATCAGCTTAAATGTGGTGGAGCAAGATAAAAACTTTTTTACACGTCAGTTGATTTTCAGTCTTACCGATGAAAAATCCACCAAATCGAGTCAAATTATTGCTACAAAAATCACCGCACTTCCTTTTGCAGTCTTAGCCGATTCTGAACTGGTGGCCGAGTTTGTCCGGGAATTAAACAAAAATTTTAAAGTTACAATTGATAAAAATAACATTACTAGCAAATTTTCTGTGATTGGGGATTATTCGCAAACCAATATTCATACTCAATTCCGCGATTTAACTAATAAAGCACAAGACTTAAATATCGATTTGAATTTTATTTCTAAAAATAAATATATGGAAGTTCAAACGCAATTAAGTGGCTTTAATTATGATCATAATTCCAAGTTAGAACAACTTGATCTTAATGCAACTTTAATTCCTTTGAATGAAAGCAAGTATGATTTAGAAAGTCTTAGTGTAAAGCTAAAAGATTCTACCATTTATCTTCTAAATGGTGAAAATACAACCATTAAATTAAATGGTTTGGATTACAATTTTAATAAATCTCTTTTAACCAATGCATATAGTCTTAAAACTAAGATTAAAGCAAATGCGTTTTCTATTTTTAATAAGAATAATAAAGAGCAGTCCATTAATCTTAACGATGTTGATTTTTCAATAAGTCAAAATGAAATTCCTGCGGGGATAAGTTATTCTCAGCTGTTGGCATTATTGCAAAATGATGGAAAAATAGATTATACGAAACTACTTGATTTAGCCATTGACTTGCTTACAAAAAATAAAGATATTTCCCTAGATTTTAGCGTAGGAAAAACGACTATTCCTTTTAAGAAAGCAGTAAAACCATTGACTATTGATAAGTTAGCCTTGGATTTTAATGGCGATCTAGCAGATATAAATAATGCTAGTTTTAAAACTTCATTGGCAGTAGGTGAGATTAAAAATGAGGAAAAAAATCGTGAGTTTGAGATGAAAGGTACGCATTTCAAACAATCTATCCAAGGTTTTGATTTGGCCACTCGACTTTTCTTACTTCGCACATTGATCGTTGATTTGATTGAAGAGAGGGAAACGCTAGATAAAAAGGCGATGATGGAGAAAATAGAATATTTGGCGAGTCATTATCAACAAAATTCTGAAACGGATTTCTCGGTGCAAAGTATTAGCGGCCTTAATAATGTTTACCTCAAAAATTTAGTCATTAAATCGAAGGACGAATTTGATAAAAATGATTCTTATCAAGGTAATTATGGCATAAGTCTTGAAGAATATTTAAACAAATCTGGTGATTTTAAATTAACAAATTTAAAGTTTGAGTTACCGATTAAGTTAGAGAGTGTTTCTTCTGTAATTCCGGTTTATTTATGTACGCAAACTGTTTTTTGTGCTATTTATTCAGATAAAGATGCCACTGATGTTACAAATAAGTGGATAAAAAATGCTGTTATTAAAACAGATTTGACGATAAATAATGGCCTTTTACAAGGAATAATTTCAACTTCTTCTAATGATTATTCAATGCCATTTAATATTTCGTTAGATCTATCGAGTAAGAAACTCAGTTCAGCAAATAGCAAAGAATCCATAGAGTTATTATGGCAACAAAAAAATGCGTTTACAGATCTCAACATTAATTTATCATTAGGAAATCGTTTATTTAAAGACAATTCAATTTGGCCAATATATGCAGAAAAATCGGCTGATTGGTCTTTATTAATTAATTCCGTGAAACCTGATGGGGAACTGAATCCCTATTTAGTGGAAAATGGAGAAAATTATGAATTCCATTTACAAAAAACGGGAGAAGCCTTATTGATTAATGGTACAGAAATTTCGCAACCTAAAGCAGAGTAGTGAAAAAGCAGGCTGACCTAGAATAGCTAATTCCATAATCATTAATATTAAAGTGCGGTGAAAAAATTCACAAAATTTCCACCGCACTTTTTCTCTCTTTACTTTACAAATCGCAAAATCCCCCTACAATAACCGCCTTTACGCATTTACCTTGAGTGAATGCCTGACTTGTAATCAGACACAAAGAGAAATTTATGACAACCACATTTAAACCAGAACTGCTTTCACCTGCAGGTTCGTTAAAAAATATGCGCTATGCCTTTGCGTATGGCGCTGATGCCGTTTATGCAGGGCAGCCACGTTATAGCTTGCGTGTGCGCAACAATGAATTTAACCACACCAATTTAAAAATTGGCATTGATGAAGCGCACGCGCTAGGCAAAAAATTCTATGTAGTGGTGAATATTGCACCGCACAATTCCAAATTAAAAACCTTTATTAAAGATCTTCAGCCTGTGGTGGAAATGAAGCCCGATGCCTTAATTATGTCTGACCCAGGGTTGATTATGCTTGTGCGTGAACATTTCCCCGATATTGACATTCACCTTTCGGTGCAAGCCAATGCAGTGAACTGGGCAACGGTGAAATTCTGGAAACAAATGGGACTAACTCGCGTGATTTTATCTCGCGAACTTTCGATTGATGAAATTGCTGAAATTCGCCAGCAAGTGCCAGATATGGAAATTGAAATTTTCGTCCACGGTGCATTATGTATGGCCTATTCGGGGCGTTGTTTGCTTTCAGGTTACATCAACAAGCGCGATCCAAACCAAGGCACTTGCACCAATGCGTGCCGTTGGGAATATTCGGTAGAAGAAGGCAAGGAAGACGAAGTGGGCAACATTGTTGGCAATGAAATCCCTGTGAAAAATGTTGCGCCAACCTTGGGCGAAGGGCAAACTACGGACAAAGTCTTCTTACTTGCAGAAAGCCAGCGTCCAGAAGAAAAAATATCTGCCTTTGAGGACGAACACGGCACTTATATTATGAACTCAAAAGATCTGCGCGCCGTGCAACACGTTGAAAAACTCACCCAAATTGGAGTTCATTCACTAAAAATTGAAGGGCGCACCAAATCTTTCTACTATTGTGCAAGAACCGCACAGGTTTACCGCAAAGCTATTGATGATGCCGCCGCAGGCAAACCATTTGATGAAAGCTTAATGGATACCCTTGAAAGCCTTGCACACCGTGGCTATACCGAGGGCTTTTTACGTCGCCATACGCACGATGAATACCAAAACTACGACTATGGTTATAGCATTTCTGAGCGTCAGCAATTTGTCGGTGAATTTACTGGTGTGCGTAAAGAGGGCTTGGCCGAAGTGGCGGTAAAAAATAAATTCTTACTTGGCGATGAAGTGGAATTAATGACGCCAAAAGGCAATATTGTGTTCAAAATCCAAAGAATGCTGAACCGCAAAGGCGAAGAAGTGGAGGCAGCATTAGGCGACGGACATTTTGTGTTCCTTGATGTGCCTGAAGATCTTGAACTTGATTATGCGTTATTAATGCGAAATTTGGTCAATGCCAACACGCGTAATCCGCACGCAAATGAAAAATAATTGTTAAAAATTGCGATGAATTGTTAAAAAAATGTTGCAGATTACGTTTTTTAGCGTATAATTAAACCATACCCTAAAAAGTATGACTCCAAATATTTTCAGCCCTTCTTTGAAGGGCTTTTTTTATGCCTGCTTAAATGTGGTGAGTTTGTATTATTTATTCAGCTATTTGCTGTTTAGGATCATCACCATATCTATTTGGTCCAACTGTGCCTGATAACGTCATTAATAAAATAAAGACAATAACGTTAATAATTGGTATAAGCAATAATAACAATGCCCACGCAGATAAATCTAGATCGTGAAATCTTCTAACCAAGAGAGAAAGATTAGGTATGAACATCAATATATAATAAATCGGATTGAAAAGACTAATGTTTAGTAGATAATCTGGAACAAATGAAATAAAGCTAAATATTAAATTGAATAGCGAAAACATAATAAATTCTTTTCTTCTCGCTCTTGAGTAAAAATTAATATTTTTTAGTGTAAAAAGAAACCAATTCATCTCTTATAACCTTATTAATTTTAACAACACCAACACTTCATAATGAGCTGTATTAGGAAACATATCAAAAAGTTTGATTTTCTGTGCTTGGTAGTTTGCTAATTCTTGCAAGTCTTTGCCCATTGAAACCGCATTGCAGCTGGAATATAAAATAAAGTGCGGTTGTAATTTGTTGAGAAATTGAGCCAACTCTTTGCCAATACCACGGCGTGGCGGATTGACGATCAGCAAATCTGGTTTTTCATTTTGTGCTAAGGCAAAATTTGCTGCATCTAAGGATTGAAACTTCACCTGTGCTAAGCCCAATTTTTCGGCTGACAAGCTAGCACTAGCAATCGCTGATGGGGAAATTTCAATGCCAGTTAATTGCACGTTTACGCCTTTTTGTTGCAAGATCGCCGCACAATGCAAGCCAAAGCCCCCTACGCCGCAAAACAGATCCCAAATTTTGCTAATGGGAAGATCCTTAATCCATTGCTGTGCCGTGCTGTATAAGCCTTCTGCCACCTTTGGATTGGTTTGGAAAAAGCTTTGTGGGCGAATAAATAACGGAATTTTGTTAAAACTTTCAGCGAGCTGCTTTTGTTCCGTGAGAAAAATTTCTTCTTCTCCTTCTAAAATCGCCGCGTGTTTCGGTTGAATATTCAGGCTCACCACCTTTATTTGTGGCAAGTTTGCCAATAATTGTGGTAATTCTCGCTGAATAAGCGCCAGTTTAGCGGTAGATCGCAACACAAAACGTAACATTAATGTGCCGTTACTTTGGCTTTCCGTGAGCAAAATATACTTTAACTCGCCTTTGCGTTTGGCGATGTTGTAAGGCACAAGCCCCGCACGCCCGATAAAGGTTTTTAATTGGGCAAAAATCTCAGCGAAATGCGCAGGGTAGAGTAAACAATCGGATAAATCTACCGCACTTTGTGGAGCATTGGGATCGGTCAAAATGCCTAAAATTGGACGTTCCACCGAACCGCTCACCACCATTTTGGCTTTGTTACGAAAACCTTGTTGCGCAGAAGTATAAGGTGGCAACCATTCAAGCTGTGATTGATCAAGCCCATTAAGTTGTTGAATCAAATGCGCTTTTTTCTCATCAAGCTGTTTTGCATAAGGCATTTTAAGCCATTGGCAAGAACGGCATTGTCCCGCCATAAAGTGTGGACAAACTGGCATTGCTGACATTTAGGCACTCGCTAACCAAGTTTGTTGAAGTGCGGTCAATTTTTGCTGATTTTCTTGCCAACGTGATGATTTTTCTAAAGTTTTCCAATCTAACTGGCTACGTTTAAACAAACCTTGCAAACGTTGTTGGCGCAGGACATATTGCTCAGGGGATTCTTGCGGTTGGAAATGATCTAGCACTTGGATCACGCCCTCACGCTCATTGCAAAGCAATAGTAAATCACAACCCGCATTAAGGGATTGCTGACAACGCGCCACAAAATCGCCCATAAAACCCGCACCTTTCATTCCTAAATCATCAGAGAAAATTGCCCCTTGAAAGCCGAGCTGTTGGCGTAACACCTGTTGTAACCAATAGCTTGATCCGCTTGCTGGTTGCGGATCGCATTGCGTGTAAATGACGTGTGCGGGCATTACCGCATCGAGATAATTTTCCGCGATTAAACGCTGAAACGGCACAATATCTTGCGTGAAAATATCCGCTTTGGGGCGTTCATCATAAGGGGTTTCAAGATGAGAATCAGCCAGCACTCGCCCGTGTCCAGGGAAATGTTTGCCCGTGCTTGCCATTCCTGCCTCACGCATTCCAAGAATAAATTGGCGCGCTAGTTCAACAGTTTGCTCAGCCTCATCGTGGAAACTGCGATCGCCAATGGCACGGCATTGATGACCTAAATCCAACACTGGAGCAAAGCTTAAATCAATATCAAGTGCGGTCATTTCTGCTGCCATTTGCCAGCCCGCTTCTAATGCCATTGCTTTTTGTTCAGCGGGATCGCGGATAAGCTGGGCGAAACTTTGCATTGCGGGCAGTTGGGTAAACCCCTCACGAAAGCGTTGCACCCGCCCACCTTCTTGATCCACCGTAATGAGTAGCGGTTTCTTGACCTTGTGGCGTAAAGTGGCGATAAGATGTTGAATTTGCTCACGATCATAAAAGTTGCGGGTAAATAAAATCACGCCCGCAACCAGCGGGTGGGTGAGCAGTTCTAATTCTTCTTGGCTAACGTCTTGTCCAGTAAGATCGATAAGTAAGGCTGACATTGAAATCCTTATTGCAATTTATTCAAACGAAGATATAAACGGTAATTGACGCTTTGTTCTGTTGGCGGAACAGGCGTTAAGTTGGTTTGTTGGCTTGGTTGTAGCAGTAAACTAGAAGGCGAGGTTAAATTCGGCTCTTCTCCTTGGGTTACGCCATTTTTGTCATACCAAAAGAAATAATAAGCCACATCAAGCTGCTGCTGGCTCTTGTTTTTCAGCCAAACATTGTTGTGGTGTAATTTTGTTTCAATCAAGGGAGCGAGATTGGCTTCTACATTTAAAATAGGTGCATTCTCACTCACAATATTTTGCGAAGGCGTGGAACTACAAGCAGCAAGCAACAGGCTTAATCCGCACAGAAAAAACAGTTTTTTCATTATTTTGCCAACATTTTGCCAAGTGGTTCACCACCAAGTAAGTGCATATGCAAATGATACACCTCTTGTCCGCCGTGTTTGTTGCAATTGACGATAAGACGGTAGCCATCTTGTGCAATGCCTTCTTGCTCTGCCAATTTTGCTGCAACGGTAAATAAACGTCCTAATGCCACTTCATCTTGCTCGCTCACTTCATTCACTGTCGGGATCAGTTTATTCGGAATAATCAAAATATGGGTTGCCGCTTGCGGTGAAATATCACGAAATGCGGTGACTAATTCATCTTGATAAACGATATTTGCTGGGATTTCTTTACGAATAATTTTACTGAAAATGGTTTCTTCTGCCATAGGAAAATCCTTGTGTTAGAGAACTAAAAGTGAAGTTATTTTATCAGAATAGTGCGGTAGAAAATAATAAAATTTTTACCGCACTTTTGTGTATTAAGAGAGGAATTTAAATTGGAAAAATTTGGCTATATCCACTTGGCATTTTGACTGTTAGGCTGAGTTCACCGCCCATTTTTTCCACATAGCGTTTTAGGGTAGAAAGTTTAACATCATTCCCGCGTTGCTCTAATTGGGCGATAGCAGATTGAGAAACGCCGATGGCTTCAGCCATTTCTCGCTGAGAAAGTGCCAATTTTTCGCGTAACATTGCAAGTCCTGTTTCCAAAATTAACTCATCAGACATTTCTTTTATTTTTTGTTGTGTCTCTGTGGTTTCTTGTGAGATTAACTCATCTAGCGTGGTATATTTAGTCATCTTTTTTCTCCAAGGTTGCTAAATAAGCGGTAAATTCATTGTCAGCTAATCTGATCATTCGATTGTAGAATTGTTTGTCACCACTTTTATCGCCTGCGCATAAAACAATAGCTTGGCGCAGTGGATCAAAAGCAAAAAATGCGCGAATAGGTTTGCCTTGATGCTGAACGCGTAGTTCTTTCATATTGGCATATTTTGAACCTTTTACTGTATCGGCATAAGGACGCGACAACTGTGGCCCATAAAATCTTAAGTTATTTAATGAAGTTAAAACAGCGATACGGCATTCTTCATCTTGCTTGCTTAACCAAGATTTGAATTGTTCTGTTGCAATTACCGTCCATTTTCTCTGTTCTTTCATTTTTATTAGAGTACCTAGAAATTTGTAAGCATTTTATAATAGTTAGATTATCAAAACAATAATCTATGTATTATCATTTTTCATTGTCTGAATAAAATAGCGAATTTGTTTGTTGCAATTTTGTAAAATTTAAGTTTTATAATATTGCGATATGTTAAATTAATGTTGTAAAAATTGATTTACAACAAATTTTATAAAAAATAAAATCTTTTTTAGTTTAAAGTTCAGGACATATCCCTTAGAATTAGCACATAACTTTTAGGGGGTAGAATGAAAAAAGAAAATGCCGTGAGTTTTATGGCAACGCCAACGGAAATGGCTCAGCTCGCTGAAGATATTGGGGTTTATAAAGCCACTAAAAATCAATTCTATTCTTTTCTTTCCGCAATTTCAGCAGGGGCGTTTATTGCACTTGCTTTTGTCTTTTATACCACCACGCAAACAGGGCTAGCGAATGTGTCTTGGGGATTGGCTAAACTGGTTGGCGGTTTAGTGTTCTCTGTGGGCGTGATTATGGTGGTTGTCTGTGGTTCTGAGCTTTTCACTTCCTCAACAATGACGTTGGTGGCACGCGCAGGGCAACGAATTAATACCATTCAAATGTTACGCAACTGGGTTGCCGTTTATGCAGGTAATTTCGTCGGCGCAATCATCATTGCAGGCTTAATTTGGTTTGCTGGGCAAACAATGGCGGCCAATGGACAATGGGGCTTGACGATTTTAAAAACAGCCCAACATAAGATTCATCATAGCTGGTTTGAAGCTTTTAACTTAGGCATTTTATGTAACATTATGGTGTGCATTGCGGTGTGGATGAGCTATGCAGGAAAAACCTTAACAGACAAAGCCTTTATTATGATTTTACCGATCGGCTTGTTTGTTTCTTCAGGCTTCGAGCATAGTGTGGCGAATATGTTTATGATTCCCCTTGGGATCATCACAGCCCATTGCAGTTCAGCCGAGTTTTGGCAATCCCTTGGGCTAAATGCTGCACAATTTGCTGATTTAGATGTTTATCATTTTGTCGTAAAAAATCTTATTCCTGTTACGCTTGGTAATATTGTTGGTGGCGGGGTATGTATTGCATTAATGCAGTGGTTTACTAACAGACCACATTCACATTAGTTTGGCGTAAGAGCGGTTGTTTTTTCGCCGTTTTTACATAGTTAAAATTTTATTTACGTTAAAGGAAAATAGTAATGACTCAACTAACAGAAGCGCAAAAAAAAGCGTGGGAAGGTTTTACTCCAGGTGACTGGCAAACCGAAGTAAACGTACGCGATTTTATTCAAAAAAACTACACCCCTTATGAAGGTGATGAATCATTCCTTGCTGGTGCAACGGAAGCGACCACGAAATTATGGAATGATGTAATGGAAAAAATTAAGGTTGAGAACAAAACTCACGAACCTTATGACATTGATACAGATACGCCATCAACCATTACTTCTCACAAACCAGGTTACATTGAAAAAGACTTGGAAAAAATCGTGGGCTTACAAACTGATGCACCATTAAAACGTGCCATTATGCCTTATGGCGGAATTAAAATGGTGAAAGGTTCGTGCCAAGTTTATCGTCGCGAATTAAAACCTGAAATTGAACATATCTTTACAGAATATCGTAAAACCCATAACCAAGGGGTATTTGATGTTTACACCCCAGATATTTTACGTTGCCGTAAATCAGGCGTCATCACAGGGTTACCAGATGCTTATGGCCGTGGCCGTATCATTGGGGATTATCGCCGTTTAGCCCTTTACGGTGCAGATTTCTTAATGAAAGATAAATTTAACCAATTTAATTCATTACAAGAAAAATTAGAGCGTGGTGAGGATATTCAAGCAACAATTCAATTACGCGAAGAAATTGCTGAACAACACCGTGCATTGGGTAAAATTAAAGAAATGGCAGCCTCTTACGGCTTTGATGTTTCTAACCCAGCAACTAACGCACAAGAAGCGGTGCAATGGACGTATTTTGCTTACCTTGCAGCGGTGAAATCACAAAATGGTGCGGCAATGTCTTTTGGCCGTGTTTCTACTTTCTTAGATATTTACATTGAACGTGATCTTAAAGCGGGCAAAATCACAGAGCAAGAAGCACAAGAATTAATCGACCACCTTGTAATGAAATTGCGTATGGTGCGTTTCTTGCGTACTCCAGAATACGATCAATTATTCTCTGGCGACCCAATGTGGGCAACCGAAACATTGGCAGGTATGGGCTTAGACGGTCGTACATTAGTAACCAAAAACAGCTTCCGTATCTTACACACCCTTTATACAATGGGGCCATCACCAGAGCCAAACTTAACCATTCTTTGGTCTGAGCAGTTACCAGAAGCGTTCAAACGTTATTGTGCGAAAGTATCGATTGATACCTCATCTGTACAGTATGAAAACGATGACTTAATGCGTCCAGACTTCAACAGTGATGACTATGCGATCGCTTGTTGTGTAAGCCCGATGGTTGTGGGTAAACAAATGCAATTCTTCGGTGCGCGTGCGAACCTTGCAAAAACCTTGTTATACGCAATCAATGGCGGTATTGATGAAAAATCAGGTATGCAAGTAGGGCCTAAATCAGCACCAATTACAGATGAAGTGTTAGACTTCGATACAGTAATGGAACGTATGGACAGCTTTATGGATTGGCTTGCTACCCAATACGTTACTGCATTAAACATCATTCACTTTATGCACGATAAATATGCCTATGAAGCGGCATTAATGGCATTCCACGATCGTGATGTATTCCGCACAATGGCTTGCGGTATCGCAGGGCTTTCTGTGGCAGCAGACTCATTAGCTGCGATCAAATACGCTAAAGTGAAACCAATTCGTGGCGACATCAAAGATAAAGATGGCAACGTAGTGGCATCTAACGTGGCGATCGACTTTGAAATCGAAGGTGAATATCCACAATTTGGTAACAACGACAGCCGTGTTGATGATCTAGCGGTAGATTTAGTTGAACGCTTTATGAAGAAAATTCAAACGCACAACACTTATCGCAACGCAACCCCAACACAATCTGTACTTACTATTACATCTAACGTGGTTTATGGTAAGAAAACAGGTAACACCCCAGATGGTCGCCGTGCTGGTGCGCCATTCGGGCCAGGTGCAAACCCAATGCACGGACGCGATCAAAAAGGTGCGGTAGCTTCATTAACTTCTGTAGCGAAATTACCATTTGCTTACGCGAAAGACGGTATTTCTTACACCTTCTCAATCGTACCAAACGCATTAGGTAAAGATTACGAAGCACAAAAACGCAACCTTGCAGGCTTAATGGACGGTTACTTCCACCACGAAGCGACTGTTGAAGGCGGACAACACTTAAACGTGAACGTAATGAACCGTGAAATGTTGTTAGATGCAATGGAAAACCCAGAAAAATATCCACAATTAACCATTCGTGTTTCTGGTTACGCCGTGCGTTTCAACTCTTTAACCAAAGAGCAACAACAAGACGTAATTACGCGTACTTTCACGCAAGCAATGTAATTATGTTGTAGCATAAAAAGAAATTAAGGGAACATAGAGGAAATCTATTGTTCCCTTAAATTTATCTGCCATATAATAAGTGCGGTAGTTTTTTACCAAGTTTTTTATCTCATTCCACTTTTCAACAGGAGATGTTATGAAACATACCAAATCCAAATTAGCCGTATTGACGCTTTCCGCTCTTTTTGTACTCACAGCTTGTACCTCAAATCAACAACATGCTGAACAGCAATTACAAGAGCAAGCCGTGCTAGGCTTAAACTGGGTACAACAATCTGGTGAATATCAAGCCTTAGCCTATCAAGCCTTTAATATGGCAAAAATTGCCTTTGACCAAGCGAAAGCTACCAAAGGTAAAAAGAAAGCGGTTGTAGTGGATCTTGATGAAACAATGATGGACAACAGTGCTTATGCGGGTTGGCAAGTGCAAACAGGTCGCAGTTTTAATGGTGATGACTGGACACGTTGGGTGAATGCACGGCAGACCGCGGCTGTACCGGGCGCAGTTGAATTTAATAACTATGTAAACAGCCACAACGGTAAAGTTTTCTATGTTTCTAATCGCAAAGATGCCATAGAGAAAGCGGCTACACTTGATGATTTAAAAACACTGGGTTTTGTTGGCGCAAGTGAAAACACGCTCTATTTGAAAAAAGACCAATCAAATAAATCCCCTCGCTTTGCAGAAATAGAGAAACTTGGCTATGACATCGTCCTTTATGTGGGTGATAATCTCAATGATTTCGGTGATGCGACTTATAAAAAATCCAATGCAGAACGCAGAACATTTGTGCAAGAAAATAACCAATTATTTGGTAAAAAATTTATTATGCTACCAAACCCTAACTATGGTGATTGGGAAGGGGGATTATCACAAGATTATTATAAAAGCGCTGAGCATCGGCTTAATATCCGCCACAACGCAATTAAAGCATGGGATGGAAAATAAATTTTTTCACCAAGATTAAGCGATAATATGAACAATCTGCCTATATCCCAATAGGCAGATTAATTTCTATTTAATTCTCGCAGGGCGAGCTAAATGCTCAAGAGCATTAAATAGAAATTAACGAATTTACATTTTCTCTAACGAAGGAATATTATGTCTGTTTTAGCACGCTACCATTCTTATGAATCTTGTGGGACGGTTGATGGTCCGGGGATTCGTTTTATTCTTTTCTTGCAGGGCTGTCTGATGCGTTGCAAGTATTGCCACAACCGCGATACTTGGGATTTACACGGTGGCAAAGAAATTTCCGTAGAAGAATTAATGAAAGAAGTGGTAACTTATCGCCATTTTATGAATGCAACTGGTGGTGGCGTAACCGCATCTGGTGGTGAAGCCGTATTGCAAGCAGAGTTCGTGCGTGATTGGTTCCGTGCCTGCAAAAAAGAAGGAATTCACACTTGCTTAGATACCAATGGTTTTGTGCGCCATTATGATCATATTATTGATGAGCTACTTGATGTTACTGATTTAGTTTTGCTCGATCTGAAAGAACTCAATGATCGCGTTCACCAAAATTTGATCGGCGTGCCAAATAAACGTACGCTTGAATTTGCTAAATATTTACAAAAACGCAATAAGCCAGTTTGGATTCGTTATGTTGTTGTACCAGGTTGGACGGACAGTGATGAAGATGTGCATTTACTCGGCCAATTTATTCAGCATATGGATAACATCGAAAAAGTTGAGCTGCTTCCTTATCACCGTTTAGGTGCGCACAAATGGGAAACGATGGGCGAAAAATACGAATTAGAAGATGTTAAACCGCCAACAAAAGAATCCCTTGAGCATATTAAACAGATTTTAGAAGGCTATGGTCAAACTGTAACCTATTAATTTATAAATTTTTGTGTAAACCGTGCTAGAATAGTGCGGTTTTTTTTCAGCAGATTTAACAAATAGAACAAAGGTAATCAATGAAACCCTCTATTATCAGTAAATTAGATAGTTTAAATGAACGCCACGAAGAGCTAGAAGCCTTACTTGGCGATGCCTCAGTCATTAGCGATCAAGAAAAATTTCGTGCCTATTCAAAAGAATATGCCCAACTTGAAGACGTTGTGAAATGCTTTGCACGCTGGAAACAGTTAAATAGCAATATGGAAGAAGCCGAATTATTGCTTGATGATCCCAGTATGCGTGAAATGGCACAAGAAGAAATTGAAGAATGCAAAACCGAAATTGAGCAAGTAGAAGCGCAATTACAAATTTTATTACTGCCGAAAGATCCTAATGACGAATATAACTGCTATTTAGAAATCCGTGCTGGAACCGGCGGTGATGAAGCAGGTATTTTTGCGGGCGATCTATTCCGTATGTACAGTCGTTATGCTGAAAGCAAACGCTGGCGTGTGGAAATGCTCAGTGCGAATGAAAGCGAGCAGGGCGGTTATAAAGAAGTGATCGTCAAAATCAGCGGCGAAAATGTATATGGTCAGTTAAAATTTGAATCAGGCGGACACCGAGTTCAACGCGTGCCAAAAACGGAATCGCAAGGACGAATTCATACTTCCGCTTGTACCGTGGCGGTAATGCCAGAATTGCCAGAAAGCGAATTACCAGAAATTAACCCTGCCGATTTACGTATTGATACTTATCGCTCATCAGGCGCAGGCGGTCAGCACGTTAATACTACCGATTCAGCGGTGCGAATCACTCATATTCCAACAGGCATTGTGGTGGAATGCCAAGAAGAGCGTTCACAACATAAAAACAAAGCCAAAGCAATGTCAGTGCTAGCTTCTCGCATTGTGCAAGCAGAGCAAGAACGCCAAGCAGCGGAACAAGCAGACACACGCCGCAACTTGCTAGGCTCGGGCGATCGTTCGGATAAAATCCGTACCTATAACTACCCACAAGGCCGTGTTACCGATCACCGCATCAACCTAACGATCTATCGCTTAGATGAAGTGATGAACGGCAAAATGGACGAATTAATCCAACCAATCATCACCGAATACCAAGCTGATCAGCTTGCGGCGTTATCGGATCAAGGATAATTAGCCAGTTAATTCGCTAAGAAAAAAGAAAAGTGTGGTATAAAAACGAGAAAAATACGGTAACTTAATATAATAAAAAAGGCTTGATTTTCACATCAAGCCTTTTGTTTTACCTTAATTTTTATTGCACCAACAAATAAAAATTCGTTTTTCCACGCAAAATATTTAACGCGATAGTAGAAGGTTTATCTTTGAGTGATTTACGCAGTTGGTCTAGGTTCTCAACTGGAGAGCGGTTTATGCCGATAATCACATCACCGTCTTTTAAGCCTAAGCGTTGAGCCAGAGAGTTATCCTTAACTTTGCTGATCGCCACGCCTTTTTGCCCTTTTTCGTTGTAATTACTTAGCTCAGCCCCTTCTAAGGCAGGAAGCACATTATCAGCATTAGCTTTTGCTTGTTCATCCTTTTGTAGGGTCACCTTGGTGGTTTTGCTATTACCATCACGCAAGTAAGTGAGTTCAATTTCTTTACCTGCACCTGTGGTTGCGATTTTCGCTCTTAGCTCAGCAAAACTTGCTAGCTTTTGTCCATTCATTGCCGTGATCACATCACCCGCTTGAATGCCTGCTTTTTCTGCTGCAGAATCAGGTAATACTTCACTTACAAATGCCCCTTGTTGTGTGCTAAGTTTTAACGCTTTAGCCAGATCTGCATTTAATTCAGCGCCTTTAATTCCTAATAAACCACGGCGAACTTCACCAAATTCGAGAATCTGGCTCACTAAATTATTTGCCATATTACTTGGAATTGCAAAAGCGATACCAGCATTTCCACCACTTGGGGAAATTATCGCAGTATTAATACCGATTAATTCTCCGTTTAAGTTGAGTAACGGGCCACCTGAATTGCCACGGTTTATCGCTGCATCTGTTTGAATATAGTTTTCATAGCCACCACGTTCTGATCCCGTGGAACGCCCGAGAGCGGACACAATCCCAGAGGTAACAGTTTGCCCTAAGCCAAAAGGATTACCAATGGCGACGGTGAAATCACCCACACGTAATTTATCTGAGTTAGCGATTGTAACTGCGGTGAGATTTTTAGGATTTTCTAATTCTAATAATGCCACATCTGAAAGTTCATCAGATCCTACAAGTTTAGCTTTAAATTCACGACCATCTTCAAGTTTTACTGTGATTTTGTCAGCTTGATCGATAACGTGGTTATTTGTTAGCACATAACCTTTGTCTGCATTAATAATAACCCCAGAGCCAATGCCTTTAAAGCTACGAGGCGAATTATTGTTAAATGCATCAGGGCCGAAGAAAAACTTAAATTCCTCTGGAATCTCATTATTTTGTAATGAGGTTTTTTGTTTTCCTTCCACCGCAATGGATACCACCGCTGGCAGAACCCGTTGTAACATTGGCGCTAAACTAGGTACGGATTGACCTTCTACTTGAGTAGGTATACTTGCCTGCGCCACCATTGAAGTGCTTAACAGGCTTAATCCTAATGCAATACTGCTCAATAAAAAATGTTTTCTTTTCACTTAATTTCTCCATTTCTTTACTAAGTTGTCATTTTAAGATATGAACAAATTTTTAGTTTTAAAGCCAAAAATGTACTATTTTTTCAGCATATTTACGCTGGCAAAATTTGTTCATAGTTCAGCTTAAGACAAAAAAAATAGAAAATTGTTCGAAAACAAGGTGCAGAATTTTCGTTTTTGTAAAGAAACAGCATAATCACTAAAATATGGGTAAATTCAAATTTACACCAAAAGTGCGGTGTTATTTTGCCAAAATTTTTTGTATTGTAGCTGTAATATCTTCCGCTTGCATAATGTTCGATATCACCGCGACACCGTCAGCACCTGCTTGTAATAGAGCGGGAACCTGTTCTGTTTTTATTCCACCAATGGCAACCAAAGGCTTGTTGATGCCTTGTTGGCGCAAGGTGGAAATAAAGTGAATGCCCACAACAGGGGACGGATCTTCTTTAGAAAATGTGGTAAAAATTGGCCCACAGCCATAGTAATTCACGCCGAGAAAGGCGTTATGGCGTTGAGCTTGTTGCAAGGTATTGACGGATAAGCCAATTAACATTTTGCCTTCAATTTGGTGGGCTAATTGTTCTACAGGCGTATCTTTTTGCCCAACATGAATGCCGTCTGCGTGCAATTTTTCTGCGAGTTGAACATCATTATTCATAATAAAAGGCACATTATATTGTTTACATAAATCTTGACATTGGCGGGCAAGTTGCTCAATTTGTTGCGGATCTTGCAAGGAAAATTGCCCTTTTTCACGAAATTGATAACAAGTAATGCCGGCCTTTAACGCCTGTTCTAAACGCTCTAACAGAGTTTGTTGTGGCTGGCTTGCATCATATTGTGGCAGATGACGGCAATCTTGCGTACCTGCCACTAAATAACAGCGTAAAATTGATTTATCCATTTTTTTGCTCCTGTGAATAAGCCCAGTGATTGGTTGGGCCGTGTCCGTGTCCGATATTTAAAGGGTGAGTGATGGCGCTGGTAATAAAGGCTTTGGCAGTTTTGCAGGCTTGCTCCAACGGTTGCCCTTTGGCAAGTTCAGCGGTTAAGCAAGCGGAAAAAGTGCAGCCTGTACCGTGGGTGTGTGGCGTGTTAAAACGTGGGCTTTCCAAGACAAAAGATTCTGTCGGCGTGAAAATAAAATCTTGGCATAGCGCACTTTCGCTGTTTTGCTGATGGCCACCTTTTATAATCACGGTTTTTGCGCCCATTTGTTGTAAACGTTCAGCAATTTGCACAATACTGTGCCGATCTTCAGCTTTCAATCCTGTTAAGGCTTCTGCTTCAGGCAGATTTGGCGTTAGTACATCGGCTAAAGGCAATAGTTGCTCACGCATCGCTTGAATTGCCGATTGTTCCAATAAACTCGCGCCCCCTTTGGCGATCATCACAGGATCGATAACCACATTCGCAAATGGGTGCTGACGCAAAAAAGCGGCCACAGTTTGGATAATTTCAGCTGTGCCGAGCATACCAATTTTTACCGCATTGGGCGTGAAATCTGCCACAATCGCCTTGAGTTGCGCTTCAATAGTGCTAAGAGGAATCAAATGAATATCCGTTACGCCTAAGGTATTTTGTGCGGTAACGGCGGTGATCACGCTCATTCCAAATACATTACGCATTTGAAAGGTTTTCAGATCTGCTTGAATACCCGCACCGCCGCCGCTGTCTGAGCCAGCAATGGTCAGGGCTTGTGCAATATGAGTCATTGTTGCTCCTTATTTTTCTATGTGAACCTGTGCGAATTGTGCTATTTGTTGATCACTCAGCTCGCCAAGCTGATCTAAAAGTGCGGTGTAAAATTGCCCATATTTTGTGCTTCCTAAATCTTTCGCTGCCAGTTGCCCTGCCACCGCATAGGCCGTACTTGCTTGCACTACTGCATTAAAGGGTTGGTTCGGATCGACCGCTAAAAATGCCCCTAACACCGCGCCAAGCAAACAGCCTGACCCCGTGATTTTTGGAAACATTGGCGTGCCGTTATCAATGGTCGCCACTTGCACGCCATCGCTGATGTAATCCACCGCACCGCTCACTGCCACAACACATTGATGACGTTGCGCAGCCAGTTTGGCAATTTGTGCCACATCGCCTTCACCTTGCCCTGCGTCCACGCCTTTCGCCGCCCAATTCACTCCTGCTAGCTGGGCGATTTCCCCTGCATTGCCACGAATAGCAGTGAATTTTACCTTGCTCAGCAATTCAGCCACCACGTCCTTGCGGTATTGCGTTGCGCCCACGCCCACAGGATCAAGCACCACAGGAATGCCCGCTTTATTCGCAGCTTTACCAGCCGCCAACATTGCTTTCACTTTGAAAGGATCGAGCGTGCCAATGTTAATCACCAAGGCAGCGCTAAATTGAGCAAGATCCGCCATTTCTTCTTCGGCATCCGCCATAATCGGCGATGCGCCCAAGGCTAATAGCCCATTCGCTACATAGTTTGCCACCACAATGTTGGTGATGTTGTGGATTAAAGGATTGGTTTGGCGAATTTTCGTGATTAAATTAAAGTCCATTTTTTTCTCCTATGCATAAAAATTAAGCGTAAAAAAAGCCCAGTCCCATTGCCTTTATGATGAAAAATCATCTATAAAATCAATTTGATAGGGAATGATGTTGCGGAATGATTATTTGAAAATAAAAAAGGGAAGAATAAAGTGCGGTCAAAAATAGATAGATTTTTTACAACAAGCGCTTTCATAATAAGTTTCCTACGTCAGTGCTAACTGGATCAGGTTCAACGGGTATTATCTCAGCTACACAAGGCAGCACCCCGACTATTAATGGTTTCACTCTACAAAGAAATAGTCAGAAACACAATCTCACCACTCAGAATTTCCGCATTTTGCACAAAGTATTTTTTCGTTTTGCGAGCAAGATCGCAAAAATTGTTTGACAAGATTGCGAAAGTGCGGTGCTTTTTTCATCATATTTTTATTTGTAATGGTAAGTTGTCATTTTATGTAAGAATGAAATTTTTGCTTAAATTAGATGTGATTTTATGGCTGGTGATTGGCGCAGGCTTGAGCTTGCTTTATATACCGAACCCCTTATTGCTTAGCGTTGAATTAATGCTGTGCACTGTGGGAATTGGGAGCTTAGCTGTTTTGGTAGCCTACCTTTTCGCCTATTATAAAATCGCAAAAGGGCTAGTTTATGGCGTGATTTTTGTATTGAGTCTAGGGTATTTTCATCATCAAGCGCTGCAAATTTTGAGCCAAGCGGAGCAGAGCGCGAGTTTAAACAAGATCAGCATTCCAATTAAGATCGAGAAAATCTTACATCAGCAAGATTATCAAACTGTGATTGCCACTGGGAAATTGGCAGAAAATTTGCCTAGCCAGCGAATATATTTGCAATGGCAAAAAAACACAGTAGATAAGGAGAAAGAGCAAATTAAAACAGGGCAAGTTTGGCAGGTAGAATTATTGCTCAAACCCTTATCAAGCCGTTTAAATCAAGGGGGATTTGATCGGCAAAAATGGTATTTCTCACAAGGTATCACGGCGTATGGCAGAGTAAAAAGTGCGGTGCAAATTTCGCAAGATTTAGCGTGGCGAGAGCGATTATTGCAAGCCAGTTTTCAGCAGACTCAAGGCTTACCAATGCAAGGATTATTGTTGGCACTGGGCTTTGGCGAACGGGCGTGGCTTAATGTAGAACACTGGCAAATTTATCAGAAAACCAACACCGCACATTTAATTGCCATTTCTGGATTGCATATTGGTTTAGCAATGTTGCTTGGTTTTGCTATTGCAAGAGCGGCACAGTTTGTCTTGCCCACGCATCGAATAGGGGCAATTTTGCCATTATTGTGCGGCGCTTTTATTGCTTTAATTTATGCCCAGTTGGCTGGGTTTTCTATTCCTACATTAAGGGCGTTACTTGCCTTGGGGTTGGTATGTCTGATCCGAGTGCTACGCTGTTATTATACGCCTTGGCAATATTTTCAATGTGTGGTGGCATTGCTCATTTTATGGGATCCACTGATGTTACTTTCCGTGAGTTTTTGGCTTTCCGCAGGGGCGGTGGCAAGCCTGATTTTGTGGTATCAACTTGTGCCATTGGATTTAATCCAAGGACAAATTTATCCCATTAAAAATCAGTGGGTGAAAAAAATCCTACGCTGGATTTTTTCCTTATTTCATCTCCAACTCGGTTTGTTATGTTTATTTACCTCAATTCAGCTTTATTTTTTTCACGGAATGTCTTTATCGGGAATGATAGCTAACCTTTTAGCCGTGCCAGTGTTTAGTTTATGTCTTGTGCCAATGGTATTGTTTGCGGTGTTGAGCCAAGGTGCGTTTAATTCGTGGCAAGGGGCGAATTATTTAGCAGAAAAAATCACGGCATTGCTCAGTCAATGGCAAGGGAATTGGATGGATTTGTCAGAAAATCAATCGCAATGGATTGTCATTTTGTTGCTCATTTTGGGGGTGGGGTATGTGTTTTATTTGCAAAAATTGTCGCAAAAAGTAGCGAAAAAACCAATTTTAGCAGGGAAAAAGATAATCTCACTCAATACAGAAAAATTGCCTAGCCCGTTATTTTTACAAAAAATGAAGCCTATTTTTGCAGGGTTACTTGGAATAATGCTGATGAATTTGGCGTGGCAAGAGATAAATGCGCCTAAATGGCGATTGGAAACCCTAGATGTCGGGCAGGGCTTGGCAACATTATTGGTGAAAAATCAGCGTGGCATTTTATATGATACGGGGGCAGCGTGGCGTGGGGGAAGTATGGCGGAGCTAGAGATTTTGCCTTATTTGCAACGGCAGGGGATTGTGCTAGATAAGCTGATTTTGAGCCACGATGATAATGATCATTCAGGGGGCGCTAGTGCGATTTTACAGGCGTTCCCACAGGCAGAATTGATTACGCCGTCAGAAAAAAATCACACAAAAAACCACCGCACTTTTTGTACTCAGGGGCAACAATGGCAATGGCAAGGATTGCGCATTACCGCGCTTTCCCCACAAAAGATCCGCAAGCGCGCAGAAAATCCAGATTCTTGCGTGTTGTTGATTGATGATGGCAATCGAAAGGTGCTTTTAACCGGTGATGCTGATAGCCAAACAGAGCGGCAATTTGCTGATTTAGCTGGAAAAATAGAGATATTGCAAGTGGGGCATCACGGCAGTAAAACCTCTAGCAGTGAATATTTGCTTAAAACAACGCAGCCTAAGATCGCATTGATTTCGAGTAGCCGTGGTAATCCTTGGCATTTCCCCCATTCCGTGGTGTTGGAGCGGTTAAAAGCACAACAAAGTGCGGTGTATAATACGGCAGATTTTGGGCAGATAAGCCTGTTATTTTTCCCCGAGCAGATAAAAATTTATACCGCAAGATCGGAATTTTCCCCTTGGTATAGGGGATTAAGTATCGGGGATTAATTGGCTTGTCGGCAAAATAAAGGTAAAATGGCGCAGTTTTTTAACTGAAATGAAGAAATTATGCAAGATAAAGACTTAACCACGTTGCAAACGTTCAAACGCTTATGGCCGATTATCGCCCCTTTCAAAATGGGGTTGATTGCCGCCGCCGTTACATTGGTTTTCAATGCATTGGCGGACGCAGCATTAATTCAAATGCTTAAACCGTTGCTTGATGACGGTTTTGGCAAGGCGGACGTGAGCTTTTTACGCATAATGGCTGTGGTGGTGGTGCTGTTGATTATTGTGCGTGGCGTAACAAGTTTTGTTTCAACTTATTGTTTAGGCTGGGTGTCTGGCAAAGTGGTGATGACCATTCGCCGCCGTTTATTCAAGCATTTAATGTATATGCCTGTGCCGTTTTTTGATCAAAACTCCGCAGGCAAATTGCTTTCGCGCATTACTTACGATAGCGAACAGGTCGCCAATTCTTCATCGGGATCCTTGGTGACCATTGTGCGTGAAGGGGCGTATATTATCTCTTTACTTGGCGTGATGATTTATACCAGTTGGCAGCTTTCTTTGGTGCTTTTCGTAATTGGGCCGATTATTGCGGTGCTGATTCGTATGGTATCGAAAAAATTCCGTGAGTTAGGTAAAAATATGCAAAACTCAATGGGTGAACTGACCTCTTCTGCAGAACAAATGCTGAAAGGGCATCGCGTGGTGCTGTCTTTCGGTGGACAAAAAATTGAAGAAGAACGCTTTAATAAAGTGAGTAATGATATGCGCCGTAAGGGAATGAAAGTGATGGTAGCAGATGCCATTTCTGATCCTGTGGTGCAGATTATTGCGTCTTTCGCCCTGTCGGCGGTGTTGTATTTGGCAACAGTGCCAGAAATTATGAGCCAAAACTTAACGGCAGGCTCTTTCACGGTGGTGTTTTCTTCAATGTTGGCAATGATGCGACCATTGAAGTCTTTAACGAACGTCAATGCGCAATTCCAGCGTGGTATGGCAGCGTGCCAAACCCTGTTTGCTATTTTGGATATGGCAACCGAGAAAGACAACGGCACTTATGAAGTGGAAAAAGCGAAAGGAAATATTGCTTTCAAAGACGTTACGTTTAGCTATTCAGGCAAAGATCACCCTGCGTTAAATCATATTTCCTTTGAAATTCCGCAAGGCAAAACCGTGGCATTGGTGGGGCGTTCAGGCTCAGGAAAATCGACTATTGCCAATTTGGTTACGCGTTTTTATGAGATTGAGCAAGGGGAAATCACCCTTGATGGCGTGAATATTCAAGATTACACGCTGAATAATCTGCGTGAAAACTGTGCGGTGGTATCACAGCAAGTGCATTTATTTAATGACACCATTGCCAATAATATTGCCTATGCCGCAGCGGATAAATACAGCCGTGAGGACATCATTAAAGCGGCTAAAGCCGCTCACGCAATGGAATTTATTGAAAAATTAGATCAAGGGTTGGATACCGTGATCGGCGAAAACGGGGCGAGTTTATCGGGCGGACAACGCCAGCGTTTAGCCATTGCCCGTGCTTTGTTACGCAATTCCCCTGTACTGATTTTAGATGAAGCGACTTCGGCGTTGGATACAGAATCTGAACGTGCAATTCAGGCAGCGCTTGAAGAATTGCAAAAAGAGCGCACGGTTTTAGTGATTGCTCACCGTTTATCGACCATTGAAAAAGCCGATGAAATTTTGGTGATTGAACACGGTGAGATCAAAGAACGTGGCACGCATCAAGAGTTGCTTGCATTAAATGGTGCTTACAAACAGCTACATCAAATGCAATTTAATCATTAATACTATATTGGTGTACGAATTTTCAGCGTACACCAATCTATCCATTTTGATGAGGTGATAATGAATTTTTGGTATCAATCCAACCTTTTGGCAAAGGTGCTGAAGTGGTTATTATCACCTTTCGCCCTGTTATTTTTATTCATCACCCGCCTGCGTGCGTGGCTATATCAGCGCGGCATTTTGGCTTCTTACAAAGCGCCAGTGCCAGTGGTGATCGTAGGCAATTTATCCGTTGGTGGAAATGGCAAAACCCCTGTGGTCATCTGGCTAGTGCAACAATTACAGCAACGAGGCATTCAAGTTGGCGTGATTTCGCGCGGTTATGGGAGCAAAGCAAAAAGTTATCCCCGTTTGGTGGCAAGCCACGATGCTCCTGTGGAAACGGGCGATGAACCCTTATTGATTGCCAAACGCACTAATGCCCCTGTGTGTATTTCACCAAATCGCCAGCAGGCTATAGAACATTTACTCGCGCATTTCCCTTGCCAAGTGATTATCAGTGATGACGGCTTACAGCATTATAAATTGCAACGCGATAAAGAAATTGTGGTGCTTGATGCGCAGCGCCAATTTGGTAATGGTTTTGTGTTGCCCGCAGGGCCACTGCGTGAGCCAATTTGCCGCTTAAAATCTGTCGATTGGATTATCAATAACGGCGCAGCAACACCTTTTAGCCAAACGGTAATGACATTAACACCGCACGTTGCCATTCATTTGCAAACGGGGGAAAAGCGTCCTTTGCAGGATTTTGCCCAGCAAAACATCACCGCCATTGCAGGCATTGGCAACCCACAGCGTTTTTTCATAATGTTACAAAAGTTGGCGATCAATGTGGTGGAAAGCCAAGCCTTTCAAGATCATCAGGCTTATGATCTCACATTATTTGAAAAATTTAATAAAAACCAACCGCTCTTTATGACCGAAAAAGATGCGGTTAAATGCCAAGATTTTGCACAATCTAATTGGTGGTATGTGCCTGTTGAAGCAGAAATTAATGATGAACAAAGTGAACAATTTATTGCCGCATTGATCCAACAAGTAAAAACTGCGCCAAAAAGCACCGCACTTTAATTTATCTGTTTTATGCACCGCCTGATGAAGCGGTTAAACATAGCCTTCTGAAAAGAAGTGGAGAAACTTTAATGAACGAAAAACTACTCGATATTCTCGCTTGCCCGATTTGTCAAGGGCGTTTGAAATATGACAAAGAAAATGAACAGCTGATTTGCACCTTTGAACAACTGGCTTATCCCATTGAACAGGGCATTCCTGTGTTGTTAGCGGAGCGTGCAATTTCCTTGCAATCAGAAAACGAGAGACAAGAAAAAGCGCAACAAGAAGGAGCAGAATAATGGCAAAATTCACGGTAATTATCCCTGCACGTTTTGCTTCAAGCCGCTTACCTGGTAAGCCTTTGGCGGATATTGCAGGCAAACCAATGATCGCTCACGTTTGGCAAAAAGCACAGCAATCAGGCGCGAGCCGCGTGGTGGTGGCAACGGATAACCAAGCTGTGGCGCAAGCTGTGCAAGCCTTTGGCGGTGAAGTTTGTATGACTTCAGAACATCACAATTCAGGCACAGAACGCTTGGCGGAAGTGGTGGAGAAGTTAGCCCTTGCGGATGATGAAATTGTGGTGAATATTCAAGGTGATGAGCCATTAATTCCCCCAGTGATTGTGCAGCAAGTGGCGGATAATTTAGCAAAAAATGCCGTGAAAATGGCAACCCTTGCCGTCCCATTGAATGATGCAGAAGAATTATTTAACCCAAATGTGGTGAAAGCAGTGGCGGATCAATCGGGCAATGTCCTATATTTTTCCCGCGCGCCGATCCCTTGGAATCGCGACCAGTTTGCTGGTTTATCTGATGAACAAAAAACGCAACTTGTGCTACAAAGCCAGTATTTACGCCACATTGGCATTTATGCTTATCGTGCAGGCTTTATCAAGCAATATGTACAATGGCAACCTTCAGCGTTAGAAAATATCGAATCTTTAGAGCAACTTCGCGTGTTGTGGTATGGCGAAAAAATTCATATTGACCTTGCGAAAGAAGTGCCAGCGGTGGGCGTGGATACGCCAGAAGATTTAGAAAAAGTGCGGGCGATTTTAGCGTAATTTTTCGATTTATTCCTTGGGCGATTTTTCGCCCATTCTTTTTTATCAGCAGATCTTAATATTTTAGAAATGACCTTTGATGCCAAAAAGTTTCTCGCTAACGTAACCCACGATCCCGGTGTTTATCGTATGTATGACGATAAAGATCAGGTGATTTATGTGGGCAAAGCGAAAGATTTAAAAAAACGCCTGTCGAGCTATTTTCGGGCGAATTTATCCAGTAAAAAAACGGAAGCTTTAGTCGCCAGCATTCATCGCATTGAAACCACCATCACATCAAGCGAAACGGAAGCCTTGCTGTTAGAGCATAATTATATTAAAACCTATCAGCCACGCTATAACGTGCTATTGCGTGATGACAAATCGTACCCCTATATTTTGCTCACCAAAGAACGCCACCCGAGAATCACTGCCTATCGGGGAAGTAAAAAAATTCAAGGCGAATATTTTGGCCCTTATCCTAACGCAGGAGCAGTGCGTGAAACTCTTTCTTTATTGCAAAAATTGTTCCCTGTACGGCAATGTGAAAATTCCGTTTATCGCAACCGCTCACGCCCTTGCTTGCAATATCAAATTGGACGCTGTTCCGCCCCTTGTGTAGCCGGTTATATTTCTGATGAAGATTACAATCAACAAGTGAATTTTGCGCGTCTTTTCTTGCAAGGTAAAGATCAGCAAGTACTGGATCATCTTGTGGCAAAAATGGAACAAGCGAGCCAAGGGTTAAATTTTGAAGAAGCGGCACGCATTCGTGATCAAATTCAAGCGGTGCGAGCGGTGATCGAAAAACAATTCGTCAGCAATGATCGCCTTGATGATATTGATATTATCGCCATTGCCTACCAATTGGGCATCGCTTGCGTACAAGTGCTGTTTATTCGACAAGGCAAGATTTTGGGCAACCGTAGTTATTTTCCAAAAGTGCCAGCCAATACGGATTTATCCGAACTCACCGCCACCTTTGTCGGACAGTTTTATTTACAGGCTCATCAAGGGCGAAGCGTGCCGAACAGCATTATTGTGGATCACAAACTCGCGGAAAAAGCCCAGCTAGAAAGCCTGTTATCAGAGCAAGCGGGGCGAAAAGTGCAGATTCAAGACAGTGCCAAAGGGGAAAAAAGTAAGTATTTGCAATTGGCACAAATGAATGCCCAAGCGGCGTTGGTTACCCAACTGAAACAATCCACGCTGATTAACGAACGCTACCAAGCGTTGCAAGCGTTGCTCGGCATTGAAAAAATCCAACGAATGGAATGTTTTGACATCAGCCACACAATGGGCGAACAAACCATCGCTTCTTGCGTGGTGTTTAATCAAGATGGGCCGCTAAAATCTGATTATCGCCGTTTTAATATTACGGACATCACGGGCGGTGATGATTATGCCGCAATGGAACAAGCCTTATTGAAACGCTATGATAAAGATCTGGACGCAGAAAAAATTCCTGATGTAATCTTTATTGACGGTGGAAAAGGGCAGCTTAACCGTGCCTTACAAGTGTTCCAACAGCTCAAGGTAAAATGGGACAAAAAACGACCGCACTTAATCGGCGTAGCGAAAGGTGTGGATCGCCGTGCAGGCCTAGAAACACTCATTATCAGCAAGCAAGATCGCGAAATTAATTTACCGCCGGATAGCCTTGCCTTGCATTTAATTCAGCATATCCGTGATGAAAGCCATAACCACGCCATCAGCGGCCACCGCAAAAAACGCCAAAAAGCCTTCACCCAAAGCGGATTAGAAACCATTGAAGGGGTGGGGGCTAAACGTCGTCAAGCCTTATTGAAATATCTTGGTGGAATGCAAGGCGTGAAAAAAGCCACCCTTGACGAAATCGCTTCCGTGCCGGGCATCTCAAAAGCGTTAGCAGAGAAAATTTTTGAGGCGATGAAGGGGGAGTAGTATAAACTAAAAATTTGGTTTTTGATGTCAATTAGAAATAAAACTTGCATTAACAGTGAATGGTGCAAGTTTTATTTTTATAATGTAAGCGTTATTTTTTAAGTAAATTAATAATCTCATTCAAAGATTTAATTTCATTATCTTTTTGTTGTAGAAGTAAGTCTTTTGAATGCAATAATTGTTGCTGATTTTCAATAATCAATTTTAATTTTTCTAATTCTAAAGTTAAAGCACTATCAGAAGAGTAATAATTAGCAATATTATTGTTATTGGAGCAGTTTTCACCGAAATACCACATTGGCATTCTTTTATCTAAATCAATTAAATCATTTACACTAATATTAAATATATTAGCAATTTGTTCTAGCTTGTCATAATGCAATTTTGATTGTCCACGTTCTATTTTAGCGTAACCTGTTACCGACATTCCCATTCTATCAGCCATTTCTTCTTGCGACCATTGGCGGATTTCTCGCATCACACGAACTTTATCATAGATTTCCATAGTTTAACCTTCCAAGTAAATTGCGATTAACTTAATTTTTCTGAGTATATCACTTTTTAATCATAGGGGCTATGTTGTTTTGCGGTAAGGTTTTGAGTTTTTTTATTAACTAAAAGAGTTAGTTTTGTAATAGTTTGATTCTGGAATATTAACCAGTAAAAAATATAGAATCCTACCAATATTAATTTGGGAGTATTCTATGTTAGAACTTAAAGAAGTAGAGTTAATAAAAGAAATTATTAAAAAAAGAAATATTAAATGGTTATGTCATTTTACCCCTAGAGAGAACCTAGAGTTTATTAAAAGAGATGGATTACAGCCTAGAAATCTCATAACACATCATTATAGAGTTACAGATTCAGGTCGTTTTGATCGTTTTAAAAATTCTATTTGTTTATCTATTAGTAAGCCTAATAAATGGATGTTTGATAAGAAAAAAGAAAGTGGGTTAGATCTATGTTTATTATTAATTAATCCTGATGTTTTATTTGAAAAGGAGTGTTTATTTTATCCTCATAACGCAGCAACAGCAAGTTACAGAAATATTGATGTTAATGAATTAAAAGGAGCTCAAGCATTTGAAAATTTATTCTTGCCCTCTATTTCCTATCAGAAGGCAAATGCAGATCCTACAACCATCTATCGTTCAGACAAATTAGATTGCGAAACGACTTCAGATCAAGCGGAGGTCCAATGTTTAGATATTATTGAGCCTAAATACATTGAACATATTTTAAATGGAAATTATATTCCCTTAGAGTATAAAGATATACTCAACTATGCAGAAGGAAGAAAGGAAAAAATCAGTGAGCTTTTAGGAGTAATTAATTCTATTTCAAGAACAAAAATACCTAAATCTAGCTCTACAGAAGATAATAAGAATAAAGGGGAAAATCAAACACCTAAAGAATTTAGAAATAATAATAGTTCTTCCATCCTTAGAGAACTATTGAAGAGTTATAATAATGATAAATTACAAGAGAATCATAAAAATAATAATTTATCAAATAATGAGAGAATCAATAAAAAATTTGAAGAAATATTTAGTAATAAGTTAAAAGAAAATAATGGTTTTAATAATTTTTTAAATAAAGAAAATCTTGAAAAAGATAGTGGTAAGAAAGAAGAAAAATTTGATGACCTACATAAATACAAAAAACTAAACGTATCATCATCTTCTAGTGGTGATGGACCTTGCAGTATTATAATTATTATTCTTATCTTGTTGTTCTTAATTTTATAGAGGCTCATAGAATGACTAAAAAAAGTATCGGAAAATCAAAGCGTCCTATATTCATTCCAGATAGAGAAAATATTGGCGTAATAGAAAAAAATATTGAATTTGATTGGCATATGGGGATGAGCTCAGAAGTTAGAAGACGTTCTATACATAGCTTACATAATGAGGCGAAAAAATATGGCTATAAAAAAATATTAGAGGCTTCAAGTAAATCTGAACAAGAAATTGGTATTCAATTAAGTGCATTTTTTCTCAGAAATATTAAGGGGTATCCTGTTGAAAATCTCTTTCAGAGTAGCAAAGTATTTGAAAATGGAGGGCCATACAGAGATTTATTAACAGTTACACCAAGGGAAGCTAAAAAAGATCGAAGATTAAAAGAGAGTGGAAATCTAATTAATTTTACTTTCAATGGAAAAGATTACCCTCTTGAACCTAAAAGCTTATTTTATGATTGGTTGTATCTTAATGTTTTATTTTCTGATAGAAATGTAGAGTTAAGGGATTCATTATTCGATCAAAAATTTGATGCTTTTACAGATATTGAATTTAATCCTGATAAATCTTTCAGTTGTCAAGCAAGAACATTGGCTCTATGTGTTTCTCTTTATGAAAATGAAAGTGTAAAAGATTTTATCCAAGATCCTGTAGGTTTTTCAACAGAGTTTAAATTATACAGAACAGGGAATTCTATTTCTAAAGAAAATAAGAATCTCACACTTTTTTAATTTTTATTATTAAAGATGTTATGTAAGTTTATAGTTCACTATAAAAGTGAGAGTTTCCCATTTTAAATAAGAGTCAGAAAATCAGTCTAAATAAAAAAGAAACTCTCATATTTTATAATATGTTTTCAAATTAATTATTCAACTTGTAGAAATTACTTCTCTCGATTTTCTAACGTTTCAACAAAACTTTTATCAAAACCAGAGAATAATTCAAGAAAACTTATATCTGTATTAGATTTGGAACAATATAAACTAATATCATCCGTTTTCTTCTGTGGAATTTCTACGTTACCCATATTTAAATACAGGCTAGAAAGATTTTCCGCGAGGTTATTTGGGATTTTACATATTTTTGTCATTATAGAATTCCCCCTTATTATGCAATCTATTTCAACTATTGGTAAGGATAAAATATGAATGTTAAACCTATTAAAACTGAACAAGATTATCAACAAGCGTTAGCAAAAATTGAGCCATTTTTTGACAAAGATATATTAAGTGAACAAGAAATGGATTATTTCAATATTATGCTTACTTTAATTGAGAAATATGAAGCAGAGCATTATCCTATTGATTTAAGCGATTTCACCAAAACCAAAGGCTAACCCAGTTAGCCTTTAATTTTTCTTACGCAATAAATCCCTACAACCACTGCACCAACCAACAATTATGAATATGCTTATTGCGTTCAAAATCTAGTGGCAAGGTTTTGGCGGAAATTTCTACCGCACTTAGGCCGAGATTGGCGATGCCGTCAAAATCCATTTTGAATTTTTGTTTATTGTTGGAAAACACGATTGTGCCGTTGGGGCGTAAAATGCGTTTTAAGTGGGTGAATAATTGAATGTGATCGCGTTGCACATCCCAGCTGTTTTCCATTCGTTTAGAATTGGAAAATGTTGGCGGATCAACGAAAATTAAATCAAATTGGCGGTCGCATTTTTCTAGCCATTGTAGGCAATCGCTTTGGATTAATTTATGCTGTTTGCCTTCGATGTCATTTAAAATTAAATTTTGTTCTGCCCAGTTGAGATAAGTGTTTGACATATCCACGGTGGTGGTGGATTTTGCTCCACCTAGTGCGGCGTGAACGGTGGCAGAGCCGGTGTAAGCAAACAAATTCAGGAAATCTTTTCCTTGTGCCATTTCCCCCAGCATTTTGCGGGTTAAGCGGTGATCCAAAAATAGCCCGGTGTCTAAATAATCGGTTAAATTCACCCAAAGTTTCGCGCCATATTCTTCCACATAGAAATAATCGCCTTTGTTGGCCAATTTTTCATATTGGTTTGTGCCTTTTTGTTTTTGGCGAACTTTTAGCACCAATTTATTGGTTTCCACGCCTGTTACGGCAAGGGTGGCGGTTACCGCATCAAGCAAACGCTGACGGGCTTTGTTTTCATCAATATTTTTCGGTGCAGCATATTCTTGCACTACAATATGATCTAAATAGCGATCCACCGCCACGTTATATTCAGGCAAATCTGCATCATATAAGCGGTACGCATTAATGCCTTGCTGTTTCGCCCATTTTTCGATTTTCTTACTATTTTTTTGCAAGCGATTAGCAAAATCCTGTGCTACTTGTGGGCTTTCTGCGGAAAAGTGCGGTTCATTTTGCACCGCACTTTCCATTTGTTGCAAAGGCTTTTCTGCAATCTGATAGTTTTTCTGTACGCAATCTAGCGGCCCATTTTTCGCTTTAAATTGGCGATGAGAGCGTAAGCGCAAACAATCCAGCAAGGCAGGTTCAGCACTAAAAATAGATGTATTCCAACCACCGAATTGCTGTTTTAAGCGTTGCCCAAATACGGAATACAGGGCAATGAGCGCTGGGGTTGTACCTAAGCGTTCACCATAAGGCGGATTACAAATTAGCGTGCCTTTTTCTTCCGTTGGATTTTTCAACGCTGCCACATCGCCTTGTTTCCATTGGATTAAATGGGCAACGCCTGCATTTTGTGCATTGCGTTTGGCTTTTTGTAACACGCGGTGATCTAAATCAAACCCATAAAAATGGGCTTGAAGTTGTGCTGAACCTTGTTTTGCGAGGGAGATAGCTTCCTCTTTCACTTTTTGCCAAGCCTGCGGATTATGCCCTTTCCAGAAATCAAATCCCCAATGTAAGCGGTGTAGCTGTGGTGCGATTCTCGCTTCCATTTGTGCCGCTTCAATCAACAATGTGCCTGAACCACACATAGGATCAACTAACGGCGTGCCTTGTTGCCAGCCTGAACGCAATACAATCGCCGCCGCTAAAGTTTCACGCAAAGGGGCAGCACCTGTGTCTTCACGATAACCACGCAAATGCAAGGCTTCGCCGCTCAAATCTAAAGAAAGAATGAAATCTTCACGGTTTAAATAGGCGTGAATGCGAATATCGGGATTGTCTTTATCCACGCTCGGGCGGGCTTTGCCTTGCCGTTCAAAATAATCCACGATGCCATCTTTCACACGCATTGCGCCAAATTGGGTATGACGAATTTCACGGTTTGTGCCGTTAAAATCCACCAAAAATTGGCAGCGTTCGTCAAAAATATCCAGCCAATTTTGCCCGATGACGGTAGAGTAAAGATCCAAATCGCTATAAATTTTGCTTTGCACTAATGGCAATAAAATTCGTGAACTGAGCCTTGACCACAACAGCGTGCGGTAAAGGGTTTCTTCATCGGCTAAATAATGTACGCCCCCTTGCGCAATTTGACATTCTTGTGCGCCAAGTTCGCTGAGTTCGGTTTTTAATAATTCTTCAAAGCCACGGGCGGTGGTGGCAAATAATTTTTTCATTGGCATCTCTTGTGCTTCATCAAAAAGAATGGCGGGATTATAACAGAGCCGTAAAGTGCGGTCGATTTTAATTCGATTTTTAGGCAAAAGAAAGAGCGAACAGTTAATGTTCGCTCTAAACACAAAACACTATTATTTCAAGCAGTTATAATAACTGTCCGAGGTATATTGTAGAAAGTTGGCGTAAGAATCTTTACCTAAGGCAACGGCATCGCCCATTGGGTCTAAACGCCCTACTTTTACGCCAGTGGATTTATGCAAGGTTTCGATCACTTTTGGGGTGAATTGTGGCTCGGCAAATAAGCAACCGACTTTATGCTCTTCAATTTCTTCTTTGATATGTGCCAATTTTTTCGCACCTGGGGCAACCAATGGATTAATGGTAAACGCACCCACTTGGTTTAATCCATAAGCCTCGTTGAAATAGGTATAGGCATCGTGGAATACATAGAAGCCTTTTTTCTGCACTGGAGCGAGCTGTTGCTTGATTTTCTCATTTTGTGCGTTCAAAGTGCGGTTAAATTCGGCTAAGTTTTTTTCAATCAGCGCTTTTTTAGCAGGGAATTGCTGAGTGAGCTTATCTGCCACCGCTTCAGCCACCACTTGGCTAATGCGTGGTGAATACCAAACGTGCCAGTTGGTTTCTAATTCATCGTGGTCGTGAGCGTCATCTGTTCCGTGATTGTGCTGATGCTCGTGAGCCTCTGATTTTCCGTGATCGTGATGATGCTCGTGATCGTGGTCGTGATCTTCACCATCGTGGTGGTGATGGTCGTGATCGTGGTGGTGATGTTCGCCTTTGGCTAGCATATCAGGTGTGATGCCTGCCAATTTCGCGATCGTAACCACTTTGCTCGCGTCCACATTTTTTTTCAACGAACCTGCCAAAAATTGATCCACATCTTCGCCGATCCATAGCACTAAATCAGCCGCTTTTAATTTCTGCACATCAGACGGTTTTAAATGGTAATCGTGCGGTGAAGCGCCTGCTGGCACGAAAACTTGCGTATCGGTTACGCCCTCAGCAATGGAAGATGCGATAAAACCTAAAGGCTTAATTGAAGTTACCACGCTTGCATTGGCACTTGTCGCAAAAAAAGTCGCAAGGGCAACGGCGCTGAGTTGAGTTGTAAAAAGTTGAGTTGGAAAACTTGAGATGAATTTACGCATTTTTTACCTCGTGAAATAACTGTCAAAAAAGGGGATAAAAACTGTGCTTAGCTTATCCCCTTTTAGACAAAATTGCCATCTTTTTTTTTATTAAAAAATAAGTTATTTGATCGTTGTCAGCAGTTTGTCGATTACTCGAGAAACGGCAAAAAAGCCAAAAGTAGCGGTAATCATCGTTGCCGCGCCAAAGCCATTAGCGCAGTTCATTGTGGCGGAAACTGCACAATTTCCTTCTTGCTGTGGGAAAATTAATGGCTGGGTTGAGAAAACACAATCCACGCCAAACTTGCGTTTAGGATTTTGGCTAAAATGATAATCTCTGCGTAAAATTGACCGCACTTTGGCAGCCAAGGGATCTTGAATAGTGCGACTTAAATCCGCAATTTGGATTTGGCTCGGATCAGTCTGACCACCTGCACCGCCCACGGTGATCACCTTGATTTTATTGCGTTTGCAATAGGCGATCAGTGCGGCTTTGGTTTTGACACTATCAATGGCATCAATCACATAATCATAGCCACGGCTAAGATAATCCGCCAAATTTTCCTGTGAGAGAAAATCATCAATAATATTCACCTTACAATAAGGATTGATCAACGCAACACGTTCTGCCATCACTTCCGTTTTCAGCTTGCCCACATTACCTGAAATGGCGTGAATTTGGCGATTAATATTGGTAACGCAAATGTCGTCCATATCAATCATTGTGATCTCACCAATGCCAGAACGGGCAAGGGCTTCCACCGCCCAAGATCCCACGCCCCCAATGCCAATCACGCAGATATGTGCTTGGTGTAGCCTTGCTAATCCTTCTGCAGAATATAGACGCGCAATGCCTCCAAAGCGCTGTTCATAATTATCAATACGCGCTGTCATTATTTTAACAACCAAACTCGTCCATAATGTTTTGATAAGCCAGCAATATGCCCCGCTTCATCACCGATCCCACGATATAAATCAAAGTGATGGCCTTTTACCGCACCGCCCACATCTAAGGCAATCATCAAATGCAATTTGTGTTCGCCAGTCCAGTTACCTTTGCGGTCAATTTGTGGCACTTCCACTAACACCACCGAGCCAGAAGGAATAAGCGAGCGATCGGAAGCAATCGATGCCATTGGCACGAGCGGCACGCCTGCCGAGCCTTTCACTTTGCCCGTTGGATCGTTTTTAAAATACACATAAGATGGATTGCGTTCTAACAAGGCTTGCAAGCGCGATGGGTTCGCCTTTGCCCAATCTTTAATGGCTTGGATAGACATTTTTTCTTTGGCAATTTCACCATCTTCCACCAATAAACGCCCAACCGCCACATAATCTAAGCCGTTTTGCCCTGCGTAGGCGAAATAGTTCAAGTCGCCGTTACCAAAATCCACATAGCCACTGCCTTGCACACCAAGTAGGAAATTGTCGATCATTGAATCGCTGTAAGCTAATTCCAAGCCTTTACCACGCAATGCACCGGCATAAATTTGCGCACGGCTCACGCGTTTTTGCGATGGGCTTGGCATTGCGTAAATCGGCTGATTATATTTGCCTTGTGGCGTACGGCGTGCGTGGATAACAGGGGAATAATAGCCCGTCATCAACACGTTTTGATAGCCATCTTGCCCTTTCATAATCATTGGCTGAATCCCGAAACTGGATAATTCATTGACGTTTGCGCCCGATAAAACCCAGTTAGTGATTTTGCCGTAGCTCACCGCAAATTTATTGGTTAAGCGTGAAGAATATTGACGCACATTAGAAAGCTGGGTCAAAAAATCTCCTTGATTTATTACCGCACTTCGATTTTCTACGCGGGAAACTGGCATTAAGAATTGTTGCTGATAGGTGCGCCCATCATATTTTGCGCCGAAAATTTTGGTATCAGTAGTGGTATTTTTAACGCTCACTTTTTTGGTTGTTTTATGGGTTGAACTAGAGCAAGCAGAAAGCACCGCGATAGCTAAAAGTGCGGTGCAATTTTTGAAAAATTTTGCAGACATCGGCATTTGAAGTTCCTTAATAAAATCATTTGCAATCAAACGGCGTAAAATAACAAAAAACCGCCCAAAGTGATAGCAGTTTTTGCGTTCTTTTATTTTTTAGATCAAGAAAAGTGCGGTGGAAATTTTGTGCATTTTGCCTTGAAACTCAGCAAATTGCCGATTTTTCTATCAGTTAAATCATTTTTTTAGGGTTAAGGCTTGCATTAAAAATAAAACGGCGTATAGTACGCCTCCACAGACGCGGGGTGGAGCAGCTTGGTAGCTCGTCGGGCTCATAACCCGAAGGTCGTTGGTTCAAATCCAGCCCCCGCAACCAGATTTCTAACCGCCGATTTTATCGGCGGTTTTTTATTGTCTGCTTAATTTGTCGCATTGAGCTTAATTTCTTCAATCCAACGTTTAATCAAGCGCTTGCCCTCTTCATCTGAACCAAAGCGTTCAAAATCAAAGTCAATGAGTTTTAAGGTTTTTGGATCAGTGGAGTTTGGTGAGGCTTTGGCGTGAATATTGGTTGGAATTTGATACATTTTTTCTTCACGCCACGCAATTTCTTGTGCTTCAGGCGTTAATGCCCAATCCATAAATAATTTTGCATTTTGTAAATTTCTTGCCCCTTTCAAAATGCTGATGCCGCCAAGGGAATAGCTGTCGCCTTCGCAAGGTAAAATGGCTTCCACAGGCGCACCGTTTTCTTTCTCGGTTTGATAACCATTAATAAAACCAATGGTTACCGCCGCATCTCCACGAGAGAGATTGGATTTCTCTGTACCACTTTTAGCATATTGAGAAATATTTTTATCTAAGGCTTTTAGATAGCGAAAGGCTTCTTCTTCGCCGAATAACTGTACTAGCGTTGCGATAAAAGTATAGCCCGTGCCAGTATTGCGCGGATCAGGCATTTGAATTTGATCTTTAAATTTAGGATCGGTTAAATCTTTCCAGCATTTTGGATAGTCTTTAATGCCTAATTGTTTGAATTTCTCGGTGTTTACGCCAATGCCTAACACAATAATGTAGCCAATGGAGGTCACATCGCCGTGTTTGTCGAGCAAGGCTTTAAATTGTGGCATAGTTTCCGCTTGCAATGGCGAACGATAAGGCTCGAGTAAGCCTAATTGTGCGGCTTGAAAGTGCGGTTCAATTGTGCCGCCGTACCAAATATCCGCTTGAGGCAAGGCTTGCTCCGCTTTGATTTTAGCAAGGGTTGCGCCCGTGCTGTTACGCACAAATTTGGTGTCCACGTTATATTTCTTGGCAAAAACTTTCGCCATTTTTTCGCAGACGGAATGTTGCACGCTGCAATAAACTGTTAATCGCCCTTCAGCTTGCGCATTGAGACTGAATAAAAACAGGCTGCCTGCAGCACAAATAGGCAGAAGTGATTTGGTTAAAAATGATGAGAAAAACGTCTTAAATTGCATTGTCATTTCCTTATTAACAAATGATTAAAAAGTGATATTGACGAGCAAGAAAGAAATTAGAAAGGTAAAGCAGAAAATTCCGCAAAATAAAGGCGTTTGCAAGAATATGATCTAATTAGTTTCCTACGTCAGCATTAACTGAATCAGGTTCACGGGTATTATCTCAGCTTGTTTGGATATTCCATCAAGCACCCCGACTAATTCTCGTTTAGTATAGAAAGGGCAGGCTAGGGCTGTCAATGAGAAAAAGGTTAAATGGCATTAATTAATGATGAAAAGATTTAATAAAAATAATGAAAAAAATTACCGCACTTTGATTTTTATTTAGGAAAGAAAATAACTGCATTTTTATTTTTAATAAACAGAGAAAAAAGAAAAGTGCGGTGAAATTTTTTTAATTTTTCACCGCACTTTTGTGATAGGCGTTATTAAGCTGGCGCTTGGAAGATCACTTGATCGGCTTTTTGTGTATATTGATTAAGTTGATCAAAATTCATATAGCGATAAGTGTCGTCTTTGTCTTGCTGTAAATCCGCCACATAGGCTTGGTATTCTTCTGGCGTTGGCAGTTTGCCGAGTAGTGCTGCTACGGCGGCGAGTTCTGCGGAAGCCAAATACACGTTTGCGCCTTGTCCTAAGCGGTTCGGGAAGTTACGGGTGGAAGTGGACACCACGGTGGCGTTGTTTGCCACGCGCGCTTGGTTACCCATACAAAGTGAACAGCCTGGAATTTCAATACGCGCGCCACTTTTGCCGTAAATGCTGTAATAGCCTTCTTCTGTTAATAGGCTGGCGTCCATTTTAGTTGGTGGCGCAAGCCATAGACGCGTTGGAATCACGTCTTTGAATTTGGCTAATAATTTTCCAGCGGCACGGAAATGCCCAATGTTAGTCATACAAGAGCCGATAAACACTTCGTCAATTTTATCTCCTTGCACTTCAGAAAGTAGGCGAGCGTCATCAGGATCATTTGGCGCACATAAAATCGGTTCTTTGATTTCGTTGAGATTGATTTCGATCACCGCAGCATATTCTGCATCAGGATCAGCGCTGAGCAATTCTGGGTTTTCTAACCATTTTTCCATTGCTTTGATACGACGTTCAAGGGTGCGCGCATCGCCATAGCCCTCAGCAATCATCCATTTGAGCAACACGATATTGGAATTGAGATATTCAATGATCGGTTCTTTATCTAATTTGATGGTACAAGCCGCCGCAGAGCGTTCAGCAGAGGCATCGGAAAGCTCAAAGGCTTGTTCCACTTTCAGGTGTTCTAGCCCTTCAATTTCTAAAATTCGGCCTGAGAAAATATTTTTCTTGCCTTGTTTTTCTACGGTGAGCAAACCTTGTTGGATCGCATAATAAGGAATAGCGTGTACCAAATCACGCAAGGTGATCCCTGGTTGCATTTCCCCTTTGAAACGCACTAGCACGCTTTCAGGCATATCCAATGGCATAACACCAGTGGCAGCGGCGAATGCCACCAAACCTGACCCCGCAGGGAAAGAGATACCAATCGGGAAGCGTGTGTGTGAATCGCCGCCAGTGCCTACGGTATCTGGCAATAACATACGGTTGAGCCAAGAGTGGATCACGCCGTCCCCTGGACGCAGGGACACACCGCCACGGTTCATAATAAAATCAGGCAGGGTGTGGTGGGTAACAACGTCCACCGGTTTTGGATAGGCAGCCGTATGGCAGAAAGATTGCATCACCAAATCTGATGAGAAACCTAAACAAGCGAGATCTTTTAGCTCATCACGGGTCATTGGGCCAGTGGTATCTTGCGAGCCGACTGAAGTCATTCTTGGTTCGCAATATTGCCCAGGGCGAATGCCCTCTACACCACAAGCGCGACCGACCATTTTCTGTGCAAGGGTAAAGCCTTTGTGGTTATCTGCCACCGCTTGTGGTTTTGCGAACACATCATTATCAGGTAAGCCAAGGGATTGACGCGCTTTATGGGTTAGCCCACGTCCAATAATTAATGGAATACGTCCGCCTGCGCGCACTTCATCTAATAACACATTGGTTTTTAAGCTAAATTCAGCCAAAACTTCATCGCTATCGTGTTTGCAGATTTTGCCTTGATATGGGTAAATATCAATGACATCGCCCATATTGAGCTTGCTGACATCTACTTCAATTGGCAATGCGCCTGCGTCTTCTAAGGTGTTGAAGAAAATAGGAGCAATTTTTCCGCCTAATACCACGCCGCCTGCACGTTTATTCGGAATGTAAGGAATATCTTCCCCCATAAACCATAGCACCGAGTTAGTGGCGGATTTGCGTGATGAACCTGTGCCGACCACATCGCCCACATAAGCAAGCGGATAGCCTTTTTCTTTTAACGCATTAATTTGTTGAATTGGCCCAATGTTGCCAGCGTCATCAGGCTGAATGCCTTCTCGTTCATTTTTCAGCATTGCTAAGGCGTGCAAAGGAATATCAGGGCGCGACCACGCATCTTGCGCAGGGGAAAGATCGTCCGTGTTGGTTTCGCCCGACACTTTAAATACGGTAACGGTGATCTTTTCATCTAATTTTGGACGTGATAAATACCAGTCTGCATTCGCCCAAGATTCAAGAATTTGTTGTGCGTAAGGATTGCCTTGTTTGGCACGTTGTTCTACATCGTAGAAATTATCGAACATTAAAAGGGTGGAAGAAAGGGCGCTGACGGCATAAGGGGCGAGGGCTTCATTATCAAGGGCTTGCAGCAAGGGTTCAATATTATAACCGCCCTGCATTGTACCCAAAATTTGCACCGCACTTTCTGGGCTAATTAATGGCGAATGGGCCGTGCCATTGACAATTGCAGCAAGGAAGGACGCTTTGACATAAGCTGCTTCGTCCACCCCTGCTGGCACGCGGGTTTTAAAAAGCTCAAGGAGATAATCGGCTTGCTCAGCAGGGGGATTTTTTAATAATTCGATAAGCTGTGCGGTTTGTTCGGCATCTAATGGCTTTGGTACAACACCTTGTGCCGCACGTTCATCAATATGTTTTTGGTAATTTTGTAGAAAGTTTGACATTGTGTTTCCTCTTATTGCTTTTATCGTTAGGGGTAGCACTTTTCTTGTTTTCACTTTCTTGCGTTAAACAAGAAAAGTGCGGTGTTTTTTGAGAGAATTTTTGCGATTTTTTGCTTAGAAAACTTTCTTAAATGGCTTAATAATCACCTCGCCATAAACGCCAGCTTCCACATAAGGATCTTGGCTTGCCCATTGTTGTGCCGCTTCAAGGCTGTCAAATTGGGCGATTACTGTTGAGCCAGTAAATCCAGCTTCACCAGGATTTTCGTCATCAATGGCAGGATTTGGGCCTGCGGTTAAAAGGCGGTTTTCTGCTTGTAATTGTTTTAAACGTGCAAGATGTTGTTCACGCACCGCAAGGCGTTGAGCGAGGGTATTGGGTTTGTCTTGAGCAAAAATAACGTAATACATAGTTTCTCCTTTCTTAGGCTTCATCAATTAACGCAAGGGCTTTTTCTAGCTCAGGGTTATTTTCTCTTGGAACTGCACGCGGTCGGCCGTTGCTATCTACCGCAACAAAGCTGAATACGGCTTCGGTTACGCAATAGCGTTCACCAATGGGTTCGCTGGATACTTTTTTCGCCCACACTTCAATTTTAATTTGTAATGAAGTGCGTCCTACTTTCACGCAGCGGCCGTAGCAACATACTACATCGCCCACAGAAATCGGGCGGATAAAAGTCATACTATCCACCGCCACGGTAACCACACGGCCGTGCGCAATTTCTTTGGCTAAAATTGCACCGCCCATATCCATTTGCGACATAATCCAACCACCGAAAATATCGCCGTTGGCATTGGTATCAGAAGGCATCGCAAGGGTGCGCAATAACAATGTGCCTTGTGATTGGCGACCCGTTTTGGTTTCAATAAATGCAGACATAATGTTTTCCTATTGTTCTTTATTCTCTGTTTTTGGAAGATAACGATAAATATAAACGCCTGTTGCGACTGTTGCAACAAGGCTAAGTCCAATAATGCCGAAGGTTTTGAAATCCACCCAAAGATCATCGGAAAAATATTGGCTGATGATGATATTTAGGATCATACAAAATAGAAAAAATCCTGCCCAGCCTAGATTTAATTTATTCCAAACGGCATCGGGCAGTTGAATTTCTTTACCTAATAATTGCTGAATGAGCGGTTTCTTAAAAATCACTTGGCTGATGATTAATGCCAAGGCAAACAAGGCATAAACTACCGTTACTTTCCATTTTAAAAATTCTAATTCGTTGAAATATGCGGATAAAGCGCCAAAAAAAACCACCGCACTTCCCATAATGATCTGTTGTTTTTCAATTTTGCCGTATTTCAGTTTCAGTACCACAAGCTGAATGATGGTTGCAATAATCAAGGCGATGGCTGCTTCACGAATGCCGACTAGTTTATAAACAGCAAAAAAAACTAAGAGCGGTATAAATTCTAAAATTTGTTTCATTATTGTTGATCCTTGCGCATAAATAAGGTGTAAAAGCGATAAGTGAAAAGTAACGAAAACACGCCCACCGCAGCGCTTAAAAATAACATTACCACATCAAAAACAAGGTTATCGCTCAATGACGAAATGCGTCTTACCACAAATGGCAGCACCACATAAATTAACAAACAATAAATAAACAATGGCGCAGCGCGTTTCACGCCACTTAGCCAGCTGTTTTTCAAGGCTTGCATAATGCCCACGGGCTGAATCAGATATTCGGTAGAAGCGAGGCTTAAGCGCACAAAAATAAAAAAGCCGAGCAACATTGCCACCAAAGAGAGGATTGAAGGGGATTGTCCTTGTAAAATGGCAAACAGGCTTTCTACCAAGCCGATCATTAAGGGAATAAACCCAATCACACTCACTGCCACCACGCCTGCAAAACGTTGTAAAGTTAACACCGCACTTTGGTTTAAGGGATTTTGATTTGACGGATTTTGTTGTTGAGTGCTAATGCGGTGAAAGGTGAGAATCCCCCAAGAAGAAATAAATAAGCCGACTAGCTGTTGTGCCACACCAATTACCAAGAATTCTGCACTGATATTGCTGGGTAAAGGGAAATTTTGCCCATTTGTTTGGCTGATTTCAGGCATTGGCACAACTGCGGTTAAAAGAAAGTAAAAGATTAACGAGTTAATCAAAAAGAAAAAGACAAATTGCTGAGTAATCTTTTTTTGATTACGCATAAAATTCCAACAATCTTGAAAAATTTGAGTAAAATTAATGTTCATTAGTTTGCTTCCAGTTAAAAATCATTGCGACATTATACAATAACTCTTTTTTTGTTGCTTTTGGTTTGCTAAAAATCCCACATCGCAATGTAATCCTTTAAAATGTTCGCACTATTGCGCATTCAACATATTTTATATAAAAGAGAGAAGCGATATTATGCTTTAATTGTCCTTATTGTTAAACAAAATGAAAAGTGCGGGAAATAAATTTTTCAAATTTTTTAACAAATTTTTAAAAACTTTGAACTTCATCACAAAACGATTCCTTTTCAATGGCAAAAATTGGCGAAATACGCATCAATGGTTAGGAGATAAAGCATCCGCGCATTCTTTGATTGAAATTCCTTGTTATGCGTTTTATAGTAGCTAATGTTAAATTCTTGTTACATTATATAAGAGGTGTCAAATGTCAGTAACCCATTTAATTACGCAATTAACGCAAATTGTTAGTCCTAAATATGTGATTACCGATCCGCTAAAAGCGGAAGAATACACCACAGGCTACCGCTTCGGGCAAGGAAAAGTGCTAGCTGTGGTACGTCCGGGATCATTATTAGAATATTGGCAAGTGTTAAAAGCTTGTGTTGCAGCCGATGTGATCGTGATCTCACAAGCAGCAAACACAGGGCTTACGGGCGGTTCAACCCCAGCGGGAAATGATTATGAGCGCGATATTGTGCTTATCAATACAATGCGAATGACGGGTATTCAGCCTATTAATAATGCAGAGCAAGTGGTGTGCTTTGCTGGTTCGCGTTTAAATGATTTGGAATTATTGCTGAAAGAATATAAACGTGAGCCACATTCTGTTATCGGTTCATCTTGTATCGGCGCTTCGGTGATTGGCGGAATTTGTAACAATTCAGGTGGAGCCTTGGTGCAACGTGGGCCAGCTTATACGGAAATGGCATTGTACGCACAGTTAGATGAGAACGGTGAATTGCACCTCATCAACAATCTTGGTATTGATTTAGGCGATAGCCCTGAAGAAATTCTGACTAACTTGCAAGAAGGGCGTTATCAGCGTAAAGACATTCATCTTGATTGCGGTAAAGGACACGATCACGATTATTGCCACCACGTTCGCCAAATTGATGCGGACACACCTGCACGTTTTAATGCGGATCCGAATCGTCATTATGAAGCGTCAGGCAGTGCAGGAAAATTGGGCGTGTTTGCTGTGCGTTTGGATACGTTCCCACAAGATAAAGAAAGTGCGGTGTTTTATATCGGCACAAATGATACCCAAGTTTTAACCGACATTCGCCGTCATATTTTGGCTGAATTTAGCAGTTTGCCAGTCTCGGGTGAATATATTCATCGTGATGCCTTTGATATTGCCGCAGAATACGGGAAAGATACTTTCTGGGTGATTAAACGTTTTGGTACGCACCGTTTACCAAAATTATTTGCCTTAAAAGCCAAAGCCGATCGCTTAATGAAAAAATTCGCTTTTTTACCAAATCATCTTAGCGACAAAGCGTTGCAATTTGTTTCTAAGTTATTACCGCAGCATTTGCCACAAAGTTTAAGAGATTATCGTGATCAATATGAACATCACTTAATTTTAAAAATGGGTGGGGAAGGCGTGAAAGAAGCAAGAGAATATTTGCAAAGCCTATTTGCAGATAAATCCAAAGGGGCATATTTTGAATGTAGCCCAGAAGAAACCCAAGCTGCAATGTTGCACCGCTTTGCTGTGGCCTCTGCTGCTATTCGTTATCGTGCTATTCACGAACCTGAAGTAGAAGAAATCGTGGCTTTGGATATTGCTTTACGCCGTAACGATCAAGATTGGTTTGAGAAATTGCCTGCCGAGTTAGAAAATAAATTAATTCATAAACTCTATTACGGTCATTTTATGTGCTATGTGTTCCACCAAGATTATTTAGTCAAAAAAGGCTACGATTGGGAAGAAATTGAACACGAAATGTTAGCCTTGCTTGATAAGCGCGGCGCGCAATACCCCGCGGAACATAACGTAGGGCATTTGTATGAAGCGAAACCAGAATTGAAAGCGTTCTACCAAAAATTAGATCCGACCAATAGCTTCAATCCAGGCATTGGTAAAACTTCTAAAAAGAAACACTGGGCGTAATTTAAATTTATAAAAGCACAGCATAATGACAAAATAAAATAGCAAGCTCGATATTGAGCTTGCTATTTTTTTAGTACTATTTTTTAGTGAAAAGAGCGGTCAGTTTTTGACAAATTTTACTTCAAACTGCCCACCATATCTTCAGGGCGAACCCATTCGTCAAATTGCTCTGGGGTAACCAAACCAAGATTAATGGCTTCTTCTCTTAATGTTGTACCATTTTTATGCGCAGTTTTCGCGATTTTCGCCGCATTTTCATAACCAATATGGGTATTTAATGCCGTTACCAACATTAAGGAATTTTCAAGTTGTTGCTTAATGCGTGGGTGATTTGGTTCAATACCGCTTGCACAATGCTCATCGAACGATACACAAGCATCAGCCAATAACTGGGCAGATTGTAAGAAGTTATATGCCATTACAGGTTTGAATACATTAAGTTGGAAATGCCCTTGTGAGCCCGCAAAGGAAATGGTGGTGTCGTTGCCTAACACTTGTGCGCAAACCATTGTGAGCGCTTCGCACTGCGTTGGGTTCACTTTACCCGGCATAATAGAAGATCCCGGTTCATTTTCAGGAATTAAGATTTCACCAATGCCTGAGCGCGGGCCAGATGCCAATAAGCGAATATCGTTAGCAATTTTAAATAAGGATACCGCAAGCTGTTTTAATGCACCGTGGGTTTCCACAATGGCATCGTGGGTGGCAAGCGCTTCAAATTTGTTTTCTGCGGTGATAAATGGCAAGCCAGTGAATTTTGCGATGTATTCAGCCACTTTCACATCATAGCCTTTTGGCGTATTTAACCCTGTTCCTACCGCAGTTCCACCTAAAGCCAGTTGCGCAAGGTGTGGTAGGGTGTTTTTCAATGCACGCAAACCGAAATCTAATTGTGCGGCATAGGCAGAAAATTCTTGTCCAAGAGTGAGTGGCGTGGCGTCCATTAAGTGAGTACGCCCGATTTTCACCACATCTTTGAAAGCTTCCGCTTTGGCTGCGAAGGTTTTTTGTAAGCGTTCAATGCAAGGAATGGTTACTTCAACCACTTTTTTATAGGCAGCAATGTGCATTGCAGTTGGATAAGTATCATTAGAAGATTGTGATTTATTCACATCATCATTTGGGTGAATAATGGATTTTTCCCCTAATTTTCCACCATTGATAACGTGCGCACGGTTAGCAATCACTTCATTTAAGTTCATATTGGATTGCGTGCCTGAACCCGTTTGCCAAATCACCAAAGGGAATTGATCGTCAAGTTTATGGGCTAAAATTTCATCGCAGGCTTGCGCGATTAAATCGCGTTTTTCCACTGGCAACACGCCTAGCTCACTGTTTGCGTACGCAGCGGCTTTTTTCAAATAACCAAACGCCTCAATAATTTCGTGGGGCATTGAAGCCGCAGGGCCAATTTTGAAATTGTTGCGCGAACGTTCTGTTTGTGCTGCCCAGTATTTATCGGCTGGTACTTTCACTTCGCCCATTGTGTCTTTTTCAATACGAAATTCCATTCTAGTTACCTCAAATGATTGAATTAATAATAAGAAAACGCCTTGAGTTTAACACTTTGGGAGTAGGAATGGAACGTAAAGGGCAGGGCGAATTTTTTGTTTTGTGATATAGATCATAAAGAGCGGTAAGATTTTTTTGAATTTTTTGATAGCGTAAAAATTAATGTTTTCTATTTCGCTGATTTTTCGTTAAAATTATGCGTTTAAAAATTTGATTTCATACAGGCAAAAGACGCATTTTTATGGCAAAGCAAGCACAGTTTTACATTTTACAAAAAACACAACCCAAAACGCCATTGTCCGCAATGGAAACCTTGGCTTGTGATTTGGCTGTGCAAGCTTGGCGATTAGGCAAAAAAGTGCTAATTAGCTGCGAAAGTGAAGAGCAGGCTTTTCGCCTTGATGAAGCCCTATGGGCGAGAGATCCTGAAGAATTTGTGCCGCATAATTTATCGGGCGAAATCACTCAATATGCCACACCGATTGAAATTAGCTGGGCGGGTAAACGTAACGCACAACGGCGAGATCTGCTGATTAATTTACAAAACCAAGTGCCTGATTTTATTGCGAGCTTTAATCAAGTGATTGATTTCGTCCCCAATGAAGAAAGCCAAAAGGCCATCGCCCGCGAGCGTTATAAACAATACCGCCAGCTTGGTTGGCAATTAAGCACGGAGCAAGCCTAATGTCGTGGATTGCAAAATCTTTCGCCCAACTTAGCACAGAAGAATTGTTTGCGATTTATCAATTACGCACCGCCGTGTTTGTGGTGGAACAGCAATGTGCCTATCAAGAAGTAGATCACTGGGATAAAAGTGCGGTGCATTTTTGGCAAGAATTTGACGGCAAAATTTGTGCTTACTGCCGCATTATCCCACAAGATGACGGCGTGCATATTGGCCGAGTGCTAGTCGCACAGTACGCACGGGGCAAAGGCTTAGCCAAAGAATTAGTGCAACAAGCGTTGGCTTATTGCCAACAACATTGGGCAGCAGAACCTGTGTTAATCCAAGCTCAAACTTATTTGCAAAATTTCTACCGCACTTTTGGTTTCCAGCCTACTTCAGCAGAATATTTAGAAGACGGCATACCGCATTTGGATATGGAATTGGTGCGTTGAGTTGGGGAAGATAAGATGAAACCGATGACTAAAGAAGAAATTATCGAACAACAACGGCAATTAGCCATTCGCTTTAAGCCTTGGATGGAAGATAAGAAAAAACGTGAAATTCTCACCTTCCAGCGTCCTAATGGTGATATTGTCGATCATTATCCTGATGGACGCGAAGAAGTGATTGAGTATGCAAAATAATTTAGCCATTTTTTATTGCGGTACTAATGGAGCAGGCAAAAGTACCTTGCGTTCTTTTATCTAAAGGGTTTTATGTAAGATTAAATTATATCGGTGTTAATGATCTTGATATTAATGTGAAAAGGGTGCAAGCGAGAGTACGAAAAGGCGGGCATTTTATTTATGACAATTCAGGTTAAGCCTCAAATTTAGTTTTTCACATTAGTGATCATAAATTAACCCAATGGGTTGATGAATTGCAAAGTGGTGTCAGGAATTAAAGAATGTATTGTTGGAGAGAATATTGAGTAATTCATATGAAAATACATTCAAGAGAATGGATAAATGTGATGTCTATTGGCATTCAAAAGCTGGGGATTTACTTATTTCAGCTTCAATATTGTGGAAGCATAAGGAAGAAATTGGGTGTTGGAATACATATAAAATGTTAATGGGAATGTCTTTTGAACTACTCATAAAAGCTATTTTGATACAGTCAGGCATTTCAATTACACATACTCATAATTTACGTAACTTGGCAAACAATATCGAAGTTAATTTATCAAAAGATGAATTGAATTTATTGGATATTTTATCTGAATATATTATATGGGCTGGAAAATATCCAATACCGAAAAAAAGTGAAAGCTTAGAAAAACTCTATAAATTAGAACAGAAAAATTTATATGATGTAGTGGAAAAAATTGGGGAATTAGAGTTAGTCTCTAGTAATGATAAATTTGATTTTGATAATTTACATAAATTATGGTCAAAAATCGCAGAGAAATATAGATTATAATTTTATTAATTTTTTTAACTTAACAATGATGAACTTATTAAGGAGTAAATAGTGAATAAAAAATTTAGTTTTTGGGGATTATTTCAACTTATTTGTTGGATTATATCTATTTCATTTGGTTTTATTGCTTTACTAATGCTTTTTTCTGTTCCTGCTGGCAGATACCATAGCGATAACTATTTTGCAGCATTATTTATCTTTGTTATCTTTAATCCAAAATTTTGGAAATTTGCAAAAGATCTAATTTATAAATCTTAAAAGAGCAATAATATATGACACAAAAATTTGAAATGGCAGATCGTTTTGATCCCTCTGCCGTAGAACAAGCACTTTATAAACACTGGGAAGAAGCGGGCTATTTTAAGCCGAATGAAAACCCGAATGCACCGAGTTATTGCATTGCGATTCCACCGCCGAATGTAACAGGATCGTTGCATATGGGACACGCTTTCCAACAAACCTTAATGGATACTTTAATCCGTTTCCACCGTATGGAGGGGGATAACACCCTTTGGCAGGCGGGGACAGACCACGCTGGGATCGCCACACAAATGGTGGTGGAGCGTAAAATTGCAGCGGAAGAGGGCAAAACTCGCCACGATTACGGCCGTGAAGCCTTTATTGAAAAAATCTGGGATTGGAAAGCGTATTCAGGTGGCACGATCAGCCAGCAAATGCGACGTTTGGGTAACTCCATTGATTGGGAACGTGAGCGTTTCACAATGGACGATGGCTTGTCTGAGGCGGTGAAAGAAGTCTTTGTGCGTTTGCACGAGGAGGGCTTGATTTATCGTGGTAAACGCCTTGTAAACTGGGATCCAAAACTCCACACAGCGATTTCCGATCTCGAAGTGGAAAATAAGGAAAGCAAAGGCTCGCTCTGGCATTTCCGCTATCCGTTGGCGAACGGTGAAAAAACGGCAGATGGCAAAGATTATTTAGTGGTTGCTACTACACGTCCTGAAACAATGCTGGGCGATACCGCGGTGGCGGTACATCCTGAAGATGAACGCTATCAATCTCTTATCGGCAAAACCGTGCTCTTACCGCTGGCGAATCGTGAAATCCCGATTATCGCTGATGATTATGTGGATCGTGAATTTGGTACTGGTGTGGTAAAAATTACCCCAGCACACGATTTTAACGACTACGAAGTGGGTAAGCGTCATCAGTTGCCAATGGTGAACGTGATGACTTTGAATGCGGATATTCGTGATGAACCTGAAATCATCGGTGTGGACAACAAACCCTTAGCGGATTATGTGGCGGAAATTCCAGAAAAATATCGTGGAATGGAGCGTTTTGCAGCGCGTAAGCAAATCGTAGCGGACTTTGATGCCTTAGGCTTATTGGAAGAAATTAAACCACACGATCTAAAAGTGCCTTATGGCGATCGTGGTGGCGTACCAATTGAACCGATGCTCACCGATCAATGGTATGTGAGCGTAAAACCATTGGCGGAAGTGGCAACCAAAGCGGTAGAAGAGGGCGAAATCCAATTCGTACCGAAGCAATATGAAAATCTCTATTTCTCGTGGATGCGTGATATTCAGGATTGGTGTATTTCTCGCCAACTTTGGTGGGGACATCGCATTCCTGCTTGGTATGATGAACAAGGGAATATTTATGTGGCTCGCAGTGAAGCAGAAGTGCGGTCAAAATATCAGCTAAATTCTGATATTGTACTCAAACAAGATGAAGATGTGCTAGACACCTGGTTCTCTTCGGCTTTATGGACATTCTCTACCCTCGGTTGGCCACAGCAGACCAAAGAACTGAAAATGTTCCACCCAACAGATGTCTTGATCACGGGGTTTGATATCATTTTCTTCTGGGTTGCACGTATGATTATGTTTACGATGCACTTCATCAAAGATGAAAATGGCAAACCGCAAGTGCCATTTAAAACCGTGTATGTAACAGGCTTAATTCGTGATGAAAACGGACAGAAGATGTCAAAATCAAAAGGTAACGTGCTTGATCCGATTGATATGATCGACGGTATTAGCCTTGATGATTTATTAGAAAAACGCACCGGCAATATGATGCAGCCGCAGTTAGCGGAAAAAATTGCCAAAGCCACACGCAAAGAATTTGCGAATGGCATCGCTGCACACGGTACAGACGCATTACGTTTCACCCTTGCCGCCCTTGCCAGCAATGGACGTGATATTAACTGGGATATGAAACGTTTGGAAGGCTACCGCAATTTCTGTAACAAGTTATGGAATGCAAGCCGCTTTGTTCTCACCAATGACAAATTGGATCTATCAGAGGGCGAAGTGGAGTATAGCCTAGCGGATCGTTGGATCAATTCTGAGTTTAATCGTGCAGTGGAAGCGGTGCGTGCTGCGTTCGCACAATATCGTTTTGACTTGGCGGCGAATGCTATTTACGAGTTCACTTGGGATCAGTTCTGTGACTGGTATTTGGAGCTGACTAAACCAGTATTTGCACAAGGCAGTGCTGCACAAAAACGTGGTGCAAGCCGCACCTTAGTGCGTGTATTGGAAAAATTATTGCGTTTAGCGCACCCAATTATTCCATTTATCACCGAAGAAATTTGGCAAAAAGTGAAAGGTTTTGCGGGCGTGAGTGGTGATACCATTATGCTACAACCTTATCCGCAGTACGAGCCGAGCCAAATTGATGAGCAAGCTGAACAGCAAATTGATTGGCTGAAAGAAATCATTATCGCTGTGCGTAATATCCGGGCAGAATGCAATATTGCACCAAGCAAAGGCTTAGAGGCATTATTACGCCATTTAACGCCGGAACAGCAACAAATTCTCGCAGATAACTGCACATTATTAGCAAGTATGGCGAAATTAGATAGCGTTGAAGTGTTAAATGATGGGGTAGAAGCGCCATTCTCAGTAACCAAATTAGTTGGCAACACGGAACTTCTTATTCCAATGGCTGGCTTTATTGATAAAGCCACCGAGCTAGCACGCTTAACCAAAGAGCTAGAAAAACTCAACGGTGAAATTGCGCGTATTGAAAACAAATTGAGCAATGAAGCCTTTGTAGCGAAAGCCCCTGAGCAAGTGATTGCGAAAGAACGTGAAAAAATGCAAGGCTATCAAGAAGCGATTGCAAAAGTTCAAGCGCAATATCAGGCGATTGAAGCTCTTTAATTTAGAGCAAAAATATCCCTCTTTTCAGAGGGATATTTTTTAAATAGTGTTTTCTAATTAGAAAAATATGCTTTAAAATAATCAACGATTATCTATTTTCTGTGATTGTTACGCCCTATGAAATTAAACTTTCCAACAATTCTGACCTTATTCCGTGTGGTGCTTATCCCATTTTTTGTCTTGGCGTTTTATCTCCCTTTTGCTTGGGCGCCATTTTTAACCACCGCGATTTTTTTTGTCGCTGCCGTTACAGACTGGTTCGATGGCTATTTGGCACGAAAATGGAATCAAAGCACTCCCTTTGGTGCATTTCTTGATCCCGTCGCGGACAAAGTGATGGTGGTTGCCGCGCTGGTGTTAGTGGTGGAATATCAGCACAGCTTTTGGGTAACTTTGCCAGCGATAGTAATGATCTCAAGGGAAATCATCGTTTCCGCCTTGCGTGAGTGGATGGCTGAAATCGGTAGCCGTAGTAAAGTGGCCGTGTCTTGGCTGGGTAAAGTGAAAACCGCCTCACAAATGCTTGCATTAGGCGGATTGCTATGGCGTTATAATGTTTTAATGGAAATTGCAGGCATCGTATTCTTATATATCGCCGCGATTTTAACGGTTTGGTCAATGCTACAATATCTCAAAGCCGCAAAAGATAATTTATTAGAAGAATAAAATTCTCAAAAATTACACCGTACTTGGGTTGAATAGATAACTAAGTGCGGTGTTTTTTTTATCAATTTTTTTGTGGAAGAGCCAAGCTAAAAATAATATCGAAGTGGAAATCATCAAACTCTGCTTTCAAAATAAACGAATTTATAGAAAGTGAATTTTTTTTAGTCAATCAAACACAAAGTAAGAAATTTCTATTTGACTAATCGGCGTAAATCCGTAAAATGCACCTCGTTGTTTAGCAAGACCGAATGGTTAGCTAAGTATGCGGGAATAGCTCAGTTGGTAGAGCACGACCTTGCCAAGGTCGGGGTCGCGAGTTCGAGCCTCGTTTCCCGCTCCAATGCCCGAGTGGTGAAATCGGTAGACACAAGGGATTTAAAATCCCTCGACTTTCGAGTCGTGGCGGTTCAAGTCCGCCCTCGGGCACCATTAAGAATTTTATATTAAGTCGTAAGTTTAGCCTTGAAATCAATAACTTACGGCTTTTTTATTTTCTGGTTTTCCTTTCAAAATATCATTCTCAGCATCAAATTTTGTTGTGTCTAAAAGGCACCTTGACGTAAGTTTGACGTGATTTGCATAGCTCAGTAAATGGTTGGCATTGAGATGTGCATAGCGTTTAGCAACTTTCTAAACCTTATTGTAATAAAAAACCGCACGTTAACGTGCGGTTTTTAACTAATAACAACTGATTTTTATTGTTCTGCTGAAATCACTACACGACGATTAGGGCGTAAGCAATCTCTTAATGCTTGACCACTTTCACCATCACAAGCTACTACTTGGTCAGCTTTACCCAATCCATAAGGAGAGATTTTTTGAGCAGGGAAACCAAGACTTACCATATAGGCTTTTACAGCATCAGCACGGCGTTGTGAAAGTTTCAGGTTGTAGCTTTCTGAACCTAAACGATCTGTATAGCCATTTACAGTTACTGATGTGATACTTTGTGATTTTAAGCCTTTTACTACAGTTTCAATCAATTGTTGACCTTTTGGTGTTAAGCGAGCTGAATCGAAGTCGAATAAGAAATCACCACTCAATTCATACTGGTTGTTACAACCATTTGGATGCCAAAAGAAAGACTGTGCATTCATATCAGTATCAAATAAGACCTTGAATTGGCAGATTTTGTGAACTCCGTTTTGACGGTAGTTAAACACATAATCCCATTCACGCACGGCAAATAGACCTTCTTGGTAGTGAGGACGGCCAATTAAGTAATATAATTGGTCTTTGTTCATACCAGCCTCAATTTGACGTATATTGTCCCAGTTTGGCCAAGTACCGTATTGTGAGCCAGAGTAGTTAACGCTGGCATCTTCGATTTTTGGCCATTTTGGCTCATCAGTTGTGCCATCTTTTTTAACATCACTTAGGTTGCCACATGCTGTTATAATGCTAGCTACTAACAACGGTAATGTCCATCTTGCTATTTTTTTCATGATTAATCCTTATTAAAACTGACCGCACTTTTCGCAAAGTGCAGTCTCAGTTATTACCATTGATAGCCAACACCAATTCCAGCAGATTTACCGCCTTCAGAGTCTGCAGAACCACTTAATTTAATGATGACATGCCCACTGTCTGAAATGCGAGAAACCCCTAGAGCTACTGCATTTGCACCACGGTGTGTGCTTGCAGCAACTGCTACCATAGAATGGCCTGGAATATAAGCTTGTGGCAAGTTTGCCATAGCAGCTGAACCAGCAATACCACCACGTGCTTTGCGATCCACATCACCAATACGTTTGCCCACAGCATTAAGTTGGTTTACGTTAACAGCATCAGTACCTTTCACACCTGGAGCCACATTAGTAATGCGGTTACCACCGTTATTTAAGCCATTAGCTGTTAAACTTACATTGCTTGGGTTGCCTGCAGAATTAGTGCCAGAAATGTTCACACCGTTGCCAGTGATGTTAGTTACATTACCTGCTGGATCTTTCAGCTCAACACTATTAAGACCTTTTAAGTCTTTTGCAAGATCAACTTTTACCTGTACGCCTTTCGGTGTATCTACTTTGCTTACAGTTGTATTGTTGCCATTGACAAAGTCAACTGTGTCGCCATTGCCAATTTTCTTAGTATCTTTACTGTTAGTTTCAACATTGAAACCACCTGCACCAGCTTGGTTTTTAACTTCTTCAAGTTGCTCAACATTTACTGCATCTGTGAGATCTGTACCGCGTGCAACATTAGTAATTTTGTTGCCACCGTTGTTTAAGCCATTTGTAGTTAAACTAACAGTTTTATCATCAGGAGCATCCTTTCCTTTAATCACAATACCGCCATCTTTAACTACAACAGTATTGCCATCTTTATCTGTGAACTCAGCCCCTTCTAAATCTTGCAGCATTTTTGCCATTTTAATGATTAATGCACCTTCTTCACTGTCAACACGGATATTTTTATCAGTTACCTCAGCATCTGCTGCTGCCTTACCTTTAATATCCAATTGTTCATTAAGTTTTTTGTTGATCACCTCACCTTTATCGCCAGCAAAGCTTAAACCATCATTCAAGGTTGCCACTTCTTCGGTTGTGCCGTCTGGTTTGGTGTAAACAATGCGAGTTTTGCTTTCGCCATCTGCACCATCATTACGCTCTAGACCTTTTGTACCGTCTTTTACAGCAATCGTGGCAGAAGCACCATCTTTACCATCAGCACCTTTAGGGCCAGTCAAGCTGATTGAGCCATCTTTGCCATTCAATACTGCACTTGCACCATCTTTACCAGTAGCGCCGATTGAACCATCTTTACCATCTTTACCATCTTGGCCAGGTTGACCAACCAAAACGTTGTCAGCCAAATCCACTTTCACATCCACACCTGTTCCGTCATCTTTTGGTCTGGTTGTCACGGTAGTGTTGGCACCATCAACAAAGTTTACAGTGTCGTATGGTTTCACAAAGTCAACCGCTTGGCCGTTGCCTTGTAGATTCCAACCTGCATTCAATACGTCGCCTACAGTTGCTGCGTTGTTAACATTTACGTCTGCTGGCGCTGTGCCTGATGTTACTGGAGCAGTAGTGTTTGCTTTAGCACCATCAAGATTGCCTGCAATGTTGGTCAATGCCATTGGGGCAGTGGTTGAACCTTCGCCATTGTTCATTGAGGCGATAACGTCAGTAGGTTGCACTGTGTCGCCTGAACCATCTTTGGCAGTGTTAAACGTACCATCTGCTTGTTTGTACACTTTATCACCAGCTTTATTGGTGTATACCACTGGTAATTGTGCGTTTTCGGCAACGCTTTGGGCATCAACGCTAAGATCGTAGTTGTCGTGGCCGTCTGAAGCAGCGGTTTTCACTACGGTAACGCTGCCGTCGTTTGAAGTAACTGTGGTTTTTGCTTTCGCTACTTCTTTGTTGAGCTGGCTTACGTTTACTGCGTCTGTATCAGCCTCACCTGCAGCTACATTAACAATCTTGTTGCCGCCGTTATCCAAACCTGCATCTGTTAATGATACGTTGTTATCGCCTTTGATGGTGATGCCATCTTTGTTGATAACAGTTTGGTCTGCTGCATCTGTGCCAAATATTGCTGAATCGATATCTTTGAGATCTTTGGCCAATTTCACAACCAGCGCACCATCTTCAACATCAACACGAGTATTGGCATCTGTAGCAGTCGCATTGTCAGCTAAACCACCTTTAACGGTTACGGTTTCATTGAGTTTCTTATCAAGAGTGCCACCTTGATTGCCCTCAAATTTCAAGCCGTCATTTAAGGTTGCTACTTCTTCAGTGTTGCCATCAGGGGTGGTGTAAACAATACGGGTTTTGCTATCACCATTAGCACCATCATTGCCATCAAGGCCTTTAGCACCATCTTTCACGCCAATAGCAGCAGAAGCACCGTCTTCACCATCAGCACCACGTGGGCCTGTTAAACCAATAGTGCCATCTTTACCGTTCAATACTGCACTTGCTCCATCTTTGCCAGTAGCACCAATTGAGCCATCTTTGCCGTCTACACCAGGCTTACCAACCATAATGTTATCAGCCAAATCTACTTTGACATCTACACCAGAGTTATCAGCTTTCGGCGTAGTTGTAACAACTGTGTTGTTGCCATCAATGAAATCAACTGTATTGCCATCAGCGATTTCTGTAGGCGCAGCGCCATTAGAAGCAACATTAAAGCTATTCATACCACCAGCAGCTGTTTTAGGTACATCAATTGTGATGGTTGCAACACCATCTACTACTTCGCCAGTTACGGTGGCTGCGCCTGTGCCAACAAAGTTTACCGTGTCGTATGGTTTCACAAAGTCAACCGCTTGGCCGTTGCCTTGTAGATTCCAACCTGCATTCAATACGTCACCGACAGTCGCTGCGTTGTTGACGTTTACGTCTGTTGGCGCTGTGCCTGATGTTACTGGGGCAGTAGTGTTTGCTTTAGCACCATCAAGATTGCCTGCAATGTTGGTCAATGCCATTGGGGCAGTGGTTGAACCTTCGCCATTGTTCATTGAGGCGATAACGTCAGTAGGTTGCACTTCTTCGCCAGACTCATCAACAAATGTGCCATCAGGTTTTTTATACACTTTTGTGCCATCTGCTTTTGTGTATACCACTGGCATTTGGTCGTTTAAGCCTTTAGCAACGAGGTAAAGCTGGCTACCATTGATGGCATCGGTTGATGTTTCACTAATTTCACCCGCTGCCACATTTTGTACACGGCGCTCTTTACCCGCTGAACCTACAGATACAACGCCATCAGCTGTTGCGCCTGCGAAGCCGCCATAAGTTACACCGTTTACTGTTGCAGTATCTACAGTGCCTTTATCACCTGCGGTTGTGGTTGCGCCATCTGTTCCGTCTGTCGCTTTAACAGCTGTGCCAACAGCAGAGCCAGCAGTCATTGCTGAGTCTTTGCCTAGTGCAACAGAGTTTTCGATGGTTTGGCTAACATTGCTACCCAATACGAATGAATCATTGGTTGCAACAGTATTATTGTTACCAATTGAATATGAGCCTGTGCCGCTGATGGTGGTTGGGTCACCGAATGCACCTGAGTTGTTACCAGACACGACATTGCCTACACCAACAGAAATCGATTGCTCACCAGTGGCCTGTGCATCTTTACCAATGGCAATTGAGCTTAGGTTGGTTGCTTGAGCTGATGGACCCACTGCAATGGTGTCATTTGCGGTGGCTTGTGCAGCTGTACCCACAGCAGTTGATTGCGATGCGATGGCTTTGGCATCTTGACCAATTGCGGTGTTGTAGCTGTGGCCGTCTGAATTTTGGAAGTTTTCATCACCTGCCAAGGCATTTTTACCGATGGCGATGTCTGATTTGCCATAGGCTTTGGCATTTGATGATGCAGCCAATGAAGCATCACCTGTTGATAAGGTTTCATAACCAAAAGCAATTGAGCCTAAATCAGTGGCTGATGAGCGAGTGCCTTGAGCAATGCTGTTATTGCCTGATGCAGCTGATGCCGTACCCAATGCCATACTGAAATCGCCTGATGCAATTGATTGCTTGGTGGCATCTGGAATCTCGGTATCGGTATTTTGGCCATAGCCTTCGGGCGTACGCTCTACTGTTACGCCCACAGATGAACCCAATGAAATCGCACCTTTACCTGTGGCTTCGGCATTTGAACCAACCGCCACTGAGCTGTCGTTGTTTGAAATGGCACGTTTACCCATGGCGATTGAAGAACCGCCTGTGGCAGCCGCTTCATTACCCACAGCGATATCGTTGTATTTATTGTTTTGATAATGTGCACCAGAAGAATTAGTTGAACCAGAAGTCACTGTTAATGTTTTGTCTTGTGAGCCTGCTTTTGCACCACTACCCACGGCAACAGAAGCATCGCCATTGGCTTTGGCGTAAGAACCAACGCTAACAGAACGAGATGAAACGGCACCACCGCCAGCTTCATTACCCACTGCTACGTTAAAATCACCCACTTGAGTCATGCCTGAGATATTACCCAGATAGGTGTTGTTGCTACCTGTGCTTGTATTACCTGCTTTCCAGCCCATGCCAACATTCGCGCTACCTTTGGCAAACCATAGTGCATTCGGGCCAACCCCTACATTGCTACCTGTTAGTGCAGGTGAGCCAGGGTTTTCCAAGCTGCCTGCTAAAAGGTCATTATTGGTATCACGGTAAATGCCATTATATGTTTTAGCGGGATCTTTATAAGTGCCATTGCCATCTGCACCTTTGAGCACACCTGTTTCCGTACCTCGGCCTGCTTGTTTGCCGATGTATACGCTTTGATCATCGTATTTATCGGTTACTCCACCATTTGCTCTGGGCATTGCTGCTTCTACACCAATCGCTACTGAACCTGATGAGGTGTTGTTTTCACCTGCTCTCTTACCGATAAAAACGGTGGCGTCTGTATAATCAGCTACTTGAACTTTACGCGCTTCTTCATTCAAGGCGCCAGCATTAAAGCCCATGGCAATGCTGTAATCTTTTTTCGCATTCAAGCCTGCATTGGTGCCGATGTTTACATTATGAATCTGCCAGTTGTAGGTGGCACGCTCTTCTGCCGAAACAGCTTCAAGCCGGTTTTTAATATTCTGTGATTCATTAGAGTTTAAGTAGGCCAAATTGTCGCTGTCTGCAACAGCGCCTGCACTTTCGCCAATGGAAATGTTGCGACCACCCACGGCTTGTGCGCCCGTACCCATGGCAATATTGTTCATTTTGCCAATGTAAGTACGTTTGAATTTGTCGTTATCACGCAATGTGCTCAAATACGCATTAAAATCTTCTACACTGGTAAATTTATCGCCTTGGTTAATGACTTTACTTGCGCCACCTACGCGGATGGTTTTGGTTTCTGGTGCTGCTAAAGATGCCCAATTTAAATCATAGTTTTGAACAGATTGGCCTGCCAATGAATTCTGACCAACTGCAAATGAGCCGCTGGTTAATGATTTAGCCCCTTCAATACACACCATTTGCAGGCCTTGAACCACGCAATCTGTCATGTAGTCTCGGGCTTCCATCATGCGTTCTTCTGCCGAGGCTTGGCCGCTACCCAGCATCATTAAAGTGGCAGCAACAACAGCTGTGCTTTTGCTGCTTCTTTTTCCTTGACTCGTTGCCAACTCACCTACTGCTGTGAAACAACCTAGGGCTTGGTTCCAAATAACTTTGAATATAGTATTCATATTTTTTTCCTACTTTGTTTTGTTTTTAAATTTTTTATATGATCAAAGATCGCCTTATTTTAGCATAAAAAGTATTCTAAATAATACTAACATTTTGATGTGAAAGCCCTTTTTAATAGAATTTTTTGATTAAAAATTTGAATTTTTATTACTTTTTATCATAAAAATATAAGATGGAAGGCTGTTTTTATAACAAATTTTGTGAGATTGCTACCTAAATAGGTTGTAATCTTTCTTTCAAGTAATTTGCTATATTTTATTATCCTTAATCTAATTAAGGCGATGGTTAAGTATTTTTATATGTCTTATATTTTAGTGAATCGTTGAGTGGAAGATAGAAAAGAGGATAAATTATTTTAGTATAAATTTGGGGCTGTAGTAGATTAGCCCTAAATTTCACACCATTTTCGCAATATTTTTAACTGCTCTTTTGGTGTCCCAAAGTTAAACCGAAATTCACATTCCTTCAAGAATAAAGGAAAGTTTTTTCGGTTAATTCCATTATATTTTCGCAGTATCCGCTTCGCCTGATTCCAAAAATTTTCAATGCCATTAATATGATTTTGTTTCACCGCAAATAGCTCGGAATGATTGATTCGTTCGTGGTGAAATTCACTCACATCAAGCGCATCATAACTGCGATAAGTGTCCGTATAAACCCAGCTATCAGGCTTGATTTTTCTTTTAATAACAGGGAGTAATGTTTCACTCTTGGTGTTTTCAACCACAACAGTAAATACCTTTCCTTGTCGTTTTAGTAACCCAAAAACAGCAACTTTTCCAGCCGCTCCTCGTCCTCGTTTTCCCTTTCGATGACCACCAAAATAGCTTTCGTCTAGTTCAATTTCCCCCCCAAAATCTCGTTAACTTCAAGGGATAAATGATAGCCAATCACAAGCCTGATTTTATGGTAGAACAAAGCGGCTGTATTCGGTTGAATATCTAGCAAATTTGCTGCTGTTCTTGCAGTAACTTCTGCGACAAAAAACTCAAGCAGTTTTTTCTGTATGGATTTCTTTAATTTACAATATGTTATCTTCATTTTTGTAGTATAGCATTGTTGCTAATCTACTACAGCCCCATAAATTTTATACACAGGCTTTCTATAATACTAAACCTTTCCTAGCGGTCTGGGTTTTTGTTAAATGAAAAAGGTTAATAAAAATTCTTAGATATTGAATAGTTAAGGTTTGGAAATTAAATTATTCCAGCTCGCTTTAAATTCCGCTTTTGGTCATCGGGAACAGGAATAAACCACATTGCAATAGCAAAAACGATAATTGGTACATCAAGACATTAAAAAAGGTGCAAAATCAAATGAGCAGTTTTGAACGGATGAAATTTAATATTGAACGTAGCACACAAAGCATTCAGAAATATGCGAAAAAAGGTATTTATGGCATCTAATCAATCTAATAAAGCCTCTAATTTGTATAGCCCTTTTTCTAATTTTTACACGCCAACCTGTTGTAGATTTCGTTACCGTAGCCATAAATTTCACCCTAGATTTCTGTGCAGTTCACTGTGCAATTTTGTGCAAAAATTTCTGGTTCGTGATCTTTTCCGATCAATTTTTATTTGTAAATACCTGATGATTATACATAAAAACACTGTAAATGAATACAGTAAATAAAAATAGAAAAGTAAGTAAGCTATTGAAAAATATAAAAATTATTAGGGTTTAAAATAATTTAAGAAAAAATAGGAAATTTATATGATTTGTGGAATGGTGCCAGTGGCCGGACTCGAACCGGCACGCTTTTAAGGGCGGCGGATTTTGAATCCGCTACGTCTACCAATTTCGTCACACTGGCTAAGGAGTTTGAGAAAACAACCTAATGTGTTGTCGATGTGGTGAATTATACGGAGTTGATTTTTGCTTGCAAGTAAAATTTACGAATTTGATGATGAGTGAAGTAATTTTAGTCAATTTTAAAGTGCGGTAAAAATTTTGTGATTTTTCACCGCACTTGATAAGTGAAAACAAAGAAAAACACGTTTATTCGACATAAAAAAGCCTATCGTTACAGATAGGCTAATGCGTTATTTTGTCTTATTGTGTTTTTGTTGCTGAGCCATTGTCATTGATTTGAATGGCTTTATCGAACAAGTTCACGCCACCTTTCACGCCAAAATCTAGGGTAGTTACGTTGTAGGCAATGCTGATATTTTCTTGTTCAAAGCGTTTTTTCAATGCCATAATGGCTTTACTTTTGGATTCTAAATAATCTTCATAAGTAACAAAATCAACCCAGAAACGAATAATAAAATCAAAGGTTGAGCTGCCAATATCAGTGAAGTAGAAGTTGATGTCATTTTTATCGATCACGAAATCCCATTCTTGCATTAAGTCAAGGGTTACTTGACGAACCTTGTCAAGGTCATCGCCATAAGAAACGCCCGTAGACAAAATTACACGACGTTTTTTCAGCTTGGAGTAGTTAAAAAACTCATCGCTATAAATCATTTGATTTGGGATCAGCGCGGTTTCGCCTTCAATGGTCATTAATTCTACTGTTACCAAGCCGATATTCACCACTTTACCAATGGAATTGTTGATGTTTACCCAATCGCCCACTTCAAATGGCTGTTCTGATTTAATCAGCAAGCCAGAAAAAGCATTAGATGCAATATCTTTAAAGGCGAAGCCTGCGATAATCCCTACAATTCCAGCACCGGCTAATAAATGGGTAAGGAATGAAGCAAGGTGTAATACTTCTAAGGCAAGAATAATGCCTAAAAACCAGATCAGAATTTTTACGCCGATGGAAATGCCTTTCGCGGCGCGTAAGTTTTTCGGGAATAAGCGGCTATAAATGCGCAACGCTGCTTTGCTTAGAATTTTGGCAAGAAAATAGAAAAGAGTGAGCAAAATAATGGCAGAGAGGATATTGGGAATAAAGCCAATTAGCCAGTCTTTCCATTGTGTAATGGTGTGCGTTACTAAGGTTAATGAATTGTTTTCTGTCATAAAATTTCCTGTCATAAATAATCAAAATAAAAGCCATTTATAAAAAATGGCTCTTTTTTACACCGCACTTGAGTTGCTAGCGTTTGCGCGCCAGTAGCCACCAAGTGATAAGAATAAATAATCCGCTTGGCATTAATGCCCCTGCGATTGGCGGCACATTATAAACTAAACTAAGTGGGCCGAAAATCTCATTGACCACATAAAATAAAAAGCCAAAGCAAATGCCTGTGATCATTCTTGCGCCCATCGTTACGCTACGCAATGGGCCAAAGATGAAAGAGAGCGCCAGCAACATCATTACGCCTACGGAAATCGGTTGAAAGATTTTCCGCCAGTAAGTGAGTTCAAAACGCTTGGCGTCTTGCCCTGTTTCTTTCATAAAGGCAATGTAATCCGCTAGCCCTGAAATAGAAAGCGATGTCGGACGTAAAGACACAATGCCTAATTTATCGGGCGTTAAGGTGGTTTGCCACGCTTCGTTGAGATAATTGACAGTGGTGATTTTGTCCGCTGAAATGTGTGATTTATTCACTTGCATCAATTGCCAGTTGCCATCTTTAAACTCTGCTTGATTGGCGTGGCTAACTTGCTCTAACTGACGTTTATCATTGAAATGATAAATATAAATATCATTGAGTTTGACGTTATCGGTGATGCGTCTGACATAAATAAAATCATTGCCGTCTTTTGCCCACACACCATTTTTAACCGAAAGCATTTCACCGCCTGAAATGGCTTTAGCACGCATATCACGGGCAAATTGTTCCGTTTGCGGAATGCCCCATTCGCCAATGATCATCGTCATAATCACCAAAGGAATGGCGGTTTTCATTACCGCAAAACCAATTTTTAAACGTGAAAATCCAGAGGCTTGCATTACCACTAATTCGCTACGGCTGGCTAAGTTACCAAGGGCGATCAGCGCACCTAATAACGCCGCCATCGGGAAGAAGGTTTCAACATCTTTAGGAATGGTTAAAACGGTGAAAAGCCCTGCTTGCAACACATCATAAGTGCCTCGCCCCACATTGCGAAATTGTTCCACAAATTTAATGATGGCAGAAAGCCCCACCAAGGTGAGCAAGGTGGCGAAAATCGCCCCTAAAATGGATTTTCCAATATAACGGTCTAATGTATTCATCATTATTTTTATTCCTTAGGCTCGTTTCTTGAAGAGTTGATAGCGAATTTTGTACATCAAGGCGCTGTTCCAGCTATTTAGCACAATCCCTAAGGCTAAAAAGGCAACATTCACCAGTGGCATTAACAGGCTGGCATCTAATTTACCTGCCGCACCGGCAGATTTGAATGAGCTTTGCAGTAAAAAGTAAATTAAATACAGCAAAAGTGCGGGTAAAATTTTGGCAAATCTTCCTTGACGCGGATTCACTCGGCTCAATGGCACGGCAATTAATGCCATAATTGGCACGGCGAGAATTAAGGTAATGCGCCAATGAAGTTCCGTTTTTCCCGCTGGCGTGGTGCTAGTTAGCAGTTGGTTTAACGGCAGGGTTTCCGCATCATCGCTATCATTTTCTGTGGCTTTATAACCTAAATAGGCTTGATATTGCTCAAAATCCGTAATCCGAAAATCGGGCAACATTGCGCTACCTTCAATGCGTTGGCTGTGATTAAGATTTAAAACCTGATCGCCATTTGGCAAAGCGGTGAGTTCACCTGAATCCGCCACAATCACAGAAGGTTTCTCATTTTTTTTATTTTGCATTTGGAAAACATAGACGCCTTGAATGGTATTATTTTGCACTTTATCAATAAACAGCACTAAATCACTGCTGTTTGCAGAAATAAATTGACCAGCAGCTAGCGCGCCCATTGTAGGATTAGCTTTGGCATCTTTAACAATTTGGCTTTGCTTTTGCAACGCCCAAGGGGATAAAACCAACGCATTGTAAGCGGCTAGCCCCGCCGTGGCTAACGATAAGATTAACGCTACTTTTACTAATAAACTTTGCCCCACACCACAAGCACGCATTACGGTGATTTCACTTTCAGCATAAAGTCGTCCAAATGTAAGCAGAATGGCAATAAATAAGCATAATGGCAGCATCAATTGCGCCATTGTTGGCATTCCTAATCCAAGTAAGGAAAATACAAGATCGGCGGGTACTTTACCATTTGCTGCGGAACCTAACACTCGTACAAGTTGTTGGCAAAAAAAGATGAGGAGCAAAATGAAGAGGATCGCCGTTTGGCTTTTTAATACTTCTTTAGTTATATATCTGGTTAAAATCACAGCATTGCCTATTATTTACTTGCAATTTTTATGAAAGTCATTTCAAATGGAATGGCGTATAATACCGTATTTTTTAACATATAGCAGTAAAATTAGTGAGGAACAAATGAAATATACAGTAAAAAACACCGCACTTTCAGCACTAACGGGCAATGTCATTGTTGCTGTTTTTGAAGACGGAAAACTTTCACCTTCGGCTCAAGCACTAGATCAAGTGACCAATGGCGCACTTGGTCAACTTATTGCAAGTGGTGATATTAAAGGAAAACAAGGCGAAGTAGTAACCTTGCGCAATGTAAACGAACATTTAACGCGTGTTTTTGTTGTGGGTTGTGGTAAACAAGGGGAACTCAGTGTTCGTCAATATAAACAATTAATCAAAAACACGATTCAAGCAGTAAAAACCACCAATGCTACGCAAGTGCATAACTTTTTAACGGAAGTGCAAATCAACGAACGTGATCTTTATTGGAATGTGCGATTTGCCGTTGAAAGCATCGCAGAAAGTTTTTATCAATTCGATCAATTCAAAAGCAAAAAATCAGATCAGAATACCGCTTTGCAAGAAATAGTGTTTATTGTTGATTCAGCACAACAAGAACAAGCAGAAAAAGCGGTTCAACAAGGGCAAGCCATTGCACTTGGCGTGCATTGCGCGAAAGACGTAGCAAATTGCCCACCAAATGTGTGTAATCCTGCGTATTTAGCAGAACAAGCGAAAAAACTCGCTGAAAAATCACCGCACTTTAAAGTGAGCGTGCTTGGCGAAAAAGAAATGGCTGAACTTGGAATGAATGCCTACCTTGCGGTTTCACAAGGCAGCCAAAACGAAGCGCAGCTTTCTATTATTGAATACCGTAATCACCCAAATCCGCAAGCAAAACCTATTGTTTTAGTGGGTAAAGGCTTAACCTTTGACGCAGGCGGTATTTCCTTAAAACCAGCAGATAGTATGGACGAAATGAAATACGATATGGGCGGCGCGGCTTCGGTTTATGGTGTAATGAATGCGTTAGCGGAATTACAACTACCGTTAAATGTGATTGGCGTGCTAGCCGGTTGTGAAAACTTGCCAGACGGCAATGCTTATCGCCCAGGAGATATTTTAACCACAATGAGCGGTTTAACCGTGGAAGTGCTGAATACCGATGCAGAAGGGCGTTTAGTGCTGTGCGATACGCTCACTTATGTAGAACGCTTTGAGCCTGAGTTAGTGATCGATGTCGCCACGCTAACAGGGGCCTGCGTAGTGGCGCTTGGCCAACACAACAGCGGTTTAATGTCGCCAAATGATCGTCTTGCGGAACAGCTACTCAATGCCGCACAACAAAGCGCGGATAAAGCTTGGCGTTTACCATTAAGCGAAGAATACCAAGAACAGATTAAATCTCCATTTGCCGATCTGGCTAACATCGGCGGTCGCTGGGGCGGCGCAATCACCGCAGGCGAGTTTTTATCCAACTTCACCAAAAACTACACTTGGGCTCACTTAGACATCGCCGGCACCGCCTGGCTACAAGGTGCCAATAAAGGCGCAACCGGACGCCCTGTGAATTTACTCACACAGTTTTTGATTGAGCGGGTGGAGTAATAGGCTATTCACTATTTATAAGCCCCTTGAAACGATTTGTTTGAAGGGGCTTAAGGTTTGTAATAAGGTTAATCTATAAGTTCATTTTTTCTTATGCTATTATCCTTTGGGGAGCTTGTTTAAGGATTTGAGTAAGCAATTTCCAATAAATATTCACTGCTGGAATATGTACTTTTTCATCAGGTGAATGGGCATTACGGATCGTTGGCCCAATAGAAACAATATCAATATTTGGGTAAGCTTTTTTTATTAAACCACATTCTAACCCTGCGTGAATGACTTTAATTTCAGCTTTAAAGCCCAAAATTTCATCATAAATTTGCTTGGTTAGTGAGGTAAAAGGGGAGCTAGGGGAAGGAATCCAACCAGGTGTATTACCCGAAAAAGTAATATTAGCATCTACTAATTCAGCTAATGAGAGTAGTGTTGTTCTCACTGCTTGTTTACCATTCTCAATGAGTGAGCGAATTAGAATATTTAATGTAATATGATTATTGTCGGTAACCAGTACTCCTGTACTAAGAGAGGTTTCTACGACATCTTTTAATTCATCACTATAACGAATTACGCCATTAGGTAAAACATTAAGGCATTGAATTATTTTTTTTGTTGTTTTGAGATCGAAGACTCTATTATTAATACTCTGATTTTCTAATATAAAATGGAGTTCTGGCTCGGAAAGAGATAACTCTACTTTTAACTGCTGGCTAATTTTCTCAAGACAAGCTATCAAATTTGTCTTGTTTTCAGAGTAAAAAGAGAATGTCGCACTAGCTTCACGAGGAATTGCATTATTGACTGAACCGCCACGAATATGACTTAGTTGAAAATTAAAGTTGGTGTTGAGCTCCGCTAATAAACGGGCGAGTAACTTAATTGCATTAACTCTATTGGTGTGAATGTCTCCTCCTGAATGTCCTCCTTGTAATCCTTGAATGCTAACTTTTATGCTGCAATCAAAAGGATTATTTTCAAAATAAATGGGTAATTCAAAAGTAACATCTTCACCACCAGCACAACCAATATAGATTTCGCCATTCTCCTCAGCATCTGTATTAATCATCAGCTGAGATGTTAGCCAATTTTCACGTAATTTTAACGCACCTATCATTCCTGACTCTTCAGTCATTGTGAGTAATACTTCCAAGTCAGGATGAGAAATATCGTTAGAGTCTAATATTGCTAAGCAAGATGCAACTCCAATACCATTATCTGCTCCTAAAGTTGTTCTTTTAGCTTTAACCCATTCACCATCAATATAAGGTTGGATCGGATCTTCCTGAAAGTTATGAAAATATCCTTCTTTGGATTGAGGCACCATATCAAGATGAGCTTGAAGAGCGATGCCTTTTCGATTTTCCATACCTTTAGTAGCCGGTTTTCGAATTAAAATATTACCGATCTCATCACGTTCAACAAAAAGTTGCTTTTCTTTTGCCCACTTGACAATAAATTCTGCAATTTCATTTTCGTGAAAAGAAGGATGAGGTATAGTACAAATTTTATCAAACCATCCCCATAAAGATATTGGTTGAATATAGCTGATTTCAGACATAATGACACCATTGGATTAAGTAAATTATAAAAAATTAAATAAATATTTAGTAGAAGAGCAAATTAATTTAATCCTTCTTTGATTTTACGATTAGTCCATGGAGATAATGCAAGTAATATTATAGTGAAAATTGCTCCGACACTTGCAAAAAAGATAAAGTTATTCGCCATACTGAGTTTTACGTTCGCAAATACAATACCTGCAACCGCTTGACCAAAAGCACTTGCCATTAACCATAACGCTAAACCTTGTGACTTAAATGCTTTAGGTGAAAGCAATGTAGCGGCAGAATAACCTACTGGTGATGAGCAAAGCTCGCCAATTGTCATAATAATATAAGCTACAAATAATACCCACCAAGGTGCCAACATATTTTTTTCAGCATAGGATTGAGCTGTAAAACCTAGATAATAAAAAGCAATAACAACTAAACCTAAACCAATAGCCAATTTCATAGGTATAGATGGTTTTCCATTCAATTTTACCCATAAATAAGCAAATGCCCCAGTTAATAAAATAATCGCGAGTGGATTCACTGAGTTATACCATTCAGGACTAATTTGCATAAAACCAAGATCTAATTGAGTACCATGAACAGCAAATTCAATTAATGACGAACCACCTTGCTCAAATAGCATAGAATAAGCCGCTGTTGTCATAAAAATAGGTATTAAAGCTAATAAACGAGAGCGTTCAGCTTTTGTAACCTGGGGTGATCTAAACATCATAATGAAGTAGCCAACAGGCACAATTAAAGAGAGTAAATTTAAGGTATTTGTTATAGATGCCACTAAGGTATTATTAAAACCATAGCGGAATGTTCCCCAAAATAGAATAAGTACAATAAGTAATAATCCTATTCTTTTTAGTAACTTGGTTCTTTCTGCCGCAGTGATTGGGTTCGGTACTTTATCTGATTCCTTGCTAAATCCACCTTTTCCTTTAAGATAAAAGTACAAGGCAATAGCCATACCTATTGCAGCTACAATAAATCCTGCGTGATAACCTCCCACATTACGGAAATAAGACACAATGAGTGGAGCAAGTAATGCACCGATGTTAATTCCCATATAAAATATTGAAAAGCCTGCATCACGCCGTTTGTCATTATCTTCATATAGACTGCCTACCATTGTTGCAATATTGGGTTTTAACATTCCTGTACCAATAGCGATAAGAATAATTCCAAGATAAGCAGTTTCAGAAATTGGGATTGAAAGAACTATATGCCCAGAAATAATGATAAATCCACCGTATAATGTTGCTCTCAAAGGCCCCCATAGTCTATCTGCAGCCCAACCACCAAGAATGGATAGCATAAATGCAGATGCAGAGTAGGTCGCAACTATTGCTTTAGCTGATTGCATATCTAATCCCATTCCTTGATTAATAATTGAATCTGCAAGGAATAGTAATAAGATTGCTCGCATACCATAATAACTAAAACGTTCCCATAATTCGGTTTGAAATAGTGTAAATAAACCTCTAGGGTGTCCCCAAATAGAATGTTTTGGATTAGACATAAAATAATTCTCCTTATATTAAGTGGAAAATATACTGCTTGAATGATTGTTATCAATCTAGCAAAAACAAATCTAAAAGGTTATTTAGATATTTGGTTTTCTTATAATGTTTTTTGGTTTTTTAGATATAGTTCACATTTTCATCGAATTAAGGTAGTAATTATTTAGGTTGTTAATTTATTTCAAGTAATAAAAAAACTGCATAGAGAACAGTGCAGTTTTTATTATTTAAATACAGGTCAGATTTAGCTTGATTTGTGTTTATGTTTCTTCCTTCTGCTCCGGCTTTAACCCCACATATCCTCTTGCTTGCAAGGTGGCTTCTTTGGATTTGCGTACCATTGTTTCAATGGTGGTGCCTTGGACGAGAATGGAGAACATTACCACGGCGTAGGTCATTACCAAAAGCAGATCACGCACGTTCATACCGATTTTCGGGATATACAGGCTGCCTACGGGAATGGAAAGAGCCATTGCGAGTGAAAGCCCGCCGCGCAAGCCGCCCCAAGTGAGAATGCGTAAGGTGTATGGATTGTAAGTGGTTTTCATACTTAAGAATTTAAACGGTGTCCACACGCTGATATAACGGCAGATTAGGCAAAGTGGAATGGCGAGTAGGCTTAAAAGAATCCCTTGATAGGTGAAGTTTACCAGCAACATTGCCGCGCCGATGAGTAGGAATAACAAAGAGTTTAGGAAGTGGTCGATCATCTCCCAAAAATGATCTAAATAATGCTGGCTTTGTTTGGAGAAGCCTGTGTGTCTTGTCCAATTGCCAATGATAATGCCTGAAACCACCATTGCTAATGCGCCTGAAACTTCGAGCAGATTAGCTACCATAAAGCCTGCAGTTGGAATGGTGAGCGTGAGCAAAATTTCTAAACTTCCGTCATCGGTAGCGGAGATCAGGAAATGTGCCACCAAGCCGAGTATCAAGCCAAACAGCAAACCGCCGCCTGCTTCCATTAGGAAAAGTTCGCTCACATCAGCTAGGGTAGGTTGTTTGCCACCGAATGCTACGGCAAAGATAGTGGTGAAAATCACTAATCCCACACCGTCATTAAATAAGGATTCCCCTTCCACTTTCATCGAAAGTTTTTTCGGCGCTTTTAGATTTTTGATGATGGCTAACACGGCGATAGGGTCGGTTGGGGAAATCAAAGCGCCGAACAGCATACAATAAATAAAATCCACTTCCCAGCCTAGGGCTAAAGTTAAGAAATAAAAAGTTGAACCGATAAGGAAAGTAGAAGCGAAGGTGGAAAATAAGGCGAGAATGGTGATTTCACATTTTTGGCTTTTCATTACGGGAAGTTTTATCCCCAACGCGCCGGCAAAAAGTAGGAAACCTAAAATCCCGTTGAGCAAGAAACTTTTAAAATCAATCTGTTCCATTACACCCTTGGCGAGCAAATCAACGTGTAATAAATTGAAATGCCCCATTATCAATAACACGAGCGAGGCAACCATTGAGGTGGCGGTAATGGCGATGGTGTATTGAATTTTGTCGTTAATTTTTTGCGTAACAAAGCCGATCAGAATGGAAATAGCTGAGAGAAAGCAAATATAGGTATAAACGTTCATTGAAATGCCTTAATCAAAATAATAAAGAATTTTGCTAAGAAACGTGGCTGGTTTTGCTCCATTTGGTGATTTAGACGGGAAAGGAACGCAAGCCAAATTAATTGGCGTAGTATAAGTAAACTGCTATTATTTAGAAAGCACAAAATTTCAAAATACATCAAAATGAGTAAACTAAAATCCTTTTTTATCGCCCTGCTAGGATTGATTCTACTGGGCATTGGCTATTTGTGGTATAGCCTAGAAATTTATCCTGAGCCACAAATTCAATTTCGCACAGAAAATGCGTTACATTATGAGCATAAAGCCTTGGATAATACGGTGGCTTGTTTTTATGCAGAGCAGTCTGTAAAGCCCATTGAGCAGCAGGATTTTCGCCTGTTGGTGTGGAATATGCACAAAGGGCAAGATCAAGGTGGGCAACAACAATTAGTGAACTTGTCGCAAGGGCAAGATTTTCTTTTATTGCAAGAAGTGTCAAGTCAGCAAAAGTTGGTGGAGCAACATTCTTCCCAAAATTTTTCTAAATTTTCCACCGCACTTTATACCAGCAGTTTTGCTTATTTGGGCAATCAATCAGGCGTGGCGTTGATGAGCCGTTTTGCGCCACAATATTATTGCGCAGGAGCTTCCATTGAGCCTTGGATTCGTATTCCTAAAGTGGGCAATGCGATGGTGTTTCCGTTGAGCAATGGACAATCGCTATTGACAATTAATTTGCATTTGGTGAATTTTGAGCTGAATCCAAGCCATTATCAACAGCAGCTAGAAGCGATGTTTAAGCTGATTGAACAACATCAGGGACCAATTATTCTGGCAGGCGATTTCAATGCGTGGAATAAAGGGCGGATAAATTTAATCAAAAAACTCACCGCACTTTATGGTTTGGCAACCGTATCATTTCAGCCTGATGATAGGCTACGTTTTTTGGATAATCCGCTTGATTGGGTATTTGTGCGCGGTTTTAGCGTGAAATCGGCGCGCACGGTGCAGACCACCAGTTCCGATCATAATCCGTTACTGGTGGAATTAATTTTGGCTACACCGCAGCGGTAATCACAATCTCCACTTTCCACTCAGGCACGGCAAGTTTGGCCTCTACGGTTGCACGGCTTGGCGGATTGTGGTGATCAACCCATTCGTCCCAAGCGCGGTTCATTTCTGCATAATCTTGCATATCGGCCAAGAAAATTTGTGCATTTAAGATTTTACTTTTATCTGATCCTGCTTCAGCCAGCAATTTATCAATTAAGCCAAGCACTTCCTTGGTTTGTTCATAAGCATTACCTTGCGTATTTTCTGGCACTTGTCCCGCCAAATAAGCCACGCCATTATAAACGCACATTTCGGCAAGGCGCTCATTGGCGTGAAAACGTTGGATTGTTGTCATCGTTTTTCCTTTATATGAAATAAAAATAATTCGCAAGGATTATAGCGATTATGCGCAAAAATAGCTAAAATTCTTGGCAATTTTTCACCGCACTTATTTGTTATTATGAAATTGCTTATTTCCAATCAACACGGTGCTATCGTAATGGCACTGATGCCGTTTTTATACGGAATGTTACTTTCTACACCGATCACACTACATTTATTTCTGTTATTGGCGTGGTTCGCCCTTTATTTGATGACCTATCCCTTTTTAAACTTATTCAAAGGCAGAAATCTTGAGCTTTATCGAAAATGGACGCTAATTTACGCCACCGCCAGCTTACTTTTCGCCTTGCCGGCCTTATGGCATAACTGGCATATTTTATATTTCCTGCTAGCAATGTTGCCTTTTGTTGTGGTGAATATTTACTATGTAAAACAAAAAGATGAGCGCGCATTGCTGAACGATTTTGCCGGCATTATCATTTTCGCCATCGCAGGAATGGCAGCGTATTATTTTGCCAATTCACAATTTGATCACAAAATCTATTGGGTTGCGCTCTACCCAAGCTTATTTTTTGTCGGCGTAACGCTGTATGTTAAATCCGTCATGCGTGAACGCAAAAATCCACGTTATCTGCACGCGTCCATCGCATTCCATTTACTCTGCATTCTCGGTTTCGCCTTATGCCAGCAATATTTATTAGCTTTCGCTTTCGTCCCTCCATTTATCCGCGCAATCTTGCTCCCCAAATACAAACTTTCCGTTAAACAAGTCGGAATGGCAGAAATAGCAGTATCATTGCTGTTTTTTGTGATGTTGGTGTGGGGGAGTTGGGCCTCTTAAGAAAGAGAAGAAATTAAAGAGCGGTGGTTTTTTTCAATTTTTTATCAATGGCATAGCAGGAATATTCCCGCTATGCCTTTATTTTTGAGTGATTAACTCAACGCCGCACCACTGAGATCAATGAAGAATCCTGCGATAGTAGCGCTCATTAGGTTGGCGAGTGTGCCAGCGATGACGGCTTTTAAGCCTAGACGAGCGATGTCTGAGCGGCGGGTTGGCGCCATACTGCCAATTCCGCCAATGAGTACGGCAATTGCGCTGAAGTTAGCGAAGCCACATAAGGCAAAAGTGATAATGGCTTTGGTTTTATCGCTAAGTTGTACAGCTGCGTCAGGTTGTAAATATTGGGCAAATTCTAAATAGCCGACAAATTCATTTACGGCTAATTTCATTCCGATCATTTGTCCTGCGATTTCAGCATCTTGCCAAGGCACGCCGATGATGAAAGCGATAGGTTGGAATAAATAGCCGAGTAGGCTTTGTAAGGTGAGATCGCCATAGCCAAACCAGCCACCGATTCCGCCGATTAAGCCATTTAATAAGGCGATAGAGGCGATAAAGGCGATCAACATACCGCCCACATTGATGGCAAGTGTTACCCCTGACGCCGCACCATTGGCAAGCGCTTCAACGATATTATTTGGTTTTTCTGTTTTGACGTTTTCTTCTAAGGTATCACTGAATTTTTCTGTTTGTGGATACATCAATTTGGCGAATAATAATCCTGCGGGTGCTGCCATAAATGATGCCGCGATTAAGTAGGTGAGTGGCACTCCCATACCAGCATAGCCAGCTAATACTGAACCTGCGATGGAGGCTGTTCCACCTACCATTACAGTAAATAATTCAGATTCTGTCATTCGGCTAATAAAAGGCTTAACTACAAGTGGTGCTTCGGTTTGTCCAACAAAAATATTGGCAGCCGCCGACATTGATTCTGCCTTTGATGTACCTAGTGCTTTTTGCAAGCCTCCGCCGATAATTTTAATTACCCATTGCATTACGCCGATGTAATACAGCACGGAAATTAAGGCTGAGAAAAAGACGATAATTGGTAGGACTTTGAAAGCAAAAATAAAGCCTACATTGCTTGGATCGGCAAGGTTACCAAAAAGAAAGGCGATCCCTTCGTTACCATAATTTATCACTTTGCTTACGCCTTCAGCGGTGCTAAGCAGGGCATTTCTTCCCGCTGGCACATACAAAATCAGCGCAGCAAAGCCGATTTGAATGGCTAAGGCACCAAAAATAGTTCGGAAATTAATGGCTTTGCGGTTGTTGGAAAACAGCAAGCCAATGCCAAGCAGGACGAAAACCCCGACAATACTGATAATGAGATCCATAGTTACGCTCCTTGATGAATGAATTTAGGTAATTGTGGTAATTTTTTGTATTCCGCATTGTTTAGCAAATGCTGCCAGTGCCTGAGTTTCTTCCACTGTGGGAATAAAAGGGGTTAAACCAGTTTCATCTCTTGCCCCTTTGCTATGCACTCGAATAATTTTGAATAACACCTCGGGATAATCTCGTAGCAGTAGCGCCGCTTTTTCCACTAAGTGGTAGGCGTCAAAAAAATCTTTGATAAAAACCAACCGCACTTCTTCAATTTTATTGTGCGGTAATAATTTGGCGAGATTTTGCCAATTTCGGGTGAGATTTTCTGTTTTGATATGCTGCGTTGTGGGGATAATTTGAGTTGGCACTTTGCCTTGCTGATTGCGGCGTTCAAAACAGAGTGTCTGTAAGCCTAAGCCATCACCTTTGAGATCAAAGAGAAATTTATCGGTTACGGCAATTAAGGATTGCGTGCTGTCATAATCAAAAAATCCGCTGCTATCAAGATAACAAGTTAGCCCCTGTTGACGAAGTGCGGTGAAAAGTGGCACTAATTTTTTATGATGAATGGTGGGTTCACCGCCAGAAACGGTGACGCCGCGAATAAACGGCACGGAGTTCATTACCTGATCATACAAATATTGCAAGCTGACCAATTTGGCTTCGCTATTTTTTCTTGGAATAGTTTCTGGGTTATGGCAATAAAGGCAATTTAGCTTACAACCCTGCAGAAAAATGCTGGTGCGATTGCCTTGTCCCTCTACATTGGAAAAGGGAATAATCCGATGTAGAGGAACATAAATTTCAGAAAGCGGAACTGGCTTAGTCATTATGAATTGGCGCTTACATTTTCTTCATTGCGCAATTGGCGATCAAAGACATTGGCGCAATCGTCTGTGCCAGAGCCATACCAAGTGGTATCGCGTAATACCGCTTCGCCTTTGCGATAACGCTCAACCTCGCTTTTCTTCACTAAATAGCCTGTTACGCGAATGAGATCGGTATTTTTTAAGTAAGTTGTAATGTAGCGATAGCCTTGTGCGAAAGCGCCATCAATAATATCCACCACCGCATCTAAATGATCAGTATAGGTTTGATCGAAAGCAAAGAGATCCCCTGTACCAGAAGGGAAGTATTTATGGAATGGGGCCGATTGTTTTAGATGCGCTAATAATGTCGGTTCTTCACCTACGCGAATACGGTGTGCTGGTGTATTCATCTTATCTTCTTCGTGGTTGCTCGCCCCCACTTGCGCGTGTAGTAAATAACGGTTATTGGTACGCTCCACATAAAGCCCTTTGTGCGCGTTATTGACTTCTTCCAATTTATCCATAATGAGTGTGGCGATCTCATCACCACGTTGGCTTTGTCCGAAGGTTTCGTTAATGCCTTCTTGTTGTAAAAGATGATTGACCGCATCGGCTAATCCCACAATGGCGATCATACTGGTAAAGTTTTCACGTTTAATAAATTCTTCTTGCGCTAAGAAACTGCTTTCAAAGAAATTGCTTTCTTCGATCAAAAATTTATGCCGTTTATCCATTGTGGAAAGGGCAAGTTTTGCCACTTTAGGCAATAATTCATTCACCATTTCATCAACATTTGAGCAAGCACGTCCGATAGTACCTAATCTTAAGCGAGTGAGGGTATAAGCACCGCCACATTCAGGCAGCGCATTGTAACAACTGGCGATACCATATTGTTCCCCCAAATCTTTAATGTAATAAGGATCATTGGCAAAAGAGGGTTTTGACACCAATAAACAAGCTTTAGCAGCAAGTTCTGCAAATTCACGCGAGGTTTTTTGCTTATCATAGCGAATAGTCATATTTGGCGTGGTGTTTTCTAGCTCAATGACCGCCTGTAAAATTAAACGCCCTGCTTTGGTGTCATAAGGGCCAATATTGGCGTGGCAGAAAGAATCTGCAATGGTTTTATCAATATGGTTTAAGAAACGTTTAATTTTGATGTAATCCTGCTTCTCGTCAGTAATGAAAGGATCGAGCAACTCATCTAAGCGTCCAATATAAACGGGATAAGTGGTAATGGACGGAACGTGGGAATAAAGAATGAGCAAGCCATCTAGCACTTCATCAAGATCTTTTGGTGGTGGCAAGTCAAGGAATTTACAGCCTTTTTGAATATAAACATTATAGTCAGGCAAAATATAACGCGGACGATAAATAGCATAGCCTTCACATAAATCACAAATCATATGATTTTGCAGATATTCCCATTCTTCTTCTGTGTAGCCTAATAAATCAATAGGGTTAAATAGCCGCTCAGCAATATTGCCTAAGCTCATTAATTTTTGATGATAGGTTAGATTTTTTGCTTTAACCACATCGAGAATATCTTGTAGTGAGGCTTGCATTGTTTGCTCCTTTATTCATAAAAGATCGGTAGGAAGCCTAATCCTACCGAAGTCAGTTCGATCTTGCTGTGATTTAGATCACATTTTGGGCATATTTATGTGCTTATTTTAAACCGCAATATACTCCAATTTCACTTCCCCTAAATAACCTAATAATTCTTCGGCCATTTGTTTGTAGGAGAGTTTTACTGGGTGTTCTACCATCACTACGCGGGTGATGTTTTCTACTTCGTTACCGCTTAGTAGAAGATAATTGATGGCCACTTGTAGGGCGGGGAGGCTTGGGTTGAAGGCGGCGTTTTCGGCGTAGCTGCCTTGGAAAACTTGTTTATCTTGTAATTCTACCGCGACACCGCAGAAACTTTGAGTATAAGGAGCGTGGGATAGGTTTGCGGCTTCAAGTGCGGTGTGAATTAACGGATCTTTTGTGGCTAATTGTAAGCCATTGGTTTTTTCGTCAAATAAACGATAAGGAATGGCTAAATCTGCAGGGCCAAAAGCATCAGGCAAATAGCTATGTAGTAGATTGTTTTGGCTATGCGGCAGGTGAATATGCAAGCTGTCTGCACTATTTAATTCGTTCATAAATTGACGACAATGGCCGCACGGGGTGTAATTCACCGTGATATCGGTGAGCTTTTTCTCTTTGCGCATCCAAGCGTGAGAAATGGCACTTTGTTCGGCGTGAATAGTTTGTTGAATATTGGTGGCGCAGAATTCTTGATTTCCGCCAAAGTAGAAATTGCCACTTTCGCCAATGGCCACCGCACCCACGTTAAATTGTGAGATGGTTGGATTGGCATAGGTGGCGCTCACGGGTAACAACAATAAAGAAAGGGTTTTAAGATCTAATTGATGTTTTTGGCATAAATGCTGTACGGCAAAGTGCGGTAGAAATCCTTGAAAATGTTGTTCGGCAAAAATATGCCAAAGATCTTGTGCCAAATTTTGATTTTCTAATTGGGCTAAGGCGTGTTGTAAACGGTGAGAAATATGTTGTTCAATACGGCTCATTTTATCCTCTCTACTCTCTATAATACGGAGATCATTTTTTTCATCATAAAGCAGAAAAAATAAAAAAGCTTGCGTTAAAGTTAAAATTTGTGAGCAATATCAAAAATTTAGCGAGAGAAAAGAGAAAAAATAGGCGAACCTGATGATTCGCCTATAAGCATATTTAGGTTTTATTGATTTGGCTCAATCACTTCAATTTCTGCGCCACTATGCAAGCCCCTTGGCAGCTGGCTGCCTTTGCGTCCACGTTCAGCACGGAAGCGTTGTAAATCTTCCGCTTTAAGGGTGATTTTGCGTTTGCCTGAGTGGAATACCAAGTTCGCTTGTTCGGAAATCAACAATAAGCGAACCAATAATTCGCTGCGATCTTTCGCGTTTGCTGCGGGGATCGAAATGATTTTGTTGCCTTTTCCTTTGGATAATTCAGGCAGATCTTGCACAGGGAAAATCAACATTCTGCCTGCAGAAGTGAGCGCCACGAGCAAGTTTTTATTTTCTTGTAAACTTAATGGTGGCAAGACTTGGGCATTTTCTGGCAAGGAAATCAAGGCTTTACCTGCTTTGTTACGCGCCACTAAATCGCTAAATTGGCAAATAAACCCATAGCCTGCGTCCGATGCCATTAATAATTTTTGCTCATCATTTTCCATTAACACTTGGGAAACCGTAGCCCCGGCAGGTAAGGAAAGTTTGCCCGTGAGTGGTTCGCCTTGTGAGCGTGCAGAAGGCAAGGATAGCGGTTCTACCGCATAGCTGCGCCCTGTGCTATCAAGGAATACCACTGGCTGATTGCTTTTTCCGCAGGCGTGTGCTAGATAACCATCACCTGCTTTGTAGCTTAGTCCTTGCGGATCAATGTCGTGGCCTTTAGCACAACGCACCCACCCCATTTGCGATAAAATCACGGTAACAGGTTCAGCGGGGATCATTTCGTTTTCAGCCATTGCTTTGGCTTCCGCACGCTCTACGATTGGTGAAAGGCGAGGGCTAGCAAAGGTTTTCGCATCTTGCTGAATTTCTTTTTTGATGAGCGTATTTAACCGGCGCTCAGATCCCAAAATTTGCTCTAAATTCAACCGCTCTTGCTCTAATTTATCTTGCTCCGCTTGCAGTTCGTGCTCTTCCAATTTGGCTAATTGGCGTAAGCGCAAGTTTAAAATAGCCTCGGCTTGCTCATCACTTAAATTAAAGCGCATCATTAATTCCTGCTTTGGCTTGTCTTCGTTACGAATAATGGCGATCACTTCATCAATATTTAAAAAGGCAATCATCAAACCTTGCAAAATATGCAGTCGGTTCAGCACTTTATCTAAGCGATGTTGTAAACGTCTGGTTACCGTGGTACGGCGGAAAGTCAGCCATTCGGTGAGAATTTGCAGCAGATTTTTCACCGCTGGCTTGTTGTCCAAGCCAATCATATTCATATTCACACGATAGCTTTTTTCTAAATCCGTGGTAGCAAATAAATGCGCCATTAGGGCATCGGTATCCACGCGGTTGGAACGTGGCACTAGCACGATACGGATTGGATTATTGTGATCCGCTTCGTCACGAATATCTTCTACCATCGGCAGTTTTTTCGCATTCATTTGTTCCGCGATTTGGCTGATGATTTTTGATGGCGAGGCTTGGTGGGGCAGTGCGCTAATGATGATTTCGCCATCTTCTTTTTTCCACACCGCACGCATTTTGATTGAGCCGCGTCCTTGCTCGTAAATTTTACGAATATCTTCTTTGCTCGAAATAATTTCTGCTTCCGTTGGATAATCAGGCCCTTGCAGCACGCTCATTACATCATCTAAATTGGCTTTTGGGTTATCCAACAGCATTACCGCCGCATCGGCTACTTCATTGAGATTGTGTGGGGGAATATCCGTTGCCATTCCCACGGCAATCCCCGTTGTGCCATTAAGTAAAATATGCGGTAGGCGGGCAGGTAAATATTCTGGCTCTTCTAGTGTGCCGTCAAAGTTAGGCTGAAATTCCACCGTGCCTTGCCCCAGTTCGCTGAGCAAAATTTCTGAAATTTTGGCTAAACGCGATTCGGTATAACGCATTGCCGCAAAGGATTTCGGATCATCAGGCGCCCCCCAGTTTCCTTGTCCATCAATAAGCGGATAACGATAAGAGAAAGGCTGCGCCATTAGCACCATAGCTTCGTAACAAGCGGTATCTCCGTGCGGGTGGAATTTACCTAATACGTCCCCCACAGTACGCGCTGATTTTTTATATTTCGCCGTGGCATTGAGTCCTAATTCCGACATTGCATAGACGATACGGCGCTGCACGGGCTTTAATCCATCACCAATAAAGGGCAATGCGCGATCCATAATCACATACATTGAATAATTCAAATAGGCACTTTCGGTGAAGTTTTGTAGTGGCATTTGCTCAATGCCTTCGTAATTAATTTCTGCCATAAATTTGTTTTTCTCTTATATTCGTTAAAATTAAAGTACGGTGGTTTTTTACGCGATTTTTAATGTTGAAATCCTGTGGACACGTCCGCATCAGGATTGCGTTTGGTGTAAGGCTCATCTTTTAATTTTCCACTGAAAATCTGTGGATTTTCCTCCCCACTTACCATTAACACCCCTTTCGCGCCTTTTTCAGTACGGAAAATAGAATGATCCACAAAAGGATAAGGGCCGGGTACAGGAATGGTGGTTTCAGCCATCATCGCACCGCCAGCAGGAATTAAGGTGGTTTGTACATTGTGATTTTGCAATGAACCACCTTCCACATACACTGTATCAAAAGGCTTGCCGATCAAATGGAAAGACGACACCTTATTTGGCCCCGCGTTGCCGACATAAAAACGTAATTTTTCCCCCACTTTGGCTTTTAACGCGTTATCGCCGAGCATTGAGCCATAATGGCCGTTAAAGACCACATAGTCAGGCAGCTCATAGCTCGCTTTTTGCATACTAAAAACTTGCAAGCCTGCTTCACCAAATTCCCCTTGGGTATAAAATTCGTTCTGTACAATATAAAATTCTTTATCCACTGGCGGTAAGCCTTCTTTTGGCTCAACCAACATTAAACCGAACATTCCCTTGCCGATGTGAGTCGGCGCACCAGGCATTGCGGCGCAGTGATAAAGATAAAGCCCAGGTGATAGCACTTTGAACTGATAAATACTGGTATGCCCCGGTGCGGTGTTGCTTGCCAGCGCCGTGCCTTCAGGGGCGGCGGAAGAATGGAAATCAATGCTGTGCGGCAGTTTGGAGTTGATCGGGTTGGATAAATGCACTTCCACCGTATCTCCTTCGCGCACACGAATGAACGGTGCAGGGGTTGAACCGTTGTATGTCCAATATTTGAATTGCACTTTTGGCATAATTTCCATAATTTTTTCCAGCGCTTCCAGTTTTACCACCACACGAGCAGGATAATCACGCGTAATGGGCGCTGGCACATTTGGTGCGGTGGTGAGTTCTGCTTCAATCACGGGAAGATCAGAAATTTTTACATTTTGCACCGCACTTTTGTTTTCAGTTACATTGGTATTTTCAGTGACATTAGTATTTTCCGCCGTATTCGTATTTTCAACCGCATTGGGCTTGGTTGAATGTTGCTCTGTGGCGATAACATTGCCGCTTAAAAGTGCGGTGAAAATTAAGGCTAAAAAGGTCTTTTTCATTGGTGTTTCCTTGCTTATTTGGTGGCGGGCTTATACGCTCAAATCCACTTGGTCGCCTTTGGCTTGTAACCACATTTTACGATCTTCAGAACGTTTTTTCGCCAACAGCATATCCATTAATTCAAAGGTTTCTGTTTCACTTTGTTCATTTTCTTGATCAAAGGTGAGCTGCACCAAACGGCGCGTATTAGGATCCATTGTGGTTTCACGCAACTGGCTTGGGTTCATTTCGCCTAGCCCTTTGAAGCGCTGCACATTGATTTTGCCTTTTTTATTTTTTAAGCGATCTAAAATGCCTTCTTTTTCCCCTTCATCAAGGGCGTAATAGACTTCATTGCCAATGTCGATACGATAAAGTGGCGGCATTGCCACATAAACGTGTCCTTCCGCTACCAATTTTGGGAAGTGGCGTAAGAATAGGGCGCAGAGTAGGGTGGCAATATGTAAACCATCAGAATCCGCATCAGCAAGAATACAAACCTTGCCATAACGCAACTGGGAAAGATCGCTATTGTCAGGGTCGATCCCCAATGCCACAGCAATGTCGTGGACTTCTTGTGAGCCAAGCACCTGATCGGCAGACACTTCCCAAGTATTTAGAATTTTTCCGCGTAATGGCAAAATGGCTTGGTATTCACGATCGCGCGCTTGTTTGGCTGATCCCCCTGCGGAATCCCCTTCGACTAAGAATAATTCGGTCAGTGCTAAATCTTGTGAGCTGCAATCAGCGAGTTTCCCCGGCAGGGCAGGGCCACTCACTTGTTTTTTACGCACGATTTTTTTCGCTGCACGCAAACGGCGTTCTGCTGAGCTAATCGCCATTTTCGCCAGTTCTTCGGCTTCTTGCACGTTTTGGTTGAGCCATAAGCTAAAGGCATCTTTCACCACGCCGCTGACGAACACCGCACTTTGGCGGGAAGATAAACGCTCTTTGGTTTGCCCGGCAAATTGTGGATCTTGCATTTTGATCGAAAGCACATAAGCACAGCGATCCCAAATATCATCGGCGGTAAGTTTCACGCCACGCGGTAGCAAATTACGGAATTCGCAAAATTCACGCATTGCATCGAGCAAGCCTTGGCGTAAGCCATTAACGTGTGTTCCCCCTTGGATAGTGGGAATTAAATTCACATAGCTTTCGCCTAATAAATCCCCGCCCTCAGGTAGCCAAATTAATGCCCAACTGGCGGTTTCTTTTTCCGTTTCAAAATTGCCCACAAAAGGAGTGGTAGGTAGGGTGGTGTAGCCCTCTACATTTTCTGTCAAATAATCGGCTAAGCCGTCTTGATAGAGCCAAACGTCTTCTGTACCATTGACTTTGTCAATAAAACGGATTTCCAAGCCTGAGCACAACACGGCTTTGGCACGCAATAAATGGCGTAAACGGCTGACGGAAAAATTGCTACTGTCAAAATATTTTGGGTTGGGTTTGAAATGCACGGTTGTGCCTGTGGTTCTGCGACCGCAAGTGCCGATAACTTCTAATTCTTCCACTTTAACGCCATTTTCAAAGGCGATTTTATACACTTGACCGTTGCGTTTAATTTGAATATCCACCCGTTCGGAAAGGGCGTTCACGACGGAAATCCCCACACCGTGCAAGCCCCCTGAAAAGGTATAATTTTTATTGGAGAATTTTCCTCCTGCGTGCAATTTGGTGAGGATCACCTCCACCCCTGAAACGCCCTCGGTGGGGTGAATATCAACGGGCATTCCTCGCCCGTTATCGATCACTTCAAGGGATTGATCTTTATGCAAAATCACTTCGATTTTTGTGGCGTGGCCAGCTAGCGCTTCGTCCACGCTGTTATCGATCACTTCTTGTCCTAAATGGTTTGGGCGAGTGGTATCGGTGTACATACCGGGGCGCAGCTGAACTGGCTCAAGATCTTTTAAAACGGTAATTTCATTGGCGGAATAATTTGTTGTCATTGGGAAAACCTAATTTCAAATCAAAAATTGGCGAAAGTGTAGCAAAAAAACGACCTGTATAAAATACCAGTAGGGTAAAATTAAAGTGCGGTCGTTTTTTTGTAAATTTTATTCGTTACCTAAAATGCCTAAATTCCAATTTATGGCTTCTTTAGGACGTTTGTCTTGCAACAAGAAACGCTGGTTGGCTTTTGCTTGCGGTTGCACCACCGAGCCAGACGGCGTTGAAAAGGCAATACCGCCTTTTAACAGTTGCTGCATTGATCCTGTGTTAATGGATAAGCCCGTGAAGCCAAGCTCCATTCCATAACCTGATGAGATCCAGAATTCTGAATTTTGGCGCACAAGGGCTTTGTGTTTATTGGCAATCACGATATGCACTAACACGCGGTCGCCAAGGCTGTTAAGCTCTAAATTGCGAATTGTCCCCACTTCCACACCGCGGTACAACACAGGTGATCCCACTGTGATATTCATTGCGTTTTTGGTTTCTAAAATGAGTGGGAAACCATCGCCGTATTTGTTGGTGGTCGGCACAGATTGCGCGAGGCGGAATTGACTGCGTGCTTTGCCACTGCCAGCTTCTACATCAATATAAGGTTGTAAAAGGCTATCTAAATTCTCAATGCCACCTGCGGAAATTTGCGGCGAAATCAGGCGGAATTTGCTGTTTTCTTTGGCAATGATTGCCATATATTTCGGGTTAATTAACGCCGTGGCGATAATTTTGCGATCGGCGGAAAGCTCAATGCTATCCACTTCACCAATATTTAAGCCCATATAACGCAACGGCATTCCTTTACTTAAGTTGGTAGCATCTGCGGCGGTGAGCTTAATCACTTGTCCTGCGGATTTGGCACGCATTTCATTTGGGTAAAGAATTTTGTTACCTGAGCCACTGTTATCAAAACTAATCGCGCCTTTTAAGGTGCGAGCAATAGGTGCGGCTTGAATGCTAATGCCTTTCGGTGTGATGTCCACCTGTGCGGCACTTTCCACCCAGAACAGACTTTTGCTGGTGAGCAAATCGCGATGTTTCGGATAGATAAATACGTCCACGTCAAAATGATCTTTTTTCGGGCGGATAGCCAGAATTTTGCCCACTTCATATTGGCGATAAAGCACCAGAGAACCTTTATCAATGCTTGGTAGCTGTGAAGTGGTTAAGGTGATGGTTGGAGTTAGATTATTACTCACAATCCCTGCTTCAGCATTACTGAGATCACTATATAACGGGAAACTTTCAGGCAATTTACCCGATTGATGACCCGCCACAATGCGAATGCCACCTTGTAGCCATTTTTCAGGGCTTGCCGCTTGCATTTTCACGCCGTCAGTGCCGATGCTCACTTCAAAATTTGACGCAGCAATAAAGAGCGTATCAGGGTGAATTAAATGACGATATTGTCTGGCGATCGCCACTTTAAAACGCACCGATTCTTGTTCGATCCGCTGATTTACAATTTCACCAATAGGGAAATTATTGTAGTAAATTTGCTGCCCTTCACTGATGTTATAGGTTTCAGGTGCGGTTAAGGTTAAAACCAAGGTATCAGGCTGTTTGAGCAACAGTTCATTTTCTTTAATGACAGTAAATTGCGTTTGTTTTTCACCTGTACCGCTGATGACATCAAAATATTCACCACGCAATAATTTCTGCGTGTCGCTCAGTTCGCTCAAATTGAATTTTGTGTTGCGTAGCACGATTTCAGTGTTGCTTTTAAACAGATTTTCAGCGCTAGGATCAATGAGTAATTTGCCTTGCAAAATTTCTTCATTATTTTCCACCGCACTTAATTCTGACAGCAAACCGATTTGTGCATCTTGTGAATACACCGCAGTTTTGCCTGCGCGTAATCCAGCAATATTCGGCACGGTAACATTGATTTCAATACCGCGTTTGGCCGCCTGTAAATTAGCATATAAACGATAGCGTTCGTTGCTTTCCGCCTTTGGACTATTTTGCGGTGAATCAAATGCCACAGCGCCTTGTACCACGGAATTTAGGCTATCCATTTGCACATTAATACCAGAAAGCCCAACACTGGCGTTAATACCGCTAATGTTCCAGAAATGGCTGTCTTTTTTTACGAATTGGGTATAAGGCTTATCGATCACCACATCAATTTCAATTTTCTTCTGATCTTTGGTGAAGCGGTAATCATAAATTTTCCCGACAGGCATTTTTTTGAAATAGACAGACGCACCGATTGAGATGGAACCTAAATCATCAGCCAGTAAATGAATGAGCAAATCACCTTCAGTAACTTGAGCAATTGGGCCTTCATCTTCTGCAATAAATTCATCTTGCGACTCACCGTCTCCGGGTTGTAAGGTAATGTAGTTGCCCGAAACCAGCGCATCAATGCCAGAAATCCCCGCCAGTGAAGCACTTGGACGAACGAGCCAAAACTTGGTGTTTTCACGCAACACGGTTTTGGCTTCAGGATAAATACTGGCTTCCACTTCCACTTTTTTCAGGTCGTCAGTAAAATTTACTTTTTTCACCACACCAATTTGCAAGCCTTGGTAACGAATTTGCGTTTTCCCTGCCACTAAACCATCACCATTATCAAAGGTGATTTTGATGCTAATGCCTTGTTCTTGCACAATTTGAAAGAACAAAATCGCACCAATACATAAGGCAACAAAGGGTAACAACCAAAATGGCGAAATCCGTTTGTTTTTATGAATAGCGGCTTTTACCGCATTGTAATTATCCTGAATGGACGGCGTTTTGTTGTTGTCTGTCATAAATTTTCCAAAGTAAACGACTGTCGAATTGCGAAGCTGAAATCATAGTTAAGAACACTGCAGCCCCAAAATAAAAGGCAGCAGGGCCTACGGAAAAATTGATGATTTGTCCGCGTGCAACTAAGGACATCATCAATGCGAGTACGAACAAATCTAACATCGACCAACGACCGACAAAATGCACAATATGGAATAAGCGCATTTGCCATTTTATGGATTGGCGAAGGTTGAAATGTACACAAATTAATAAATAAAGCAAAATAAAAATTTTGCTAATAGGAATAAAAATACTGGCGGTAAATACCACAAATGCCACGAAATAACTGCCCATTTCAACAAAGGTAATCACGCCAGACATCAGGGTATCGGCACTCGGTGCACCGTTGACATAAACCACCGACATCGGCAGTAAATTAGCAGGGAAAAGCATAATAATGCCCGCAATCAAGGTTGCCCAAGTGCGTTGCAATTTAATGTTTACTGGCACTTCTAATAGCGTTAAACAGCGCGGACAACGAGCTTGATGTTTGCTGTCTTGATAAGGCTCGGTAAACGTGTAATGGCACTCCAAGCAGACACAAGGCGGCTCATCGGGCATTTCAGTCAAAAGTCTATCTTGTGGATAAAAATCATTCCACAGCGCATTCAGATTGAGCTTAATAAATAGAAGCGTGGTTAAAAGTGCGGTGAAAATAAAGGCAATTAAATAAACATCAAGGCTAAGGGGGGCGTATTCTCGCACCTTAAACATTGTTACACCCAGTGCAACCAAATACACATCAAACATTACCCAAGGTTTAATATACCCCAGCGCGAGCAAGATATTACGCGGTTTAATGCCAAGTAGTTGCGAAAGACGGAGTAAAATCACCAAAATCGCGAAGGAAATGGGCATAAACACAGCGCAGAGAAAAATGAGAAATGCCGTATAAGGATAGCCTTCCGTTGCCATTTTCCACACCCCTTGCCAAACCGAAGCGTCCACCCGCGTACCCAATAAATCAATGCTTAATAAAGGATAATTCAAGGCAAAAGGCATCAAAATTAAAATGGATAGGGCAATCATCGCACAGCGATGCAAATTCCAACGGCTGCCTGAACACAGCACCTCATCACAGCGAGGACATTCCGCATATTGGTTCGCCTCCAACGTAGGCACAGACACCGTGGCATCGCAATGGGTGCAACGGGCAATATGCTGTTTGGCGTAATGTGTTGTTTTTAACGGTGTTGTCATCGCGTAAAGTTCTGCTAATTTTTCTCTAAAAGAAATTCAAAAGCGCTATTTTATATGGATTTACGCGCTTTTCAAAGTGCGGTGGTTTTTTACGGAAATTTATCATAAAAAGCACCGCACTTTGCTTTTTTATTGAAGCATCAGCTATAAACCCGATCAAAAAATTGCCATTTCTTGCGAATTTAAGCTAAAATGTGCAACGTTTTTCTATTTAAAATTAATGGTATGTGAGATTACACAATGACAGAAGTTCAGAAATTAACCAATAATAAAGAAATTATCGCTTATTTAGCGGAAAAGTTTCCGCGCTGTTTTTTCCTTGAAGGTGAGGCAAAACCGTTAAAAGTCGGGATTTTCCAAGATTTAGCAGAAGCCCTTGCAGATGATGAAAAAGTAAGTAAAACCCAATTGCGTCAAGCTCTGCGCTTATATACAGCAGGCTGGCGTTATTTATACGCTTGTAAAGAAGGGGCTGAGCGCGTTGATTTACAAGGCAATCCAGCAGGCGTATTAGAGAAAGAACACGCAGAGCACGCGGCACAGAAATTAGCAGAAAGCAAAGCGAAAGTGGCGGAAAAACGTGCAGCAGAGCGAGCGGCAAATCCGAAAGCGAATAAAAAGCCTGCGCGTCCAAATACGAAGAAATTTGTAGCGAAAAAACCACAAAATAAACCTAATCTTGTTGCCGTTGATTTAGCAACATTGCAAGCTGGAGCAAAAGTTAAGGTAAAAGCAGGCAATAGTGCAAAAACTGCTGTTGTGCTTGAAGTAGTAAAAGACAATGTGCGTGTTCAGCTAGAAAATGGTTTAACCATTGCGGTAACAGCTGATCGTTTATTTGTTTAGTTTTACACGCCAGTTTTGCTTTAATTAGGAAAGTTGAATGAAATTTTATCAAAGTAAGAGCAAGTTAGCCTTAATGCTTGGCGCTTTATTTTTATCTAGTCAGCTAAGTTTGGCCGTTGCGCCGACACTGAAAAGTGCTGATATTGTATTGCCCTCATACGATGAAAACCATCAGTTAGCGACTAAGCGTGTAACGGCACGCTTAACCAATTCTCACTATCAAAAATTTCAACTGGATAATGAATTTTCGCAAAAAATCTTTGATCGTTATCTAAGAAGTTTAGATTATTCTCGGAATACTTTTTTGGCTTCAGATGTTGCACAAATGCGCGAAAAGTATGCAAGTAAAATTGATGAAGAGCTTAATGAAGGCAAGTTGGATATTGCTTTTGATATGTATGATGAAATGATGAAAAGACGTTATGAACGTTATAAATATGCACTTTCATTATTAGATAAAGAGCCGAATTTAAGCCAAGATGATCAAATTGAGATTGACCGTGAAAAAGCGCCTTGGCCTAAAACTGAAGCAGAACTCAATAAGTTGTGGGAACAGCGCGTTAAAAACGATGTGATCGGTTTGAAGTTAAAAGATAAAAAATGGCCAGAAATTAAAAAAACGTTAATTAAGCGTTATAACTTAGCTATTCGCCGCTTAACTCAAACTAAAGCAGAAGATGTGACTCAGGCTTATCTTAATGCACTTGCGCGTGAAATTGATCCGCATACCAGCTATCTTGCGCCAAGAACTGCGAAAAGTTTCAATGAGAGTATGAACCTTTCCTTAGAAGGGATTGGGGCGACATTACAATCAGAAGAAACTGGTGAAACGGTGGTTAAGTCTTTGGTAAAAGGCGCGCCAGCAGATCGCAGTAAACGCATTAAAGCGGGAGATAAAATCGTTGGTGTTGGTCAAGCGAAAGGCCCAATTGTTGATGTGGTCGGTTGGCGTTTAGATGACGTTATTGACAAGATCAAAGGCAAAAAAGGCACAAAAGTGCGGTTAGAAATTGAGCCAGAAAAAGGCGGTAAAAATCGTATTGTTACCTTAATTCGAGATCGTGTTCGCTTAGAAGATCAGGCGGCTAAACTCACCGTAGAAAAAGTGGACGGCAAACAAATTGCAGTGATCAAAATTCCTAGCTTTTACATTGGCTTAACAGATGATGTAAGAAAACTCTTGAAAGAAATGGAAAGCAAAAAAGCACAGGGGTTGATTATTGATTTGCGTGAAAATGGCGGTGGCGCATTAGGCGAGGCTGTTGAGCTAAGTGGCTTATTTATTAGTGATGGCCCTGTTGTTCAAGTACGCGATGCCTATCAGCGCATTCGTATCCACGAAGATCCTGATATGGAACAAGTTTATAAAGGCCCATTATTGGTGATGATTGACCGATTCAGTGCTTCTGCTTCTGAAATTTTTGCCGCAGCGGTTCAGGATTACAATCGAGGAATTGTGATTGGGCAAAATAGCTTTGGTAAAGGTACGGTTCAGCGTAGTAATTCACTGAATTTTGTGTACGATCTCAGTGATAATCCGCTTGGCTTGATTCAATATACCATTCAGAAGTTTTATCGTATCAATGGCGGAAGCACTCAGTTAAAAGGAGTTAAGCCAGATATTACTTTTCCTTCTTTAATTGATATGAAAGAATATGGTGAAGAAAAAGAAGACAATGCCTTACCTTGGGATAAAATTCCCCCTGCAAGTTATTCAGAGCAAGGAAAAGCAAGAGAAGCAGTTGCCAAACTAGAACCTGCACATATTGCTAGAATGGCGAAAGATCCTGAGTTCATCGTATTAAATGAGAATCTGAAAACCCTTGAAGAGCGCCGTGAGCGTAAATTCTTATCATTGAATTATGAAAAGCGAAAAGCAGAAAATGATAAAGATGATGCTAAACGGTTAAAAGATCTCAATGAACGCTTTAAACGTGAAGGCAAAAAGCCAATCAAAAATTTAGATGATTTGCCGAAAGATTACGAAGCACCTGATTTTGCTTTGAAAGAAGCGGAGCATATGGCTGCTGATCTTGTTTCTTTCTATGCTGAAAAGGCAAATGGTGATGCGGCAAAAAGGGTAGAAAAACCGTAAAAAATTTTACCGCACTTTGATGTCATTAAGCATAAAAGTGCGGTTATATTATTGTTAGGATTGAATTTTATTGCCTAATATTCAGCGTGGTATGATTGCCACATAAGTTTAGCTAATTACAATAATAAACTTTCAATTTAAGGACTCAAATATGTTAAAAACGACTTCATTTAAGTTAGCCAAAGTAGCAACTTTATTGACGTCTTATGCTTATGTTGGAACGGTGCTTGCGGCACAAACACAAGCAGCGCCAGTGGTTTCTGCAACGCCAATGACACAATCCAATGTCGTTAAAAAGGTGAAATTAACCAATGAACAATTGCTTCTTGAAAAACAAGCCATTGCGGATAAATTAGTTGCTGAGCGTAAAGCAGAAGATGAGCGTCTTAACGCTGAGCAGCAAGAGCGTTCTGAACAACGTTTGACAGATATTATTGGCACACAGCCGTTACAGTTTAAGTCTGCCGTAGCGAAAATTTATACCCAAAATGATTATGTTTTATTATGGGAAGATAAAAAGGCAGAAAAGCAGTTTTTGCGTGATTATGCAGCATTAGTGGCAAGTGGTGTTTCACGTCAATCAGCACAGAATTTAGATCGTATTTATAAAAGTGAGAACCAAGATCCTTTGGTGCGTGATATTTTATTAACAGATGCGTTTTTAGATTATCTTTTTTATAGTAAAAACGCCTTAAATTCTGCACAACGTTGGCTTTATAGCTCAAATGCTTATAAAGCAAATGAACCAAAAGAGCAGGATATTCAAGCGTGGCTAAGTGCGGTGAAAAATAATCAAAATTCTGCTTTTATTAGCCAACTTTCTGGCAAAAACCATCTATATCGTCAAACCTTACATCAATTAGAAGCGTTAATAGTATCAGGTAATGCTGATCGGAAGCAGATTTATAAATTAGCCATTAATACACAGCGATTGAGAATTTTGCCTGAATTTACTAATGGTATTTTCGTAAATATCCCAAGTTATCAGCTTAATTATTATCGCGATGGCAAGGTGGTGTTAAATTCGCGTGTTATTGTTGGAAAACAAGCGCGTAAAACCCCTGTAATGTATAGTAAATTAAGTAATGTTGTGGTGAACCCACCTTGGACACCGACAACACGTTTAATTAATGAAGATTTAGTGCCGAAAATTAAACGTGATCCAGGCTATGTTGCACGTCATGGTTATACCATTACCGATGGTTCAGGACGCACGATTGATCCACATTCCATTAACTGGGCAGCGATTGGAAGTAAATTCCCTTATCGTATCCGTCAAGCGCCAGGGGATAGTGCATTAGGGAATTATAAATTTAATATGCCAAGTAGTGATGCAATTTATTTGCACGATACACCAAACCACAGCTTATTTGGCAAAAAAGATCGTGCGTTAAGTTCTGGTTGTATTCGTGTACAACAATCTGATCAGTTAGCGACAATTTTATTGAAAGAGGCAGGTTGGTCAGAAGACAGAAAACGTAAAGTATTAAGTAGTAAGAAAACGACTTCAGCCAATATTCGTTCAAGTAATCCAGTTTATTTATATTATGTAACGGCTTGGATTGATGGCGGTAAAACTTATACGTTGCCTGATATTTATGGCTATGATTCCATGCCGAATCTTAGCTATATAAACTGGAATGCAGTAAGAAAATATATTATGTAAGGGGAATTTCATCTTTTGACTAAATTTTATTGAACTAATTCAATATTATTTAGTCAGAATAAAAGATGATAAATTTAAAGTAAGTAATGTGTATGACTGGAATTGATAAAAATCGTAGAAAATGGCTATCTTTAGGTGGAATTGCCTTAGGGGTTTCATTTTTACCTAATACTGTATTAGCCGCACTTTCAACGCCAAAGCCAGGTCTTTTGCGTTTTAGAAATATTAACACTGGCGATACATTTAGTGGCGAATTTAACATTGCACGCGGATTTTCGGCCAGCAACTTAAAGAAGTTGGATTATTTATTACGCGATAAACGTAATAATAAAGTGCATAAAATGGATCCAAGACTTTTCCATAAATTTTATCAAATTCAAAAAAATTTAGGTTTACGCAATACTGAAATTCAAATTATCTGTGGTTACCGCTCCCCGACAAGCAATGCGGCAATGCATCGTAAAAGTCGTGGTGTAGCGAGTAACAGCTACCATATGCGTGGTCAAGCCATTGATTTCCGTATTGATGGCGTACCCCTTGCTAGAGTAAAACGTGCTGCTGAAAGTTTAAATAACGGTGGTGTGGGTTATTATCCAAGAAGTAATTTTATTCATATTGATACAGGCCCAGTGCGTACTTGGCGTGGTAGCTAATCATTATTCTAATCATCATAAAACCGCAAGTGATTGCGGTTTTATTGTTTTAAATAGCATATATAAAAGGAAATAAAATGAATATTGAAATTATCCCTGTTACCCCTTTTCAACAAAATTGCTCATTAATTTGGGATAATGAGAAAAATGCAGCAATTATTGATCCGGGTGGTGAAGCAGAGAAATTAATTAAGCGCATTGAAGAGCTAGGCTTAAATTTAAAGTTAATTTTACTTACCCACGGACATTTGGATCATATTGGGGCAGCGGAAAAATTAAAGCATCATTTTGGTGTTGAGATTTTGGGCGCACAGGAAGCTGATAAATATTGGTTTGAAGGGCTTCCACAGCAGGCAGAACGCTTTGGATTGCTATTTGAATTAAGCGCATTTTTGCCTGATCGTTGGCTTAATGAAGGTGATGTCATTGAAGTGGGGGATTTTACCTTTGATGTGTTACATCTTCCAGGACATAGCCCAGGCCATATTGGTTTTATTGAAAAGACTAAAAATGTAGCCTTTACTGGTGATGTATTGTTCAAAAATTCAGTAGGAAGAACAGATTTACCGGGTGGCGATCATCAAACATTATTAGATACGATTAAACAGAAATTATATCCACTTCCCGATGAAATGGTGATTATTCCAGGACACGGTGCTTATACTACCATTGGCCAGGAAAAGAAAAGCAATCCTTTCTTAGCGAATTTATAAAGGAAAATAAAAACGAGCTGGTGAAGTATTCCAGCTCGTTTTTAGTTAAAAAATCACGGAAAATAGACCGCACTTATTTTCTTTATTCCCCTGTATTTGGAAACATAAACGGATTTAAACCACTGCGCGCAAGGCCTTTTTCTTCCATTTCAATATCAAGATAAATGCTTGCCAGATCATCGGCAATGGCTTCCACATAAGGATCTTTTTCTTGATACATCATTTTCAGATAACTATGGCAATCGCCGCAGCTTTCTGCTTTCACTGGCGCAGATTCACTGTCGATTGACCAATAATCCAATTTCCCTGTGTGATTGCAGTTGGTGCATTTGCTACGCACCACATTCCATTCACTTTCGCAAAGAGAGCAATGCACATAACGCAAACCCTGTTCTGAGCCAAAATGTACCACGCTCGCTGTTGGCGGCGCATTACATACTGGGCAAAGATGAAGGTGTTCACCGCTTTCCATTTTACTATTTTGCGGTAATTGTTGAGCAAGCTGAATCCAATAAAGGGAAAGTGCTGCCCAAATAAATAAGGCTTTGTCGCTGCTGACTTCAGAAAATTGTTGCGCAAGCAATTTGTCGGCAAGTTGTTCAAGCTCGCTGTCAGAAGCTTTTTCTAAATTCTCAATAGTGGCTTGTACACTTTCATTGCCGTTATTTTTCATTTTATTGAGTAAGGTGCGCAGCAAATCTCGCCATTGGGGATCGCGCTGCCATTTTGTGATGTCAAGGGGAACGCTAGTTTCCGTGCTGATTTCAATTTCTTGCGTAACAGGCTGTTCATTCAGTAGCGCAAGCTGACAATCAACAATATTGGCAGCGAAATTAAGGTAATCCGCCATTGGGTGATTTTGCGCTAAAGAACGCAGGCGTTCGGCACGGCGTTGGTAAAGATTTTTCGGGTTGGAAAATAAAAGAATCGGGTGATGAAAAGAGCTGGCAGCTTGTACAATTTCATCTTTTGGTAGGATTTTTATACTCATAATTTTTCATTAACGTTCGTCAATAAAGAAAGTGCGGTGTAAATTTGCAAAATTTTGCAAAAAATCACCGCACTTTGCCATTGTTAATTATTTAGCGTGCTTTTCTTTCGCTTTTTCTGCGGCTTCTTTTTCAAGTTCAGGCAGAATGTCTTCACGGAACCAGCGTGGGTGATGTTTTTTCGCCCAGCGTACCGTTACCCAACCTTCAACCATTCCACGAATAGAACCTTTCACCCAGAATGCCATATACATATGTACCATAATACCAGTAAAGAGCATAAAGGCACTAGCTGAGTGCAGCAAAATGGCAATGCGGATAACAGGAATTGGGAAATTATGGGAGAAATATTGTCGCCACATAATAATTCCTGTTGTTAGTAGGGTAACCATTGCAAGGATTAAGGTCCAGAATAGCATTTTTTGCCCTAAATTATATTTTCCGTTGTCTGAAACGGCGTGTTCGTTGCCTTTTAAGACTTCTTTAATATTTTTTAGCCATACCCAGTCATTTTTTTCAGGAATGTTGTAAGGCCAGTAAATCAAGCAAAGATTGATAAAGGCAATAAACATTATGATTCCAGTGAATGGGTGGATAAAACGGGCAATTCTTGGGTTACCTAAGATTTCCGTTAGCCAAGCAAAATCAGGGAAGAAGAATGCAAGCCCTGATAACCCTGTGGTGAAGAAACAGATTACAAGTAACCAGTGACTTAAACGCGCAGGCAATTTGTGGCGAACAACTCGTTGATCGTTGCTGATCTTAACTTTACTCATTTTCGCCTCCTTTATGTGCTTGTTCATCTTCTGGCACGACTTCTTCGTGTTCTTCTAGATCTTCCGTATTTGGCCCAACTGCAAGATAGTGCGCAATTTCAGAAAGCACTAAGCCTCCCATTGCCACTGCTGCAACTGGTTTCAATACGTCTTTCCATAATTTCACGGTAACGTCAATTTGTGGATCTTTCGGTAAGCCTGAGTAAAGCTCTGGCTTATCAGCGTGATGCAACACATACATAACGTGTGTACCACCCACACCTTCTGGATCATAAAGCCCAGCATTTTCATAACCGCGGGATTTCAAATCAGCAATACGGGTTTCTGCATAATGTTTCATTTCTTCTTTTGTACCGAAATGAATTGCGCCTGTTGGACAGGTTTTCACACAAGCTGGTTCTTGACCCACGGTAACGCGATCAACACAAAGCGTACATTTGTACACACGGTTATCTTCAGGGTTCATTCTTGGAATGTTGAATGGACAACCTGCGATACAGTAACCACAACCGATACATTTGTCTGATTGGAAATCAACGATGCCGTTTGCATATTGAATAATCGCACCCGGTGATGGGCAAGATTTTAAACAGCCCGGTTCACTACAGTGCATACAGCCATCTTTACGGATCAGCCATTCTAGACGGTCATTTTCTTCAACTTCATTGAATTTCATCACCGTCCAAGCTTTGGCATTGAGATCAATCGGGTTATCGTATGAGCCGATACATTTTTCCGGCTCGGCACGAATATCATTCCATTCTGAACAAGCCACTTGGCAGGCTTTACAGCCGATACAAGTGGTAACGTCAATCAGTTTTGCCACTTCAAGCTGATGATCTCGCGCTTGCGGTGGTGGTGTTAATCCCGATGTTGCAGAGGCTTTAATAATATCTTGCGATTGAATAGTTCCCATATTATGCCCCCACTTTCTCAATATTTACCAACATACATTTTGATTCCGGTGTTTGTGTATTTGCATCACCTGCACGAATGGTGAGGTTATTGGCAAAGAAACCTTGTTTACCAATACCGCCAAAGCCCCAGTGAATTGGGATACCTACGGTATGCACGGCTTTGCCATCGGCAGTGAGTGGGCGGATACGTTTGGTTACCACAGCTACGGCTTTAATATAACCACGTTTTGAGGTAACTTTGACATAATCACCATTATTGATGCCTTTCTCTTTTGCAAGTGCTTCGCCAATTTCAACAAATTGTTCTGGCTGGGCAATTACATTGAGTAACACATTTTTCGTCCAGAAGTGGAAATGTTCTGTTAGACGATAGGTTGTACCCACATAAGGGAATTCTTCCGAAGTGCCAATGTCTGCTTTATCGCTTTCCAAAATACGCGCCACAGGGTTGGATACGACATTTGGATGCAGTGGGTTTGTGCCAATTGGTGTTTCAATTGGTTCGTAATGTTCTGGGAACGGGCCGTCAGCCATACGTTCACGCACAAATAAACCACTTACCCCTTCAGGTTGCATAATAAATGGTAGGGTAGGACTATTTGGCGGCGCTGTACCGAAGTCTGCCACGTCCACATAGTTCCAGTTTTTGCCATTCCATTTGATCAACTGGCGTTTTGGATTCCAAGGTTTACCAGATAAATCCGCACTTGCACGGTTGTAAATAATACGGCGGTTCATCGGCCACGCAAAGCCCCAACCTAAGGTGTTACCTAAGTTAGACGGATCTGCGTTATCGCGATTCGCCATTTGGTTACCTTTTTGTGTCCATTGACCAGTATAAATCCAGCACGCACCAGATGTGCTACCATCAGCACGCATTTGTGCGAAACTTGAAAGTAGCTCACCTTTTTTCAAGATCACGTTGCCGTTGGCATCAAGGAGATCTTGTAAGGCATAGCCGTTCATTTCTTTCGCCACTTCTTCTGCTTTTGGCTCGAGCGGATTATCATAGTTCCAGCTCATCGCTTCAAGGCTATCCAGTGATACGCCACCTTCTTTGTGATAAAGCTCGATTAATGCAGCTCTTAATTCAGAAAGAATTTCACCATCGCTTTTCGCTTCAAATGGGGCATCAACAGCTTTCCAGTGCCATTGTAACCAACGACCAGAGTTAGCGATTGAACCGTGTTCTTCCACGAAACAAGTGGTTGGTAAGCGGAATACTTCGGTTTGAATTTCTTCTGTTTTCACATCATTAAATTCACCGTAGTTTTTCCAGAATTCCGAGGTATCCGTAATTAACGGATCCATAATCACCAAGTATTTCAAATTACTTAAGGCTTTGATGATTTTGCCTGAATTTGGATAAGAGGCAACAGGGTTCATTCCTTGGCAGAAATAACCATTTACGCGACCTTGATACATTTCATCAATGTAGCGCATTTGATCCATACCGCCTTTCGGCAATTTCGGTAAATAATGGTAGCCGAATTCATTTTCAGCAGTAGCTTTTTCACCAAAGAAGGTTTTCAGCATACTTACCATAAATTTCGGCGTATTTTGCCAGTAGTTCACCTGATCTTTCATCATTGTTTTTGGCGTAATACGGTTTAGGAAGTTTTCTAAACTGGTATCCGCTTCGGTTGGCAATGGAATATAGCCAGGCAACATATGTGGGAATAAACCTAAATCCGTAATCCCTTGTACATTTGAGTGTCCACGCAACGCATTCACACCACCGCCAGAAACCCCGATATTACCGAGTAATAGCTGGATCATCGCCATCGTACGAATATTTTGTGAACCCACAGTATGTTGAGTCCAACCTAATGCGTACATAAAGGTTGCAGCTTTATCAGGTGCAGAGGTTTTGGCAATTTCTTCACAGAATTGTAAGAAACTTTTTTGTGGTGTACCCGTGATACGTTCTACCATTTCAGGGGTATAACGAGAAACGTGATCTTTTAACAGATTAATCACGCAACGAGGGTGTTGTAAGGTTAGATCACGAATAGGCTGACCTTCCGCATCAAACTGATAACGCCAAGTTGAACGATCATATTTGCGAGTTTCAGGATCATAGCCTGAGAACAAGCCATCTTCAAACTTGAAGTTCTCATCAACGAGGAATGCCGCATTCGTATAATGTCTAACATATTCGTGTTGGATTTGATCTTTTTCTAATAAATAACGAATAACGCCAGATAAAAATGCAATATCTGTCCCAGAACGTAATGGCATATAAATATCTGCAACTGAAGCTGTACGGTTAAAGCGTGGATCAACCACCATTAACTTCGCACCATTTTGTTTTTTCGCTTCAATCGCCCAACGGAACCCAACAGGGTGAGCTTCCGCAGCGTTACCGCCCATTACGATTACTAAATCAGAGTTTTTAATATCAACCCAGTGGTTGGTCATCGCACCGCGACCAAATGATGGAGCAAGACTTGCTACCGTTGGTCCGTGTCAGATACTCGCTTGGTTGTCGGTATAAATCATACCGAGTGAGCGCACAAATTTTTGCGTTAAGATACCGGTTTCATTACTACAAGCAGAGCCTGCTAAGAAACCTGATGTCATCCAACGATTAACAGGCGTGCCATTTTCATTGTTTAACACAAAGTTGGCATCACGGTCTGCTTTCATATGTTTTGCGATACGCTCAATGGCTTCTTCCCAAGAAATACGTTTCCATTCTGTTGAACCTGGCTCACGCACTTCAGGATATTTCACACGGCGTGGGCTATTTACATAATCTAATGCCCCTGCCCCTTTCGGACAAAGCGCCCCACGGCTTACTGGATGATCGGGGTCCCCTTCAATGTGATAAAGTTTACCCACGCTATTTTTTGCGCCATCACCTAAGCTGTATAACAACATACCACAGCCTACGGCACAATAGGTGCAGGTATTACGGGTTTCTTTACCGCGTAATAACTTGTATTCGCGAGGAGCTGCTAAAGCTGTTGCTGGAGCAAAGCCCAACATCGCCGCAGACGTCCCTGCCATACCACCTGCACAGATCTTAAAGAATTTTCTTCTTGTGACCTGCATAGAGATACTCCTTAACCAACAAAATTGTTGTGTTATTGTGTAGTAGTAGAATTTTTCGATATTCGTTTGGGTACTGAATTTGCTTAAATTTATATTTTGTACATCAATGAAATTCAGTACTGTATAGTTTATTGCAAATTGTATTACAATTAGCAAAATACATACAATGCTAAGGATACGCCTTTTTACGGGCAAAATCCATAAATAATCTTGATTAAGAAGGGGAAAGGCTTGAGCTGGATCACAAAATCGCCAATTATTTTTTTCAAAAAATTAACAAATAGCCAACAAAAGGGAAACGATTTTTTGCTCGAAGAACGAGAAGATAATCTCGCCGTAGAAAACCCCGTAGCCCTAGTTTATAACGGCATTAGCCACACCGTAATGATGTGTTCGCCACAAGATTTGGAAGATTTTGCCCTTGGTTTTTCTTTAACCGAAGGCATTATTGAAAAGCCTGCGGACATTTATGGTATTGATGTAGAAGAAACCTGTAATGGCATTGAAGTGCAGATAGAAATTGCCACACGTTGTTTTGTCGCACTCAAAGAACGCCGCCGCACTTTAGCAGGAAGAACAGGCTGCGGCATTTGTGGCACAGAACAGCTTGATCAAATCCACAAAAACTTGCCCATTTTGCACCGCACTTATGTTTTGGATATTTCTCTTCTTGACGATTGCCCGAAAAAATTACATTCAGCCCAACAGCTTGGACAACAAACAGGCTCAACTCACGCCGCCGCCTTTTTTGATTTGCAAGGAAACTTGATTGCTATCCGAGAAGATGTAGGCCGCCACGTTGCCTTGGATAAACTCTTAGGCTGGTACGCCAAACAACCGAAGCAACAAGGCTTTGTGCTAATTTCTAGCCGAGCGAGCTATGAAATGGTACAGAAAGTCGTAAGCACTGGCATTGAATGTCTAGTCGCCATCTCCGCTGCGACCGCCCTTGCAGTGCAACAAGCCAAACAAAGCCAACTTACCTTAATTGGCTTCGCTAGAGAGGGCAGAGCAACGGTTTACACTGGAAAAGAGCGGTTGAATTTTGCTAAGGATTTGTAGTTACCCATCAATTATTTTCCATTATAAGGAGGAATTATGTTGAAATTGATTTTGTTTATGTTTTCTCCATTTATAGCTATTTATGTATGGTTTGTATTTGACGCAATAGGCTGGGTAAATGTTGGCATCGCATTTTCTTTGGCGATTGCTTTTGGCCTGATTAGCATAATTAGAGAGAATAAAACAAAAACGCTTAGTGCAGAAGAACAGCGTTATAATGAATATATCGAGAGCCTAAATAAAGAAATTCAGCGCCCGATTATTCAAGCCCGTTTAGCTAAGTTAGAAAATAAAGCAAATGAAGTTGAAAATGTAATTAAAGGAAAAGCAACCTTTACCGATAAAGATGGTAATAGTAAAGATTTAGACATAAACATTCATATAAAAATGTAATAGCTAATAAAATCTAATTAGATAAATCTATGTATTGCCATTGATGTCGAATGGTGGGACATAGAGGGCAGTAATGGGATTTTTTATTCTGTTGTTGGTTTAAAAAATGATGAAATATTTACAGTGATAATACTACACCGAAAGAGGGTGATGAATTATGTCTTAGCTAGATCAATGACAAGGAAAAGTGTTGGAAAGCAAATATCAATAGTAGAATCTTATCAGGTTGCTGTTTCAGATAATGATCCGAATAAAGTATAGGGCTTGTTTTGTGGTTTTGCCCGCTCAATTTCTGTATTAGTTAAAGGCTTGATAATACGCGCCATATCTAGTATCTCCGTAATTTTAGTAACTATGAAAGAGCGATTAGTAACTATATTCCGCTCGTGGTTACTATTATAGTTACTAAAAACTGCGATTTAAGTCAATTGACTACGATTAGTTTCGATAGGTAAAACAAGCTAAATCCTTGAAATTACAGGCATTAAAAAAGCCTTTCGAGCGGTTACGAAAGGCTTAGTTAAGTGTTTTGGTGCTCTGAGCGAGACTTGAACTCGCACGTCCTATGGACACTACCCCCTCAAGATAGCGTGTCTACCAATTCCACCATCAGAGCAAAATTCGGTTTAAATTATTGTGGGATATCTGAGTTTTGTTTTTCTTCTACTTTTGGTTGCTGTTCTTGAATTTTTTCAGCAACTTGTGAAAGATTATCAAATTTCCCTGTTTCAACGTTATTTCTGTGAGAATTAATATTCGCAATAGCAATACTTACAACGAAGAAAACAATCGCTAAAATAGCGGTGGTTTTAGTTAAAAAATTACCTGCACCACTTGCACCAAATACTGTACCCGATGCACCGCCACCGAATGATGCGCCTGCATTTGCACCTTTACCTTGTTGGATTAAAATGAAACCAATAAGGACAACGGAAACCACTAAGTAGATAATTAACAGTGCTTGATACATTATTTCTTCTCTTGTTCTTGAATAGCAAATTTAACGCGCGAATATTAGCGAATATTACAAGGACACGCAAGGGATTTTCAGCAAAAAATGGTTAGTTGTTTTAATTGTAAGCAAATTTTTCTGTTTTGCTGAAAAGTGCAGCAAAAAATTTACGATTTTTTTACCGCACTTTTGCGTTTGTTGCCTTTGTTGGCAGTCTTGGTGGCCATTTGTCTTGAAAGTACCCCGAGCTGTCGTAATGCATCAAAATTGGTATAACTGAGCATTGCAGGCAGGGATTGCACCAATTCGTGCATAAATTGATGATAACTCAGCGCTTTTTGGCTAATGCTGTTGAGCTGTGCTTCCCAGTGGGCGGTCATATCTGGTAGCGTGGCGATGTCAGGCAGGGCTTGAATTAAAATTCGTCCTGTTTCGGTGCTATGAATATGACGCCCTTTTTTATAAACAAAACCACGCTTAAATAGCAGTTCAATAATGCTGGCACGCGTGGCTTCTGTGCCTAAACCATCGGTTTCGCGTAAGATTTTTTTCAACGCTTTATCTTGTACGAAACGCGCAATCCCAGTCATAGCGGAAAGCAATGTCGCATCTGAAAAGGGCTTTGGCGGTTGCGTTTTTTTACTCAGAATTTCGCCTTTTTCACAGAATAATTCTTGCCCTTTTTCCACTTCAGGCAGCAAGGGTTCAGCGTTATTTTGTTCATCATTTTCTTTGCCCCAAAGTTCTTTCCAGCCAGCCACTTGTAAATTGCTCGCTGCCGCGACAAATTTTCCCCCTGAAATATTTAAGGTGATTTTACAACGGCGGTATTCCGCATCTGCGCAGAATTGGGCGAGATATTGACGCGCGATAAGCTGATAAATATTGCGTTCCATTTGCGTCAGATTGACAGGCCGATTTTTTGCCGTTGGAATAATCGCGTGGTGCGCTTCCACCTTTTTATCATTCCAGCAACGGTTTCGCTGTTCAGGATTGATAATAGTCGGTAACGGCTGATAATCGGGCGCGTGAATGGAAATGGCATTCATCACCTTATGGCGTTCAGCGAAATGTTCTTCGGGCAAATAACGGCAATCGGAACGTGGATAAGTAATTAAGCGGTGCGTTTCATATAAGCGCTGGCAAGTATCCAGCACTTCTTGCGCTGAAAGCCCGTAGCGTTTTGCCGCATCAATTTGCAAGGCGGAAAGGGAATAAGGCAAAGGCGCAGTTTCTTTTTCGCGTTTGTCTTGATAATCCGTTACCGTTGCAGGCTGGCCTGTAATGCGCTTTACCACATTTTCCGCTAAGGCGCGGGAAAGCACACGGCCGTCTTCATCTTGATAATCTTCGCACGCTTTACTTGGCTGCCAAAGTGCGGTGAATTTTTGCGGAATCTCTTCCTTGGTTTGCACAAAAGCCTGTACTTCAAAATAATCTTTCGGTTGGAAATTTTCAATTTCTAAATCACGGCGAACGATTAAGCCCAGCACAGGCGTTTGCACTCGTCCTACCGAAAGCACGCCACGATAGCCCACATTCTGTCCACGCTTAGTGTAAGAACGCGTCATATTGATGCCATACAGCCAATCCGCTCTGGCGCGCGCAAGCGCTGAGGTGGCAAGAGGGATAAAGTTTTGATTCGATTGTAATTTTTTTACCGCTTTTTGTACCGCACTTGGGTTTAAATCGCTAATTAAGCAGCGTTGAATTTGTGCTTTTTTCTCAGCAGAAAGATTGGCGTAGCTAAACACTTCGTCCACCAACAATTGCCCTTCACGATCTGGGTCGCCGGCATTGATAAGTAGATCTGCTTGATGAATCAGCTTTATTACCGTATCTAGCTGTTTTTTCACTGATTTTTTTGGGATAAGCAGCCATTTTTGCGGCACGATAGGCAAATCTTCCACACGCCAAGTTTTGAATTTGGGATCGTAAGCGTCAGGTTCGGCTTGTTCTAACAGATGACCAACGCACCAAGTAACACAATCATTTTCACCACAGCGAATAAAACCATCACCGCGCTGATGAGGTTTGGGCAACACATCAGCAATGGCTCGGGCAAGGCTAGGTTTCTCGGCTATAAATAATCGCATAGGGGACAACATCAATCATCTAAAACAAAGTTCGGCATTCTAACACAGATTTGATTATTCCCAATTTATTAATTTTTCGTTAGAATGTCGCTACTTATTAACATTGAGGATAAAAATTATGTTTGGAAAAGGTGGCTTAGGCAACTTAATGAAGCAAGCCCAGCAAATGCAAGATCGTATGCAAAAAATGCAAGAAGAAATTGCACAGTTAGAAGTAACAGGCGAATCAGGCGCAGGCTTGGTAAAAATCACCGTGAATGGCGCGCATAATTGTCGCCGCATTGAAATCGATCCTTCGCTAATGGAAGACGATAAAGAAATGCTTGAAGATCTTATCGCAGCGGCATTCAATGATGCGGTTCGCCGTGCAGAAGAATTGCAAAAAGAAAAAATGGCATCTGTTACCGCAGGAATGTCATTACCCCCTGGCTTTAAAATGCCATTCTAAATTTTCCCTAATTTTGCACCGCACTTTGTTTCTTATTAAAAATCAAAGTGCGGTGCGTTTTTTGTTTATTTTTAGGCAAAACAATGCAAACAAGCCCATTATTAGAAAATCTTATTGACGCATTACGCTGTTTACCCGGTGTTGGCCCGAAATCTGCACAACGAATGGCCTATCATTTATTGCAACGAGATCGCAGCGGTGGAATGGATCTGGCGCGCGCATTAACCGCCGCAATGTCGCAAATTGGCCATTGCGAACAGTGCCGAACTTTTACGGAAGAAGAAGTTTGCACCATTTGCAATAATCCACGCCGTCAAAACACAGGCTTGCTTTGTGTGGTAGAGCAGCCTTCCGACATTCAAGCCATTGAACAAACAGGGCAATTTTCAGGGCGTTATTTTGTCTTAATGGGGCATCTTTCCCCGTTAGACGGCATTGGGCCAAGAGAAATCGGCTTAGATTTACTAAACAGACGCCTACAAAATGAAGCCTTTCGTGAAGTGATTCTTGCCACCAACCCAACGGTGGAAGGCGAAGCAACCGCCAATTACATCGCGGAACTTTGTATGCAACAAAATATCAAAGTAACCCGCATTGCGCACGGCATTCCTGTCGGCGGCGAGTTAGAAACCGTGGATAGCAACACCCTCGGGCATTCTTTCTCAGGGCGGAGAGAGATTCAGTATTAGGAAAATAGATATTTTTATCTACGATGCCCAAGAAAAATAACAGAAAAAGCACCGCACTTTAAAAATAATGCCCTTATAATAGGGCATCATTTTTATGTCTTAATTTTTATTCTTTAGCACTTTAATAGCAGCATAAAAAATCACAATCAAAAAGAAATAGAAAATATTTCCTGAGTTATGGCTAAAGAAACTTTGTGAAAAATTATAAAACATTGTAGATATAACGTGAATGATCCCCAAACTAGAAAGGCATAATAGTTCTGGATTATCTGTTTTTAAGTTGCTAATAAAAAAGCGTAAAGGAACAATAAAAACAAATAATAAGGCTATAAGTCCAATTAGCCCTTTTTTTACTGTATCATCAATAAATTGATTGTGGTTATGCACGAAACTTGCTGCATATTCACTAATAATGCCTTCTTTTGCAAGTTCTTGTTTTTTGTCGTAAATACCTTGTTTGCCCCAACCTAAAATAGGTTTTTCTTGAATCGCAATCCAAGAGGCTTTCCACATATCGAAACGTGCACCAACAGAAGTAGAAGTGTTTTCGCTACTCACATATTGCGTAATATCTGCTTTAGCCGCATTGATGCGATCAATAATGCCTCCCGTGTTGGTGAGAGAAACAATAACAACAAATGTTGAAATTGCAGAAAATAGGATAGGAAAGAAATATTTAGGCAGTTTTTTGCGATAAATATATAAGGTGAAAGCCAGTATAAATGGTACACCAATCCAGCCACCACGAGCTGTGGATAAAATGCTTCCTAACATTCCCATTAATGCGCAGAATAATATGAATAGGGCAAATTTCTTATTTTTATTTGTCCAAAAATATAGACTAATACAAATTGAAAAAACACCTAAGCTCATAGCCATATCACCACCTTGAATATGCATAACATTACTATATGCTTGTTCATACCCAAGATAAAAACGCTGAATAAGTGCAATAACTCCAGCTAATAAGGCAGAGAAAGGAATAACTTTTATTAAAATATGAAAGCTAAGTTTGTAATTAACTAATAATGGAATGATTGGTAAGAATAGCAAAATGCGACTAGGATTATCTAATTCGTTTAATTTTCCGTGATGGAATAATACAGAAAATGCAAGTGTTGCAAAGTAGAAAAGATAACTGAACGCTAATGTCTTTTGTTCGTTATTAAATTTAAAGATATTTTTTCTTTCTTTACTTGTTATAAAAAGAATCAGTGCTGCTAAAATGAGTAAGGCGGGAGCAATGTTATAGCTACGCTTAAAAAGAAAGATGGATAAAAAATAAATTGAAACAGCAGTGTTTACAAATAAATAACCAAAAGAATAACGTTTATTAAGCATAAATCATAACCCAAATGAAAAATTCTGGGTTTAAGTATGCGTGAAAATGGTTAAGATTGCTAGTGCTGCGGTAAAAATTAGGCTGACGTTGTGTCAGCCTTAAGTTTATCTCAAAAACGCAGGAATATTTTTCTCATATTCTGCAATGGCGTTTTCGTGTTGGAGGGTGAGTCCGATGTTGTCTAAGCCATTTAATAGGCAGTGGCGGCGGAATTCGTCTAGTTCAAAGGGGTAGACTTTTTCACCTACGGTTACGGTCATTTTTTCTAAGTCTACATCAATGCTCGCCCCTTGATTTGCCCACACCCATTGGAAGATTTCTTCGATTTCTTCTTCGCTTAAACGGATGGGTAACATATGGTTGTTCAAGCTGTTGTTATAGAAAATATCCGCAAAACTTGGGGCGATCATCACTTTGAAACCATAATCTGCCAATGCCCAAGGGGCGTGTTCGCGAGATGAGCCGCAGCCAAGATTTTTGCGTGCCAATAAAATGCTTGCCCCTTGATATTGCGGGTAGTTCAGCACAAAATCAGGATTAGGCTGCGTGCCTGCTGCATCGAGATAACGCCATTCGTGGAATAAATGCTTGCCAAACCCTACGCGGGTGATGGCTTGCAAAAATTGTTTTGGAATAATGGCATCGGTATCCACATTTGCCACATCTAAAGGCACGACAATGCCTGAATGCTGTTTAAAGCCTGCCATAATTTCTCCTTAAAGTAATTCCACTTGACGAATATCAACAAATTTGCCGAACACTGCCGCCGCCGCTGCCATTGCGGGGCTGACTAAATGCGTCCGTCCGTTACGCCCTTGGCGACCTTCAAAGTTACGGTTACTGGTGGAAGCACAACGTTCCCATTCGCCTAATTGGTCATCATTCATTCCTAAACACATTGAACAGCCCGGGTTACGCCATTGCGCTCCTGCTTCAATAAAAATTTTATCTAAGCCTTCTTTTTCCGCTTGCTCTTTAACTAAGCCTGAACCCGGTACAACTAGCACCCGTTTCACATTTTCAGCCACTTTGCGTCCTTTCATTACCGCTGCTGCCGCACGCAAATCTTCAATGCGGGAGTTGGTACAAGAGCCGATAAACACTTGATCTACAGGCACTTGGGTTAAATCGGTGTTGGCGGCTAAGCCAATGTAAGCCAAGGCTTTTTCGGCAGAAGCACGAACCACAGGATCATTCATTTCAGCGGGATTTGGCACGGTTTGATCAATGCCGATCACTTGCCCTGGGTTCGTTCCCCAAGTTACCTGTGGTGAAATGTCTTTCGCGTCTAATACGATCACTGTGTCAAATTCTGCGTCCTCATCGGTTTTCAAGGTTTTCCAATAAGCTACCGCATCGTCCCAATCTTTGCCTTTCGGGGCATAAGGGCGACCTTTCAAGTATTCAAATGTCGTTTCATCTGGTGCGATTAATCCTGCTTTTGCACCAAGTTCAATGGCCATATTGCAAACGGTCATTCTTCCTTCCATAGAAAGATCACGAATGGCTTCACCGCAAAATTCTACAACGTGTCCTGTGCCACCTGCCATTGTGGTTTTGCCGATAATAGCAAGCACTATGTCTTTTGCCGTAATCCCTGGGGCAACTTTGCCACGCACTTCAATTTTCATATTTTTAGCACGGCTTTGTTTTAAGGTTTGGGTAGCAAGAACGTGTTCCACTTCTGATGTACCAATCCCAAACGCTAATGCGCCAAATGCGCCGTGCGTGGCAGTGTGGGAATCCCCACATACGATAGTCATTCCCGGTAAGGTTAAACCTTGCTCTGGCCCCATAACGTGAACGATACCTTGTTGTTTGGTGTTCATATCGAACAATTCAATCCCTGTATTGGCACAGTTTTTGGCAAGTTCTAATACTTGGATTTTGGCTTGTCCTTCTAATTTATTTACATCACGCACTTGTGTTGAAATGCTGTGATCCATTGTACCAAAGGTTTTACCCACTTGACGCACTTGGCGATTGGCAACACGCAATCCGTCAAAGGCTTGTGGGCTGGTTACTTCGTGAATTAAATGGCGATTGATGTATAAAATCGGTGTTTCGCCTTCTGATTCGTAAACGATGTGGACATCGAATAATTTGTCGTATAGGGTTTTTTTAGTCATTCTATTATCTCTTGTTTAGAATCTCCCCCTAACCCCCTCTTTATCAAAGAGGGGGGATCTCGTGAGAGATTTCATTATCAGTTTCTCTTATTTATCCCTTATTGATAAAAAATAACTAAGCTCTTTCACTTATCAATTCCCCCTCTTTAATAAAGAGGGGGCTAGGGGGAGATTTCATCATCAATTTCTCTTATTTATCCCTTATTGATAGAAAGTAACTAAGCTATTTCACTTATCAATTCCCCCCTCTTTGATAAGGAGGGGTAGGGGGAGATTTTTAAATCTCAGCCACAATAAGATCTCCCATTTCTTCTGTTGAAACAGGCGCGCTTTCATCTGCAAGATCTGCGGTGCGGTAGCCATTTTCTAGCACTTTTTTCACCGCACTTTCTATTGCTGTGGCGGCGTCATTGAGATCAAAGCTATAACGCAACATCATTGCGGCTGAAAGAATTTGTGCGATTGGGTTGGCGATGCCTTTGCCAGCGATGTCAGGGGCTGAGCCGCCTGCGGGTTCGTATAAACCGAAACCTTGTTCGTTTAGACTGGCGGAAGGAAGCATTCCCATTGATCCCGTGATCATTGCGCATTCATCAGAAATAATGTCGCCGAAAATATTTGAGCAGAGCAACACATCAAAAAATTCAGGTTGTTTGATTAATTGCATCGTGGCGTTATCAATATAGATATGATCCAATCTTACTTCAGGATAGTCTTTTGCCACTTCTTCCACCACATCACGCCATAGGGTAGAACTGATCAATACGTTGGCTTTATCTACTGAAGTAACGTGTTTAGTGCGTTTCATTGCGGTTTCAAAGGCCACTTTGGCGATACGCTCAATTTCATAGCGGTGATAGATTTCCGTATCATAGGCTTTTTCGTTTTTCCCTTCGCCCTCACGGCCTTTAGGCTGACCGAAATAGATCCCGCCTGTTAATTCACGCACGGTTACCATATCAAAGCCTTTCGCCGCAATATCTGCACGCAATGGGCAGAATTTTTCTAAGCCTTTGTATAGGGTTGCAGGGCGTAAGTTGCAGAATAGGGTAAAGTGTTTACGCAACGGTAATAATGCGCCACGTTCAGGTTGTTGATTTGGTGGTAAGTTTTCCCATTTAGGCCCTCCCACTGAACCAAATAAAATTGCATCGCTTTCTTCGCAGCCTTTTAAAGTTTCTGCTGGCAATGGCGTGCCGTGTTTATCAATGGCGATACCGCCCACATCAAAATGGCGAAAGTTAAGTTGAAAACCGTATTTTTTCTGTACAGCATCAAGCACTTTAATGGCTTCAGCCATAATTTCTGGGCCAATGCCATCGCCACTTAATACGGCGACATTATAATTTTTCATCACATCACTCCTTAATTAATTGCATTTTTGCTTAATTTTAAATTTTCTACTTTATGCGAGCGGTAGATCGCATTAATGGCGTGGATAAGCGCACGCGCTGAAGATTCCACAATATCCGTTGCCAAGCCCACACCGTGGAAACGGCGTCCTTTATGTTCCACCACAATATCTACTTGCCCGAGCGCTTCAGCCCCTTCCCCTTTCGCGGTTAAGTTATAGTTCAACATTTTTAAATCAATATTGGTGATTTTCAAGATAGCGTTAAACACTGCGTCCACAGGGCCATTACCGCCGCTGGATACTTGGCTTAATTTCTCACCGTCTAGTTCCACTTGCACAAAGGCGGAAGCAGGCAAATGGCTGATCATTTGTGAAGTAATCACGTCTAAGGTTAAGCGATCTTCATCGCCTTGTTGCATATCAATAAAGGCAAGGGCCTCTAAGTCATAATCGAACACTTGGCCTTTTTTATCGGCGAGTTTTAAGAAAGCTTCGTATAATTTATCCAAATCATATTCATTTTCTTGATAACCCATTGAATCCATATGGTTTTTCACCGCCGCACGACCAGAACGGGCAGTCAAATTCAATTTTTCTTTTTTCAAGCCGATGGTTTCTGGCGACATAATTTCATAGGTGTTTTTATTTTTCACCATACCGTCTTGGTGAATGCCCGAAGAATGGGCGAAAGCATTCGAGCCGACAATGGCTTTATTTGGCTGAATTGGCATATTGCATAATTGGCTAACCATTTGGCTGACGCGGTGGATTTCCTGCGTATTAATGCGTGTATCCACGCCAAACAAGGCTTGACGCGTTTTAATCGCCATTACCACTTCTTCCAAAGCGGTGTTACCTGCACGCTCACCAATACCATTTACCGTACATTCAATTTGTCGCGCGCCATTTTGTACCGCAGTTAATGAATTTGCTGTTGCCATACCCAAATCATTGTGGCAATGCACAGAAATCACTGCTTTATCAATATTCGGCACACGGTTCATTACATTAGCGATAATATTGCCATATTCCATTGGCAAGCAATAACCCACGGTATCAGGAATATTCACTGTGGTCGCCCCTGCTTTAATGGCAGCTTCCACAATACGACAAATATTATCAATGCCTGTACGCCCTGCATCTTCGCAAGAAAATTCTACATCATCGGTATAACGGCGCGCGCGTTTTACGGCGTTAATCGCCATTTCTACCACATCATCAAACGTGCGGCGTAATTTAGCTTCAACGTGCAAGGCGGAAGTGGCAATGAAAGTATGAATACGAAAGGCTTCTGCCACTTTTAACGCTTCTGCCGCCACATCAATATCTTTATCTACCGCGCGTGATAAGGCACAAACTCGGCTATTTTTAATGTTTTCCGCAATGGTACGGACGGATTCAAAATCCCCCGCGGAAGACACTGGGAAGCCCACTTCCATTACGTCCACGCCAAGACGCTCAAGGGCAAAAGCGATTTGTAATTTTTCTTTTACTGTCAAACTGGCTTTCAACGCTTGTTCACCATCGCGTAAGGTGGTGTCAAAGATAATCACTTGATCTTGCATAATCTGTCCTTTCATTTTGAAGATATAAAAAAACCCGCCTAAAAAGTGCGGGTCAAATTTGGGAAGTTTTTACCTTGGTGTTTTTCATCCACAAGCTAGCCGCACAAAAACTGTGAGAGAAGCAGGTGGAGTGAGAGCAAAACACGAGTAAACATAAAACATAATCCTTCTTGAAAACGAGTTTTATCTTACTCGTTAAAAACAAACTGTCAAACAAAATTTTAGCATTTTTATCCAAAGTAAACGATTTACAAGAATTTGAATTAGATTAATACACTGTTATTTTGATAGTAAAAAGATAAATATCCCGAGATGGAAAAAAAGTTTACTTTTTTATACCGCACTTTTTTAGAAATGGCGTGGATAAAATTTATTACATTTTTTTCTCCAAACACCAAAAAGCAATTTTTGCGTTAAATCAATAACCACCTATAAATACTACGAAAGAGTTAGTTTTTCTTTTGTGGAATAACTACGCTCACCTATGCCCTTGTGATAAAATCACTGCACTTTTCCTTATAGGTGAATTTTATGTCAATAATCAATCAATTACAGCTCGAACAAATTGCCTGCCAGCGTGGTGATAAAACCCTGTTTACGGATTTATCGCTTACTTGGCAAAGTGGTGATTTTGTGCAGATTGAAGGACATAACGGCATTGGCAAAACCAGCTTGTTACGCATTTTAGTTGACCTTGCACCGCCTTTGGCAGGGCAAGTGTGTTGGAATGGGCAGGCGATCAAACAATGCCGCGAAGATTATTATTACCAACTGTTGTATTTAGGCCATCACGCAGGCATTAAGCCAGAGTTGACCCCTTGGGAAAATTTGAAATTTTATCAAGCCATTAGTCAATGTCAGCAAGGGGAAGAGGCGCTTTGGCAAGCGCTAGAAAAAGTGGGCTTGATTGGGCGCGAAGACATTGTTGCAGGGCAACTTTCCGCAGGGCAGCAAAGACGCATTGCCCTTGCTCGTTTATGGCTGTCGCAAGCACCGCTATGGATTTTAGACGAGCCTTTCACTGCCATTGATAAAAAAGGCGTGGGCGTTTTAACCCAACTGTTTGAACGGCACGTTGCCAATGGGGGAATGGTGATTTTAACCAGCCATCAGGAAATCCCAAGCCAAGCCTTGCAACGCCTTGATTTAGAAAAATACAAAGCCAATACAGCCGAGTAGAACAACAGTGCGATAAAAGTGCGGTAGAAAAATAGAGCAGTTTTTATGAGAATATTTAGTCAAATCATCAAACGAGAACTTCGCATTGCAATGCGAAAACAAACGGAAATTCTTAATCCGTTGTGGTTCTTTTTGATTATCATCACCCTATTTCCGCTGGTTATCGGGCCTGAGCCGAAATTGCTGGCAGAAATCGCCCCTGGTGTGGCTTGGGTGGCAGCACTGCTTTCTGCCTTGCTTTCTTTTGAACGTTTGTTTCGCGATGATTTTATTGACGGCTCGCTGGAGCAATTAATGCTCAGCTCACAACATTTAGCCTTAACCGCTTTGGCGAAAGTGGTGGCGCATTGGTTATTAACCGGCTTGCCGCTCATTTTACTTTCACCCATTGCGGCATTATTGCTTTCTTTGGATAGCCATATTTGGTGGGCGTTGGTGCTAACTTTATTACTCGGCACGCCGATTTTAAGCTGCCTTGGCGCGATCGGTGTGGCGCTCATTGTTGGGCTGCGCAAAGGCGGCGTGTTGCTGAGTTTATTAGTGTTACCTTTATTTATTCCAGTGTTGATTTTTTCTGCGTCCGTCCTTGAAGCCGCCGCGCTTGCCTTGCCTTATAACGGGCAACTTGCTATTTTGGGCGCAATGTTATGTGCGGCACTGACCTTATCGCCTTTTGCCATTGCGGGGGCATTACGAATTAGCCTTGAATAAGGCACAAGTTTTTATTTTTTGATTAAAGGAAAGATTGATTATGTGGAAATGGCTTCACCCTTATGCCAAATCAGAAACCCAATACCATTTATGCGGAAAATTTATTCCTTGGTTTGTGGTGCTTTCAACCTTATTAATTGGCACCGCTTTAGTTTGGGGCTTGGCGTATGCGCCAGCAGATTATCAGCAAGGCAACAGCTTTCGCATTATGTATATCCACGTTCCAGCGGCGATTTGGTCAATGAGCATTTATGTTTCAATGGCGATTGCGGGCGTGATTGGTTTGGTGTGGCAAATTCGCCAAGCGCATCTTTCTATTATCGCAATGGCGCCAATCGGCACGGTGTTCACCTTTATCGCCTTGGCAACAGGCGCAATTTGGGGCAAACCAATGTGGGGAACTTGGTGGGTGTGGGACGCGCGCCTCACCGCATCATTAATCTTATTTTTCTTATATTTAGGCGTAATTGCGCTGTATTCCGCATTCCAAGATCGCACAACAGGAATGAAAGCGGCAGCGATTTTATCTATTGTGGGTGTGATCAATATTCCAATTATTCACTTTTCAGTGGAATGGTGGAACACCTTGCACCAAGGGGCGAGCATCACAAAATTTGAAAAGCCGTCTATCGCCACGCCAATGCTAATTCCATTAATTTTATCGATTTTCGGTTTTATGGCATTAACCATTTGCTTAACCTTAGTGCGTTACCGCTTAGCGTTATTAAATGATGAGAAAAAACGCCCTTGGGTGAAAGCGTTAGTCAGTCAGCAAAAAATTTAACCAATTTGCACCGCACTTTCGTTTTCGTAAAAATAAAGTGCGGTGGTTTTTTCAAGAATTTTTAATTTTATAAGGATAAGATGATGTTTTTTGAATCTGTGAGTGATTTTCTGAATATGGGGGGCTACGGTTTTTACGTTTGGCTTTCTTATGGCGTTTCTTTCTTAGCCATTGCAGGTTTGATCTTGCAAGGCGTAATGAGCAAGAAAAAACTTATTAGTGAAATTAAACGCGAACAACAACGCGCGCAATATGAACAAAATCGCAGAACAGGAGAAAGCCTATGAATCCAAGACGTAAATCGCGCTTAACCATTGTGTTATTTGTATTAATTGGCGTGGCAGTGGCGTCATCACTGGTGCTGTATGCGTTGCGTCAAAATATTGATTTATTTTACACCCCAACGGAAGTGATCTACGGTAAAAATGACGATGCAGAAACCAAACCGAAAGTAGGGCAGCGTATCCGTGTTGGCGGAATGGTGGTGGCAGGCACGGTGAAACGTGATGACAAAAGCCTGAAAGTGGTGTTTGATCTCAACGATATTGGGCCTTCGATCACCGTGGAATATGAAGGTATTTTGCCCGATTTATTCCGTGAAGGGCAGGGCATTGTGGCACAAGGCGTGCTAAAAACACCAACGCTGTTGGAAGCAAGTGAAGTGTTAGCGAAACACGATGAAAATTATGTGCCGCCAGAATTAGGTGAGCAAATGAAAAAAGTGCATAAACCAATGGGTATTTCAGATTTAACGGGCGAAAGCGAGCGTGATCGTCAAGAAAAACAAGAAGGTAAATAATGATCGCAGAATTAGGAAACTATGCGTTAGCCTTGAGTTTGGGCGTTTCCCTACTGTTGGCGTTTTTCCCTTTATATGGCGCAGAAAAAAATAACGCGCAGCTAATGGCTTTGGCGCGCCCAATGACTTATGGGCTATTTTTCAGCCTAACCTTAGCCTTTGCCAGTTTATTTTATTTATTCGCCACCAACGATTTTTCCGTGCAATATGTGGTGAATAATTCTAATACCAACTTGCCGTTGGCTTACCGCTTATCCGCCGTGTGGGGCTCGCACGAAGGATCGCTATTGCTATGGATTTGGTTGCTTACTTTATGGAGTGCAGCGGTTGCCTTTTTCAGCAAGCCATTACCGCAAGAAGCGGTCGCACGTGTGCTGGGGGTAATGGGCGTGATTACCATTGGTTTCTTAATTTTTGTCTTATTTACCTCCAACCCATTTGATCGCACCTTCCCTGATTTCCCTGTGGAGGGGCGAGAATTAAATCCGCTGTTACAAGATGTCGGCTTGATTTTCCACCCGCCGTTACTTTATATGGGCTATGTGGGCTTTTCCGTGGCGTTTGCCTTTTCCATTGCGTCATTAATGACAGGCAAACTAGACACCGCCTGGGCAAGATGGTCGCGCCCTTGGACAATGGCGGCTTGGGTTTTCTTAACCTTAGGGATCGTTCTCGGCTCTTGGTGGGCGTATTACGAACTTGGCTGGGGCGGCTGGTGGTTCTGGGATCCAGTAGAAAACGCGTCACTAATGCCTTGGTTGGCAGGAACGGCATTATTACATTCTCTTGCGGTAACCGAAAAGCGTGGCTCGTTTAAGGCTTGGACAGTATTACTCGCGATTTTAGCCTTTTCCCTTTGCTTGCTCGGTACATTCCTTGTGCGCTCGGGCATTTTGGTTTCTGTTCACGCTTTTGCGTCCGATCCAACCCGTGGGCTTTATATTTTGGCTTATTTGATCGTGGTGATTGGCGGCTCGCTCACCCTGTATGCTTACAAAGGCAACCGAATTCGCTCAAGAGATAACGCCGAGCGTTATTCCCGTGAAACAATGTTATTGCTCAATAATATCCTATTAATGACCGCGCTTGCGGTGGTCTTTTTAGGTACATTATTGCCTTTGGTGCATAAACAACTTGGCTTGGGTAGTATTTCTATTGGCGCACCGTTCTTCGATCAAATGTTCCTATACATTATGATTCCTTTTGCCTTATTACTTGGCATTGGGCCTTTGGTGAAATGGCGCAGAGATCAATTTTCTGCCATTAGAACGCCAGTGATTATCAGCCTAATTTTGATGCTAATTGCTGGTTTTGTGCTGCCTTATTGGTTACAAGATCGTATCACCGCAACCTCCGTGCTTGGCGTGATGATGTCGGTGATTATCACTGTATTGGCATTATACGAATTACAACAGCGCGCCACGCACCGCCACAATTTCTTTGTGGGGCTAAGCAAACTTTCTCGTTCCCATTGGGGAATGGTGTTGGCGCATCTTGGTGTAGCGATGACCGTTTGGGGCATTGCCTTTAGCCAAAACTACAGCATTGAACGTGATGTGCGAATGAACGTGGGCGATAGCATTGACATTGCGGGTTATGATTTCAAATTCCAAGGCATTAGTGATGCCAATGGCCCGAATTATCTCGGCGGCAAAGCGGAAATTGAAATCAGCAAAAACGGCAAATATGAAACTACATTATATGCTGAAAAACGTTTTTATACCGTGAGTAAAATGTCAATGACAGAAGCAGCGATTGACTGGGGCTTTAGTCGCGATCTTTATGTGGCATTAGGCGAAAGCCTTGGCAATGGCGCGTGGGCATTGCGTTTATACTACAAACCGTTTATCCGTTGGATTTGGTTCGGCGGCGTATTTATGGCGTTAGGTGGCTTGCTCTGTATGCTTGACAGACGTTACCGTTTCAAACAGTTATTAACCAAAGCTCAAACAGAATAAGAAGGTCGTGATGAATAAAAAATATGCTATTCCTTTGATTTTATTTTTAGCACTAACCATCGCCTTTTTCGTGCAATTACAACGGAATTCCAACGGTGATGATCCTAAAGCCTTGGAAAGTGCTTTAGTGGGCAAGCCCGTGCCAGCAGCAACTTTTCAAGATCTGTTTGAGAATAAAACGCACGATCAAGGCATTTTCCAACAAGGTAAACCGATCTTATTGAATGTGTGGGCGACTTGGTGTCCCACTTGCTATGCAGAGCATCAATATTTGAATCAGCTCCATTCACAAGGGGTAACCATTATCGGTGTGGATTACAAAGATAAAACGGACAAAGCCATTAAATGGCTGAAAGATCTGGGCAATCCTTATCAGCTTGTGATTAAAGATGAAAAAGGATCGTTCGGGCTGGATTTGGGTGTATATGGCGCGCCAGAAACTTTCATTATTGATGGCAAAGGTATCATTCATTATCGCTATGCAGGGGACGTGAACGAAAAAGTATGGCAAAGCACCTTGCAGCCAATTTATCAAAAATTAATGGAACAAAAATAATGCGAAAAATTCCTTATTTTTTCACCGCACTTTTATTTTGTGCCATCACGGCAAAGGCAGCCATTGAAGTGCGAAATTTTGCTTCAGCGCAGCAGGAACAGGATTACCAAAGCCTAACCCAAGAGCTACGTTGCCCGCAATGTCAGAACAATAATATTGCTGATTCCAACGCCACCATTGCCGTGGATATGCGTGAGAAAGTCTATGAATTGCTCAGCCAAGGGCAAAGCAAACAGCAAGTGGTGGATTATATGGTACAACGTTACGGCAATTTTGTTACCTACAATCCACCGCTCACACCGGCTACGGTGTTACTTTGGGCTGTGCCAGTTTGCCTTGTGCTGTTCGGCGGCATTTTAGTGTTACGCCGTAAACCGAAAAAACAACCACAGGCAAAACAAAGTGCGGTGCAAATTAATGATGAAAATTTAACCCAAGCGGAACAGCAACGTTTACAACAATTATTAAAGGATAAGGAATAAATAATGAATTTTTGGCTTATCAGTTTTGCGATCACCCTTATTGTGGCGCTAATTTGTTTTTATCCTTTATTATTTTCAGGCAAACAAGCGCTTGACAGCAACAAGCGTAACAAGCTAAATAAAGCCTTTTATTTCAATCGCTTGAAAGAAATTGAAGAAGATGAACAGCAAGGTTTAATTGAAAACGCCTCGCAGTTACGTACGGAATTACAGCAATCCTTATTACAAGATATTCCCGAAAGCGAACCGCAGCCACAAGATCGCAAGCAATACGGCAAAATTTGGTTTGTATCGGGCTTCTTGACATTGGCGATTTTAGCGGGCTTAGGCTATATGAAAGCGGGGGCGTGGCAACAAGAAGCAATGATGGAAAACACCTTGCAAAAACTACCGCACTTTTATGAACGTTTAAAGGAAGAAGAAAGCAATCCAATGAGCGACCAAGAATTGCAACAATTTGCCACCGCCTTGCGCTTAAAATTGCAAAAAGAACCCAACAACGCGGCGGACTGGTGGACGCTTGGGCAAATTGCAATGAATCTGGATAAGGCACGTTTAGCCTATGACAGCTACGCCCGTGCGGTAAAATTAGATCCTGAAAATATCGAATATCAGCTTTCCTATGCGCGCATTTTAATGTTTTCCGATGACCAAACGGATAAGAACAAAGGAATGGATTTGCTCAAAGGCGTTCTGCGCAAAGATCACAGCAACCTACAAGCCCTTGGTTTACTCGCGTTCCAATATTTTGAAAACGAAGAATACAAAATGGCCGCAGTAACTTGGGCGATGATGTTACGCCTAATCCCCGAAAACGATCCAAGAGTCGCCCTGCTTGAAAAAAGCATCCGCGCCGCCCGCGATGCACAAGAAGAAAAGGAAAAGGCGGAGTAGAAAAAAGAAGGGGCAAATCTAATTTAGCCCCTTTTTTACCCCTTGCTTAGCTAATCCTCGCAAGTACGAGTTTGGCCATCATTTCAATATGAGCGGGTTCTGCGTTAAGGGCAGGGATATATTGGAAAGATTTTCCGCCGTTATGCAGGAAAATGTCGCGGTTTTCTACTTCAATTTCTTCCAACGTTTCTAAACAATCCGCAGAGAAACCAGGGCAGATGACGGCGACTTTTTCAATGCCTTGGTTTTTTGTGGCATTTTGTAAAAAATGATCTGTATAAGGCTGCAGCCATTCTTCACGGCCGAAACGGGATTGAAAGCAAAGTTGCCACTGGTTTTCTTTTAGTCCAAGGCGATCTACCACGGCGATGGTGGTTTGTTTACAATGCTCGCGATAATAATCCCCTTCTTGTTCATAACGTAATGGAATACCGTGATAAGAAAAGAGCAGGAATTCATCGGGTTTCATTTTAGCTTTAATAGATTGTGCAAGTGTATCAATATATTGTTCATCAAGATGATAAGAATGGATAAACTCAAACGGAACAAGCCCACGAATGGATTTTAATGATTGGGCAAAGCAATCCAATACTGCTGCCGTTGTAGTGCTGCTGTATTGCGGATAAAGCGGCAGCACAATGATTTTATCCACTTGATTTTTGAGTAAATTTTCCACCGCACTTTGCATTGAAGGATTGCCATAAGTCATTCCAATTTCCACAAGAGCATTAATGCCTTGTTGATCGAAATAGTGCTGTAATTGTTGCTGTTGCTGTTTAGAAATCAGCAATAATGGCGAGCCTTGTTCTGTCCAAACACTGCGGTAGGTTTCTGCCACACGTCTGGAACGGCGAGGTAAAATCACGCATTTTAATAGCGGCCACCATTGCCAGCGGGGTAGATCTACCACGCGTGGATCGGTGAGAAATTGCCATAAATAGCGTGAAAGGGCTTTGGGTTCTGGAGCGTCTGGCGTGCCTAAGTTAGCAAGAATGACGCCGATTTTTTGTCTGTTCATTGATTCACCACGCTTAATGTGAGTTTTGCAAAGCAGCATAGTTTATCCGCTTGATCTTTAATGTCAATTTGCCAAAATTGAGTGGTTTTGCCTAAGCGAATAGGGGTGGCTCTGGCGGTTACCAGGCCTTCACGCACAGGGCGAAGATGGCTGGCGTTAATCTCTAATCCAACCACAGCTTGCTTTTCTTCTACGCAGCAAAATCCTGCCATTGACGCAACGGTTTCCGCCAACGCTGCAGAAATTCCGCCGTGTAAAAAGCCCATTGGTTGAGTGGTGCGCTGATCAACAGGCATTGTGGCTTCTAGCCAATCGTTCCCTTGGGCGCTAAATTGAATGCCTAAATGGGCTACGGCACAATGTGCGTTAAATTGATTAAGTTGTTCTAAAGTAAAGTGTTTTTTCCAAATTTTCATTGTTTTATTCTAGTTAAGTAAGGTTAAGAGGGCTTGCACTGGGTGTTTTGGTTGCCATTTTTCCAAGCGTTTCACTTGGCTGCGGCAAGAATAGCCTGTGGCAAGGCAATAATCAGGATTTTTGCCAGCCAGTTTTTTCTCCCACGAGCTAGCATAAATCGCTTTCGACATTGCAAGATGTTGTGTTTCGTGGCCAAATGTACCCGCCATTCCGCAGCAGCCCACGGTTTCCACTTGTAATGGTTGTCCAAAGGCGGCAAAGATTTCTTGCCATTCTTTAGGGCTATTTGGCAGCCCTGTGGATTCAGTGCAATGAGGGAATAAATGCCATTGTTGTTCTTCTGGTAAAGTGCGGTGGTTTTTTTGTGAATTTTTTATTCCCTGTGCGAATTGCTCAGAATGGAGTTGATTTTTTAGCCATTGATGGGCGGTAAGCACTTGGAAATCGCCACGTTCTGCGCCTAAAATTTCACGATATTCATCACGGTAAGACAGCACAATAGCAGGATCTACACCCACTAAAGGAATGCCTAACTTCGCCATTCGATTTAAAAATTCTGCTTGATTTTTCGCCGTTTTAGCAAAGCGAGTGAGGAAGCCTTTGATATGCTGTGCTTTGCCATTGGGTTTGAATGGCAGCAAAATTGGTCGATAGCCGAGCTTTTGGGTTAGCGCCACAAAATCCGCTACTACTTTGGCATCATAATAAGAGGTGAAAGGATCTTGTACGATAAGCAGCATATTTTGTCTTTCGGTTTCGCTTAACTTTTCTAGCTGTTCTAAACGCAAACCTTGATAGTTAAGGGCGACTAATTGCTGTTGCAAATTCGGTTGGCTTAATAAAGGCAAATCCACCATTCCTAAGGCTTTTTGTGCCAGTGGTTGGGTGATTTTAGCTGCGGTGAAAAAGTTAAAAAATTTCGGTGCTTTTGCCATATAAGGCGCAACCAGTTCCACATTTGACACCACATAATCTTTGATTGGGCGAGCATAACGTTGATGATAAAAATGCAAGAACTTGGCACGGAAACTCGGCACATCAATTTTTATCGGGCATTGGCTTGCACAGGCTTTGCACGAAAGACAGGTATCCATCGCGGCTTTCACTTCGTGAGAAAAATCATATTCGCCACGCGCTTTCTGCAGGCTATGGCGAATTTTAGCCACAAAATCGCTGAGTTTCATTTGGCTTTGGCGAAAATCTAACTGATCGGCAGAAATATTTTGATTAGCTAGCAAACGCAGCCATTCACGCACCATCGCAGCACGTCCTTTCGGTGAAAACAAGCGATTTTTGCTCACTTTCATTGACGGACACATTGTGCTGTTTACATCAAAATTAAAACATAAACCATTGCCGTTGCAGTTCATTGCGCCAGAAAATTCTGCTTTCATTTGAATTGGAATTTGGCGATCTTGATCTGCGCGCATTGGCGATAGGATAGAGTAAAGCGCTTGTTCGCTGTCAAGTGCGGTGCAAATTTTACCCGGATTTAGGCGATTTTGCGGATCGAACAGGGTTTTGATGTAACGCAGTTCTTGCCATAATTCAGGCGTGAAAAAGGTTTCGGCATATTGCGAGCGCATTCCTTTGCCGTGTTCCCCCCAAATTAGTCCGCCGTATTTGTGTGTTAGATCTGCCACTTGATCGGAAATTTCTTTAAACAGTTTCACTTGTTCTTTGTCGCATAGATCAAGGGCAGGGCGAACGTGTAGCACGCCAGCATCAACGTGGCCGAACATGCCGTATTCTAAGTGATGGGCATCGAGCAGCGCACGAAATTCACTGATGTAATCGGCAAGATGTTCAGGCGGCACGCAGGTGTCTTCTACAAAAGGAATGGGCTTAGCCGCACCTTTCGCATTACCGAGCAAGCCTACGGCTTTTTTACGCATCGCATAAATACGCTCAATGGAAGGCAAGTCGCTGCAAACTTGATAGCCGATAATATCATCTTGGTTTTGCGCAATTTTCTCATCAAGCTGGGCGCAAAGTTGTGCAACTTGTTTTTCAATCAGGGCTTTGCTGTTGCCAGCATATTCCACAATATTCAAGCCAAGAATTGGGTTTTCTTGATCTTCAGTAAGCAGATCTCTCACGGAGTGCCAAATGATGTCTTGTTTGGCAAGGTTTAGCACTTTGCTATCCACCGTTTCTACCGAAAGGGCATTGGCTTTGAGCATAAAAGGTGCGTTACGCAACGCGGCATCAAAAGAGCGGTATTTTATATTAATTAATGTGCGATATTGTGGGATTGGCGTGAGATCTAAAGTCGCTTCACAAATAAACGCAAGCGAGCCTTCTGAACCTGTTAAAATGCGTGAAAGGTTAAATTCAGATTCGTCATTATTAAATACATTTTTGAGATCGTAACCGGTTAAAAAGCGATTAAGCTGTGGCAAATCACGTAAGATTTCAGGGCGTTTTTGTTGGCAACGCTGGAAAATTTCTTGATGTAAATGACGGCTGCGCTGAGAAAGCGGTTGTTGCTGTAATGATTGCTCGAAATCTGCGGTTTTCAGCGCGTGGGTATCAATTACTTCACCATCGATTAAGACAGCACGCAAACCTAAAACGTGATCGGAGGTTTTGCCATAACGCAATGAGCCTTGTCCTGAGGCATCGGTGTTGATCATTCCACCTAGTGTCGCGCGGTTACTGGTGGATAATTCAGGCGAGAAAAACAGCCCATAAGGTTTCAAAAATTGATTCAGTTGATCTTTTACCACACCTGCTTGCACTTTTACCCAACGCTCTTGTACATTGAGTTCAAGAATTTTCGTCATATAACGGGAAAGATCCACAATAATATTATTATTTAAGGCTTGCCCATTGGTGCCTGTACCACCACCGCGAGGGGTAAAGGTGAGCGAGAGGTATTTTTCTTTTTGAGCGAGTTTAGTGAGGCGCACCACATCTGCCGTATTTTTAGGGAATAAAATGGCTTGTGGCAGTTGCTGATAAACACTGTTATCCGTTGCAAGACTTAAGCGATCCGCATAGCTTGAAGCAATATCGCCGGTAAAATGTTGGCGTTTTAATTCATTGAGATAATCTGAAACTAAAGGGGATAATTGTGGAATATCAGTTAATGAAGGTAGCATAATCAACTCTTAATTTTTGGCCCATAATCGATCAAATGAAGGAAATTTTAGCATATTCTACCAAAAACACACAGGGACAATTTGCCGTAAATTGAGTGAGATAGGGAGTAAAACAATAAAAAACCTGTTTAAAAAATGTTCATCTAAATGTGGTTTTTACTACGGAAAAATAGGGCTAAAACGATTTAATTGTTTAAATTATAAGCTAATGGGCTAAAAATCGTTTGATTTTCTTTTTTATCAGGTCGATAATATAACCACTTAAAGTTTAGGTTAAATAAGAAATCTGAATGGGTTCTAGCCTTTCTTTAAGTGATAGAACAAAGGTTATTTCCTTTTTAGGCTATTTAACTGACATTAATTTTATAAAAAAGTTTTGTTTTTTTATAAAAAGCGTTTAAGATCAGAAAACACACTTAGACGGTGTTTTAGGTTTTTTTAGTTTTAATAACTAAATCAACGTTTATTTTTAATTTAATGATGACTAAATAATAGAGGATCATCCAAATGAAAAAAACTGCAATCGCATTAGCTATCGCTGGTTTAGCAGCAGCATCAGTACAAGCAGCTCCACAAGCAGGCACTTTCTATGCAGGTGCTAAAGCTGGTTGGGCATCTTTCCACGATGGTTACGGTCGTTTAGAAAACAATGCAACATTCGGTGTTTTACGTAATTCTGTAACTTACGGTGTATTCGGTGGTTACCAAATCGTTGATAACTTAGCTGTTGAAGTTGGTTATGATGATTTCGGTCGTGCAAAATTACGTAACAAAGGTGTTACAGTTGCTAAACACACTAACCACGGTGCGCACTTAAGCTTAAAAGCTAGCTACCCAGTATTAGAAGGCCTAGATGTTTATGGTCGTGTTGGTGCAGCATTAATCCGCTCTGACTACAAAAACAAAAAAGGTGTTGCTCAAAATGCAACTCTTTTAGGTGCAGATGCGCACAGCTTAAAAGTATCTCCAGTATTTGCAGCTGGTGTGGAATATAACCTTCCATCATTACCAGAGTTAGCATTACGCGTTGAATATCAATGGGTACAAGGTGTTGGTCGTTTAGAACAAAACGGTCACCGTGTAGACTACACTCCAAACATCGGTTCTGTAACAGCTGGTTTATCTTACCGTTTCGGTCAAGGTGTTCCATTCGTAGCGCCTAAAGAAGTTTCTAAAACTTTCTCTTTAAGCTCTGATGTAACTTTCGCATTCGGTAAATCTAACTTACGTCCAGAAGCGCAAAACACATTAGATGGTATCTACGGTGAAATCGCACAATTAAAATCTGCAAACGTTGCAGTAGCTGGTTACACTGACCGTATCGGTTCAGAAGCATCTAACTTAAAATTATCACAACGTCGTGCAGAAACAGTTGCTAACTACTTAGTATCTAAAGGTGTTTCTCAAAACGCTATCTCTGCAACTGGTTACGGTGAAGCAAACCCAGTAACTGGCGTTAAATGTGATTCTGTTAAAGGTCGTAAAGCATTAATCGCTTGTTTAGCTGACGATCGTCGTGTAGAAATCGCAGTTAAAGGTCAAGAATAATTTTATTCGTGATTTAAACCTTTAAGAAAAAGACCTAAACGCAAGTTTAGGTCTTTTGTTATTTATACTTCATAACTTTTATTTGATAGGTGAAAAATGAAAAAGTGGATTATCGCAATTATCATCGCAGTGATTGCCGGTTTTATGCTAATCACAAGTTATAATGGTTTGGTACAAGCGGAAGAAAAAATTGATTCTGTGTGGGCAAACGTAGAATCGCAATACCAACGCCGTGCAGATCTCATTCCAAATATTGTGAATACGGTAAAAGGTCAGGCTAATTTTGAGAAAGAAACCTTAACAGGTGTCATGGAAGCCCGTGCAAAAGCAAGCCAAACAAAAATTGATCCAAGCAATATGACAGAAGAACAGTTAGCGCAATTCCAGCAACAACAAAATTCTGTGGGATCAGCCTTATCTCGCCTGTTAGTTACTGTAGAAAAATATCCAGATCTTAAAGCGCACGAAGGCTTTATGAATTTACAAGCACAATTAGAAGGCACGGAAAATCGCATTAATGTAGCTCGTGATAAATTTAATGAAGCGGCGCGTGAATATAACCAAAAAATTCGCCAATTCCCTACTAAGTTTGCGGCAATGATTTTTGGTTTTAAAGAAAAGCCTTATTTTAAATCATCAGCCGGTTCAGAAAATGCGCCAGTGGTGAATTTTAACTAAAAGAGCGGTGAAAAATGGGATTATTTTCCAGACTTCCTTTTGATAAAAAAGCAATCGAGGCGGCAATTGTTCGCCTCGAGCAACAAAGTTCAGCAGAATTACGGGTATATATTGAACGTCATATGCCTAAATCTGACAGCCAAAATGCCAGTGTTACACGGGCTTTATCTGTTTTTGAGCAATTGGAAATGCATCAAACCCAAGCACGGAATGGCATTTTGATCTATATTGCTTATAAAGATCAGCAGTGTGCGATCATTGGTGATAAAGGGATTGATCAATATGTTGCAGCTGATTTCTGGCAGCAGCAATGTGTAGAAATGACAGACTATTTTAGACAAGGTATCTATACGCGAGGCGTAGTGAAAATTATTGAAAATATGGCGAAATTACTGGCAAAACATTTCCCAATTCAACCAGATGATATTAATGAATTGGATAATGAGGTGATTATTAATGATTAAATTGCTAAAAAGTGCGGTGATTTTTTTCAGTATTTTTTTCTCGATAAATAGTTATGCCGTTAATTTTCCTGCACCACCAAATCCTTTTCATTATGTCAATGATTACACAGGGACTTTAACCCCCTCAGAAAGACAATTACTTGAAAATAAACTGATTGCTTATTCTAAAGAAACCAGTTCGCAGATTGCGGTGGTATTAATTCCAACTACGGGAAATTATGATATTGCGCAATATAGCTTTGAGTTGGGTGATAAATGGGGGATTGGGCGTAAACAGCTTAATAATGGCGTATTAATGCTGATTGCCGTAAATGATCGCAAAATTTTTATTGCTACAGGGCAGGGGCTTGAAGGTGCATTGCCAGATGCTTTCCTTGCGCAAATTATCCGTAATGTGATTACGCCTGCTTTTAAACAAGGACATTATTCACTCGGCATTGATCGCGGATTGGATTACATCATTGCAGCAAGCAAAGGAGAATATGATCCTGCAAAAGATGAGCCAGAATGGACGGATTACATTCCTATCCTAATGATTGCATTATTTATGCTAGTAGTGCTTTTTGGTGAGCTAAACTGGCGCCGTACGCCTTATATTAGCCCAACAACCAACCATAATGGTGAGATCTTGCGTAGAACTTCAACTATTCGCCGCAGAGGTGGTGGATTTGGCGGTGGTTTCGGCGGAGGCGACTTCGGTGGCGGTTCTGGCGGAGACTTTGGCGGTGGTGGCTTCGGTGGCGGTGGGGCTGGCGGAAGTTGGTAATACCCGATTATTTTACTCGGGTTATTGGTATCTCAAGCCCCTTATGCTACAATCAGCCCACTTAATTCAAAACGAGGATAATTATGGAAACCTTAGAACGTATTAAAAAACAAATTGCTGAAAACCCTATTCTTATTTATATGAAAGGTTCACCGAAATTCCCTTCTTGCGGATTCTCTGCAAGAGCGGTAGAAGCCCTAATGAATTGCAAAGTGCCTTTTGGCTATGTGGATATTTTGCAAAATCCAGATATTCGTGCAGAGCTACCAGCTTATGCAAATTGGCCAACGTTCCCACAGTTATGGGTAGAAGGTGAGTTAATTGGTGGTTGTGATATTATTTTAGAAATGTATCAACAAGGCGAATTACAAACCTTATTAAGTGAAGTGGCAGCACGTCATCCACAACAATAAAATGAAAAAACCTGACAGATTGTCAGGTTTTTTTATTAATTTCGCATCGCATTTTTCATAATACGATCTTTGGCAACTTTCCATTCGCGATCTTTAATGTCATCACGTTTATCGTGTTGTTTTTTCCCTTTCGCGACACCAATTTTAATTTTTGCCCAAGGGCCTTTCCAATAAAGAGAAAGGGCAACAATGGTAAAGCCATCACGGTTTGCTTTGCCGAAGAGTGAAGCTAATTCTCGTTGTTTTAACAATAACTTACGCGTACGCGTTGGGTCACACACAATATGCGTTGATGCCACGCTTAACGGCTGAATAGTCGCACCAAATAAATAGGCTTCGCCATTTTTAAAAATAATGTAGCTGTCGCTAATATTAGCTTTGCCCGCACGCATTGATTTCACTTCCCAGCCTTGTAAGGAAAGGCCTGCCTCAATTTCATCTTCAATAAAATATTCGTGTCTAGCGCGCTTGTTTAAGGCAATGGTATTTGATGTCTGTTTTGGTTTTTTCTTTGTCATTTTCGTTAAGGTATTCTAATAAAATTGTTATGTATTTTACCTAATCTAGGGAAAAATCGCAAAAGCCCTTGCGTTGCTAAGCGATCTTTATCACAATGAGAAACAAACGTTTAAATTGAGTAACCATTTATGAAATATAAGAATTTACGCGATTTTTTGCAGCTGTTGGAAGCGCAAGGTGAGCTAAAACGCATTACGCAAGAAATTGATCCTTATTTAGAAATGACCGAAATTTCCGACCGCACTTTGCGGGCTGGTGGGCCAGCGTTATTATTTGAAAACCCGAAAGGCTTTGATATTCCCGTATTGTGCAACTTATTTGGCACAGCAAAGCGGGTGGCGTTAGGAATGGGGCAGAATGATGTGTCAGCCTTGCGTGAAGTGGGGAAGTTACTGGCTTTCCTTAAAGAACCTGAACCGCCAAAAGGGTTTAAAGATTTATGGACAACCTTACCGCAATATAAGCAAGTGCTAAATATGCCCGCGAAAGTGTTAAGCAAAGCACCTTGTCAGGACATTGTACTCAGTGGCGATGACGTGGATTTATACCGCTTGCCGATTATGCAATGCTGGAAAGATGACATCGCACCGCTTATCACTTGGGGGCTAACCATTACCAAAGGGCCGAATAAAAAACGGCAAAATTTGGGGATTTACCGCCAACAGTTGATTGGCAAAAATAAATTGATTATGCGTTGGCTCTCGCACCGTGGGGGCGCATTAGATTTTCAAGAATGGAAAGAGCAAAACCTTGATAAACCTTTTCCTGTTTCTGTGGCATTAGGCGCTGATCCTGCAACGATTTTGGCGGCCGTAACGCCTGTGCCTGATAGCCTTTCTGAATATGCTTTTGCAGGATTGTTGCGTGGCAACAAAACGGAAGTGGTGAAATCGGTGAGTAACGATCTTGATGTGCCAGCCAGTGCGGAGATCGTGTTGGAAGGCTATATTGATCCCAATGAAACAGCATTAGAAGGGCCTTATGGCGATCACACGGGCTATTACAATGAGCAAGAGTATTTCCCGGTGTTTACTGTTACCCATATTACAATGCGACAAAACCCGATTTATCATTCCACTTATACAGGGCGTCCACCTGATGAACCAGCGATTTTGGGCGAAGCGTTAAACGAAGTGTTTATCCCGATTTTGCAAAAGCAATTCCCTGAAATTGTAGATTTTTATTTACCGCCTGAAGGTTGCTCTTACCGTCTTGCGGTGGTAACGATGAAGAAACAATATGCCGGCCACGCCAAGCGTGTAATGATGGGCGTTTGGTCTTTCTTACGTCAATTTATGTATACCAAGTTTGTTATCGTGTGTGATGATGATATTAACGCCAGAGATTGGAAAGACGTGATCTGGGCGATCACCACGCGTAGCGATCCTGCGCGCGATTGCACCATTGTGGAAAACACGCCCATTGATTATTTGGATTTTGCTTCGCCTATTGCAGGGCTAGGTTCTAAAATGGGCATTGACGCCACCAATAAATGGCCCGGCGAAACTAACCGCGAGTGGGGTGTGCCTATTAAAAAAGATCCTGAAGTAGTCAAACGCGTGGACGAAATTTGGGAAAGTTTACAGATTTTTAGCTAAATCTAGCTAGAAAGTGCGGTGATTTTTACCGTATATTTTTTACTTATACTATATTTTTTACTTATACTTAGGAAAGCATTATGAACAAACAATTCTCACCATTATTTGAACCTTATCGTTTAAATAATCAAGTTGAAATCAAAAATCGTTTAGTGGTTGCGCCAATGACGCATTTTGCTTCAAACCCTGATGGGACATTGAGCGAGCAAGAGCGTCAATTCTTGCAGCATCGTGCGCAGGATATGGGAATGTTTATCACGGCAGCAACATTAGTGTCTGAAAGTGGTAAGGCATTTCACGGTCAGCCTGAAGCCATTAAAGAATCTCAGCTTGAGAGCCTTTCACAAACTGCCGATTTGCTTAAAAAACAAGGCACAAAGGCTATTTTACAACTTCATCACGGTGGTAAGTTAGCATTAAATGAATTGTTAAATGGCAAAGATAAAGTTGCGCCTTCTGATGATGCCGAAACAGGCGCAAGAGCCTTAACTGAAGCAGAAATCGAACGCATTATTGCGGATTTTGCACAGGCTACCGATCTTGCGATTAGAGCGGGTTTTGATGGGGTAGAAATTCACGGTGCAAACGGCTATTTGTTGCAGCAATTCTTTTCTGCACAAAGCAACCAGAGAACGGATAAATGGGGCGGTGATTTGACTCATCGCTTACGTTTTCCATTAGCCGTGGTTGATGCAGTGAACGCAGTGCGCGAAAAATATCAGCAGCCTGAATTTATCATTGGTTACCGTTTATCGCCAGAAGAACCAGGGGAAAACGGCATTACAATGACGGAGACGTTAGCGCTTGTTGAAGCATTAGCACAAAAAACCTTGCAGTATTTACACGTTTCTTTATGGGATTTCTACAAGAAAGTACGCCGTGGAGGCGATACTCAAATGGCGCGTTTAGCCTTAATTCATCAACAGTTAAATGGCCGCTTGCCATTAATTGGTGTGGGGAATTTATTTACCGCAGAACAATTATTAGCCGCCTTGGATACAGGCTGGGTGGAATTCGTTGCCGTGGGGAAATCCGTAATGATTAATCCAACGTTAGCCACCTTGATTAAAGAAGGAAAAACGCAAGAAATTATCACCGCACTTGATCCAGAAAAAGCGGATCATTACGACATTCCAGATGTGCTGTGGAGCTTATGCGTTAAAGGCAGTCCTTGGCTTCCACCAGTAAAAGGGCAGGACTGGCAACCTGTTGATCTATAGATATGGATAAAAAAATAGCAAGGAAATTTCCTTGCTATTTTTTATTGCACCTTAAGCTTAAGGCCGTTTAATCAAACGCTTACGCATTTTGATGTTGATCATTTCGACTACCACGGAGAAGCCCATTGCGAAGTAAATGTAACCTTTTGGAATGTGGAAATCTAAGCCTTCACCAATTAATGCCACGCCCACTAAAATCAAGAATGAAAGGGCAAGCACTTTCAGTGTTGGGTGCGATTCCACAAAATCACCAATTGGCTTGGCAGCCAGCATCATTACACCAACGGCAATCACAATGGCCAAAATCATCACGCCAATTTCGCTTGCCATTCCCACCGCGGTGATCACGGAATCCAGCGAGAATACAATATCTAAAATGGCAATTTGAATGAGTACGCTGAAAAAATTCACTTTTTTTGCCGCACTTTGGTCTTCGCCCTCTTCTTCTGGCGTCATTGCGTGGTGAATTTCGTGGGTGCTTTTCGCCACCAAAAATAATCCGCCCACGATTAAAATAAGATCACGTCCTGAAATTTGTTGCGAGAAAACTTCAAATAACGGCTCAGTGAGTTTCATTAACCAAGAAAGGGAAAGCAATAATAAAATACGGGTTGCCATTGCCAAACCTAAGCCGATTAAACGCCCTGATTGGCGTTGTTGAGCAGGCAAACGCCCTACTAAAATACTGATAAAAATGATGTTATCAATACCCAGCACAATTTCTAATGCGGTTAGAGTAAATAAAGCCACCCAGGCTTCGGGGCTGGCGATCCAGTCAAACATAATAAGTTCCTTATAGATTAAATCTAAAGCGAACAATAATATAGATTTCTGGCCTTAATGGAAAGGAAAATCAGCCATTTTGCTGAAATTGTTGCAGGATTTCGTGGGTGAAATTTTTGCGTAAATAAAAGCCGAGCGGTAAGGTGTCAATCGTCTCGCCATTTCGCCCAATGCCTTTAGTTAGCGCTTTGCTATTTGCGCCTTTGGGGCGAAGTTGCAGCACTTCACCAAGGCGCGCGGTGATTTCATCAAGACGACCAAATACGATATATTCCATTAGTTCTTCCCAATCTTGCTGCAAACGTTGTTCTTGCTCAGGCGAGGGCTGCCATAAAATAGGCTGCCCAATATGACGTTCAGCAAGGGGAATGGTGCGTTCGCCTTCAATGGGAATCCACAGCACTTTAGATAATTTATGGCGAACGTGAGAAGATTGCCAAGTGATTCCGCTATTTTGAATTAGCGGCGCAAGGCTGACGAAAGTTGTTTCAAGGGGCTTGCCTTGACGATTAATGGGTATCGTTTTAAGTTCAATGCCAAGATGGGCAAAATCTTGTTCCGCTTTGCTGCCCGCGGTTGCACCCAAGGCGGTTTCCAGCAACATTCCCACCCAGCCTTTATCCCGTTTCAAATTGGGCGGCACAGACATATTTAGTTCCTTGGCGACTTCACCAAAAGTGAGTCCTGCCAGCGATTGCGCAAGAGAGAGTAGGGCTTGTTCGGAGTTTGGGCTATTCATAAAGTGCGGTGCTTTTTTATCCAGTTTTTGTTAGCGTTGATACTTTTTCAATAATTTCTGTTTGACGTATTCCACGCCTTTATCTACATAAGCAATATTTTCTAACTGTAATAAATGGCGTTTGGCAGGCAATCCGCCGCCAAATCCTGTTAGCTGACGTGTTTTTCCTAACACGCGATGGCAAGGAATAATAATGCTAATTGGATTACTTCCCACCGCACCACCCACGGCGCGCACTGCTTTCGGCTTGTTAATGCAATTGGCTAACTCGCCATAACTTGTGGTTTTGCCATAAGCAATTTGGCAAAGCTGCTGCCAAATGCTTTGCTGAAAAGGCGTACCTTGTGGATTCAGCGGAATCTCTGCAAAATCTTCTTTTTCACCATTAAAATAACGGGTTAATGCCGCCGAAACTTGCGCAAAGAGCGGGTGATTTTCCTGTAAAATCCATTTCGGATTTGGTGCAATTTGCTCCGCTTCTAAATCCAAATTGGTTAATTTGTTATCTTGGCTAATCATCAATAACCGCCCAATAGGGGATTGGTAATAGCAATAATAGATTTCGGACATGGGGAATTCTCTAAAATACGACATAAAAAAGCCTATCCATTAGGATAGGCTTATTATAATCCAATTCGCGTAAATGCCTAGTTCTTAAATTAGAAGCTATAATTTACGTTTAGGCCGTAAAGGTTGGCGCTAGATTTTGAACGATAGTCAGCTTTTACTTCAACTAAACCACCACCAAGACTTTGTGTTTCGGTAAAGTTGACTTTCTTACCGCGTAAATGAGCAAAACCGAAATCGACAGAAAGATTTGGGGTAAATTTATAGGTTGCCCCTAAGCTATACCAAGTACGATCGGTATCTGGAATTGACGCACTCGCGTGCTCAGTTGGTGCAGCTGCTTCATCATAAGCAATACCAGCGCGTAATGTTAGTTGATCATTAACAAGATAGCTTGCACCTAAGGCTACGCGTGTATTATCGCGGTATCTTTCTTCTTTGTGGAATGCAAGATCACCATTGCGAGAGCCTGCCGGCACGCTCTCATAAGTCGCGTGTAAATTTTTTAAACGACTCCACTCTGTATATTTGTAGCTATAATGCACAGCAAAAGCATCTGTTAATTGGTGGAAACCTGAGATTTCCCAATAACCCGGTAAATTTAACGTTAATGTTCCTGCCCCTGTATAAGGCATTACACCATATGGCATATAACTTACCGCATTACGATCTTTAAATTTAATATCAACTTTTGAATGATAAGCTAAACCAAGACGGTTACGTTCATTAAATTCATATACTAAACCAAGATTATAACCAAAGCCCCACGCACTGCGATCTTCAAGATGAGTTAATACTGTTTCACGGCTACTAATTCCTTGACTTGCTGCACTTAATTGAGCCGCAGCAGTCGCAGCCTGAGTTGCATAAGGTGTATTAGCCAATTTCGTAGCATTCGCTTGAGCCGCAGCTGCACCATTGCGTAAACCATCAGCAATAATCCCCGCTGTGCGTTCAACTTCAGCTTTCGCATAAACAGCATTAATACCTGCACCAACACTAAAACCTTTAGCAACACGATAAGCCCCACTAAAGTTTAGATTAATTGTAGTGAGATCTGTCGTTCCGCCAAAAATCCCTGCTGAATAATCACGGTCATATTCACTTTTCAACCCGAAGTTGACATTCATTCCAGCCCCTAAGGCCACTTTATCGTTAATCGGTGCGACATAATATAAATTTGGGACAAACGCACCAGGCACAACATTATTATTATCCGCATTTCCTTTCGCAACGGGTTGACCATTTAGGGTTGCTGTTGCTGTGCCATCAACCCGAATTTTTGAATCCACATAAACCCCACCCGCACTAAATTGGTTGGTTTTAAACAAAGTCATTAAAGCTGGGTTGGTAGCCACCACAGAAGCGTTATCAGCAATAGCTGCTTCACCGGCATAAGCACGGCCAAGGCCTGAACTTGAAACTTCTGCTAATTGGAATGCTGCTGCTTGCGCACCTCCAGCGACAGCCAATAATGCAGAAGAAAGAAGTGTTTTAGTAAAAAGTGTTTTTTTATTCATAGTGAACCTTTTTGTTGTTCTGTTGTCTTTAAATAATCGCCTTGGATTGTAAATAAAGGTTACTACTATCGCAAACAAATTCGACCTATGCCTTTACAGCTCTGACCAGTTAAGTTTCTGCAAATATAGTGAAAGTGCGGAGTTTTTGTAGAAATTTTTATAGGATAAAAAATAAAACGCCCCTTAGGGCGCTTTACCATTTCAATTTCACTTTTCAGTTATAAAAATGTCCATAACAAAATGGCCAATAATTGTGGTGAAATAATCCTTAAGAACATTACGAGTGGATATACCGTGGCATAAGAGAGCGCCGCAACACCGCTGTCTTCTTTAATGGCATTGGCAAAGGCTAAAGCAGGTGGATCGGTCATTGAGCCTGCAAGCAATCCGCATAAAGAGAGATAGTTTAATTTGAGATACAGTCGTGCGATAAGCGCGGTTGTCATTAATGGAATAAAGGTTATTAAAATACCATAGCCCATCCATTCAAGCCCAGAGCCATTAACGAGTGTATCCACAAAGTTACCGCCAGATTTTAACCCGACTACGGCAAGGAACAGAACGATGCCAATCTCGCGTAAGGCTAAGTTGGCACTTGGTGGCATAAACCAGTAGAGTTTTCCGATACTACCAATTCTGGCCAAAATCAGCGCGACCACTAATGGCCCGCCAGCTAAACCAAGTTTAAGTGCTACTGGGAAGCCTGGAATATAAAATGGAATGGAGCCTACAAGCACACCTAAGCCAATTCCGATAAAGACAGGAAGCATTTGTACTTGTTGCAGTTTTTGTTGCGCATTGCCGATTAATGCAATGGCGTTATCAATCACATCAGAGCGTCCGACAATGTGTAGTACATCACCAAATTGTAAGGTGGTATCAGCACTTGGCACAAGATCTACCCCTGCACGGTTTAGGCGAGAAATCACCACGCCATATTTTTGATGAATACCAAGGGATTTAATTTTTTTACCGAGTACTTTTTCATTGGTAACCACAATGCGCTCGGAGCGTAAATCCCCTGTGAGCGTAGAACGTGGCACATCAACTTCCTCGCCAATCACTAAACGCATTTTGCGTAAGGTGTGAGATTCCCCCACCAAGTGCAATAAATCATCAAGGAAAATTTCGGTATCTGCGTTAGGAACACTCACATTCTCACCACGTTTTAGGCGAGAACACACCACATCTTTACTTTCAAAACCGGGGATTTCGACCAACGGCAAACCATTTAAGTTAGGGTTAGTAACGCGCACATTAATTGAGCGAAGGCTTTCTTTATCTTGTCCACTTTCTTTTTGTGAACGCAGTGCTTCTTCATCAATTTTTATCTTAAAAAACAACCGCACTAGCCACATTGTGAGCAAAATTCCGCAGATCCCAAAAGGATACGCAACCGCATAAGCCATACCCATATGGCCTGTGGTTTGCGTCATTCCTAATTCAGACAGAATTTGTTGCCCAGCCCCCAAAGACGGCGTGTTGGTTACCGCACCAGAATAGATCCCCAAAATAACATCAAGTGGCACTTCTGCTGCTTTATATAGCACCACCACACTCGCTGCACCGAGTAGTACAATGAGCATCGCTAAGCCATTGAGTTTTAAGCCAGATTCGCGTAATGAAGCAAAGAACCCCGGCCCCACCTGAATACCAATGGTGTAAACAAACAAAATGAGTCCAAACTCTTGAATAAAATGTAAGGTATGGGTGTCTAAATGCAGGCCATATTGATTGGTGAAGTGGGCGACAATAATACCACCAAATAGCACGCCACCAATACCTAAACCCACGCCACGGATTTTGAAATGCCCGATCCATAGCCCCACAACAGCAACCAGCGCAAGAATACTGATTGTGACTGCAATCTCGCTCATAACAACCTCAAAAATTGAATTTCACTAGAGAAAATTATACCAATCTCTAGGTAGAAAGCATAAATTAAAGTCTAAAAGTTTAATCTACATCACATTTTTCTTGTAAGTGCGGTGATTTTTGCTTACATTTTTTGAACAAAGTTAAAATTTAGCTCTCTAACAAAGCAGAATTTTTATTCGCTTTTACTCGGAATTACAATAATGAATTGGTCAGAAGTCTTGTTATCTTCTTTGCAATGGATCTTGCAAAGTTTACTTATTGTCAGCATTGTTTTTACGCTTATTTTTAGTCTATTAGTAAAAACAACAGATTGGGCAAGTCAATTTTGGCGCTTGGCTCAACCTTATCTTTCAGTGAAAAAAAATTGGCGTCCGTTTGCTTACTTTTGGGTGATCATTTTCTTTAATTTGATCTCAGTGCGCTTGGATATTCTTTTTTCTGAATGGTATAACGCAATGTACACCAGCTTGCAGGAAATGAACGTAACGGTTTTTTGGCAGCAAATGATCGTTTTTTCACTGCTTGCAACAGTTCACGTTTGTAACGTACTTTTAACCTATTACATCTCTCAACGTTTCACCATTCAATGGCGAACTTGGTTGAACCAACATTATTTAGACAAATGGATCAAAAACAAAGCCTATTACAAAACTCAATATGGCATAACGCAGTTAGATAACCCCGATCAGCGTATTCAACAAGATATTGAATCCTATATCAGCCGCTCACTGAGCTTTGCAACAGGCGTGATCTCTTCCAGCGTTTCTTTAGTAGCATTTACCCTGATTTTATGGAATCTTTCTGGCCCAATGGCAATTTTAGGCATTGAAATTCCCCATATGATGGTATTTCTAGTGTTTACTTATGTGCTGATCACAAGTTTGATTGCCTTTAGAATTGGACGACCATTGATTAAGCTCAATTTTGCCAATGAAAGACTTAACGCAAATTATCGTTATTCTCTGATCCGCCTGAAAGAATACGCTGAAAGCATTGCATTTTATCGCGGTGAAAAAATGGAACAGAATCTACTGGTGCAACAATTCAACCGCATTATTGGCAATATTTGGCAATTAATTTACCGCACTTTAAAGTTATCAGGCTTTAATTTGGTGGTTTCTCAGGTTTCCGTGATTTTTCCATTGCTTATTCAAGCCGTGCGTTATTTTAACCAACAAATCAAATTAGGCGATTTAATGCAAACCGCGCAAGCTTTCGGAAAAGTGGAATCGGCCTTGTCCTTTTATCGTAATGCGTATGATGATTTTGCCGCTTACCGTGCCGTATTGGATCGTCTAACTGGTTTTCAAACAGCAATCGAACAAGCAAGCCAACCAACAAAAATTCAATTACACCAAACCAATGGCCCATTGCAGGTTGAAAATTTAACGATTCAAACACCAAATGGCGAAATTTTATTAGAAAATCTCATGCTGAATTTACAACAAGGCGATTATTTACTAATTCAAGGTGATTCTGGCGTGGGAAAAACAACCTTATTACGCAGCTTAGCAGGACTTTGGCCTTATGCAGAAGGAACTGTGAGCTACCCAACAGAACAAGCCCTATTTCTATCTCAAAAGCCTTATCTTCCACAAGGACGCTTAATCGATGCGCTTTATTATCCCGCATTAGCCGATGAAAATGTGGATTTCACAAGCATCGAACAGATTATGCAACAAGTAAATCTTGGCCATCTTAGTGATAGACTAGAACAAGAAAATGACTGGACACGAGTGCTTTCCCTTGGTGAGCAACAACGCCTAGCATTCGCCCGCTTATTATTGCATAAACCACTTATCGCTTTTCTTGATGAAGCTACGGCAAGTATGGATGAAGGGCTTGAAGATGCAATGTATCGCCTAATCCGAACCGCATTACCGAATACCACTATTATCAGTGTGGGTCATCGTTCTACCTTGCTAAAACACCACGCTCTACAACTTAAAATTCTGCCGACTAAAAAATGGGCATTGTTAAAATGAAAAACAAATGAGGTGAAAATTTGGCAAAATAGTACCGCACTTTTTGAGCCACTAAGGATAATCCTTAATAGTTTAGGTGACGCTTTGCATAGGAAAATCGGAAAGACTAGGCTTATCAACATAACCTAGTCTTTTCTATTTTATTTTGTGAAGCTGATCAAAAATTTTAGTTTTATTTCATAACAAAATAGAATAAAAGTGATAGAATTTTTGCGATTTACATATTAAAAGGAGTTGATATGAAACTTGATGAATTAGCTAAATTAGCTGGTGTTTCTCGCACAACGGTGAGCTATGTTGTTAATGGCAAGGCCAAACAATATCGCGTGAGTGATAAAACCATTGAAAAAGTGCAGTCGCTAATCAAAAAATACGATTTTAAACCGAATGCGATGGCGGCTGGGTTGAGAGCGGGAAAAACCAATACCATTGGGTTGATTATTCCTGATTTTGAAAATATGAGCTATGCGAGAATTGCTCATCAGCTTGAACAAAAGTTTCGTGAAAAAGGTTATCAGTTGCTGATTGCCTGTTCTAATGATAATCCAAATAATGAGATGGCTTGTGCCAAGCATCTTTTCCAACGCAAAATTGATGCGCTGATTGTTTCTACTTCATTGCCGGCGGATAATTTGTTTTATCAGCAAAGTGAAGTGCCAGTTTTTGGTTTTGACCGTAAGATCAGCGGGGATAATGTGATCAATGTGCTATCTGATGATAGAAATGATGCTTATCGTTTGGCGCAGGATTTGTTTAAACAGCAATCTTTTAATAACGTACTCTTTTTGGGCGCGTTACCTGAATTGCCAACCAGTAAAGAGCGTGAATTAGGCTTTCGTGAGGCATTAAAAGAGCGGTCAGAAAATTCGGTAGAATTTCTTTATAGTGGCCAATTCCACCGTGATTCTGCAGCGCAAACTTTTGAACAATGGCTTGTAACAAATTCGTTGCCAGATGCGTTGTTTGTTACGTCTTTGACATTGTTACAGGGTATATTCCAAGTGCTACTAAGACAGAATAAAGGGATTCCGCAACAATTAGCGATTGCTACTTTTGGGGATCACGAAATGTTGGAATTATTAGCCAATAAAACCTTATGTGCGGTGCAAGATCATAAGAAAATTGCCGATAAATTGCTTAATTTAGTGTTAGAACGGCTTAACCATAAATCTGAATCAGAAAGCTTACCAGAACCAACTAAGGTATTGCGCGATTTAGTTTATCATTGCTAATCAGCCAAAGGCGGTGGCGGCAGTGGTTCTGGTTTGCCTAAAAAGTGCGGTTCTTTTTCGATTAAAAGATCAAGCACCGCCTGTACTCTTGCGAAAAACTCGCGGAAACGTACAAAGGTATAACCACTCGGGTATTCCGCCGCAAAGCAGATTGCGTCAATATTATGATATTTGGCAATGAATAAAGCCCGTTCACAATGAAAACGCTGTGTAATAATGGTGATGGAATGGGCTTTAAACACTTGATCGGCGCGGATCACAGAATCTAAGGTGCGAAATCCTGCATAGTCGCGATACATATACTCTTCTGGCACCCCCATTTTTTTCAAATCTTTGAACATTGTGCGTGGTTCGTTATATTCCACAGTGCGGTTATCTCCGCTAAGCAGTAAATAATCTACTTTGCGTTCTTTAAATAGTTCACTTGCTGCATTCAAACGGTAAGAATAAAACAGATTTGGCGTATTTTTAGCGAAATATTTTGATGTGCCTAGCACCAACCCATAAGGGCGATAGGGTAGTTTATTGATGTCCGTATAAATACCTTGGCGAACGTAAAAGCCGATTGCCTGATCGATCAGCACCAAAACGAAAACACACAAAAAAAGACAAAACAGACTGTATTGCAAAAATTTGCGTGGTAGATAGCTCAGCCACCGAAAAGAAAAAAGGTAACGGAAAAAGGATTTCAGCATAAAATTCGTATTTTTTTATTTCTTACTCATCAAAATAATAAAAAACACTAGTAAATTCAAGTAAATTTATTCTAAAATACGTCTAGAAGTTTAGACGTCTAAAATTTCTTGACAAGGTATAGGGCTAAGGGTAGTTTATGTATCCTACCTTGGCAAGATCGCATCAATGAAGTAATGGATAGGCAATGGCAGTACAAACAGCAACACTCTTTACACAAACACCGCTCAACCTCACCTTAGGTGGGGAGCTTGGACATATTGATGTTGCTTACCAAACCTATGGCAAGTTGAATGCGGATAAAAGCAATGCGGTGCTGATTTGCCACGCCTTAACTGGCGATGCTGAACCCTATAATGATGACCCTAATCAAGCAGGTTGGTGGCAAAATTTTATGGGAGAGGGCTTGGCGTTGGATACGTCAAAATATTTTTTCATTTGCTCTAACGTGCTAGGTGGCTGCAAAGGCACAACAGGGCCAGCATCAATCAATCCACAGACACAAAAGCCTTATGGCAGCCAGTTTCCGCATATCCTTGTGCAGGATATCGTCAAGGTGCAAAAAGCCCTGATCGATTATCTTGAAATCCCCCATTTAAAAGGCATTGTTGGTGGTTCGTTCGGCGGAATGCAAGCCACTCAATGGGCGATTGATTATCCTGATTTTATGGATAATATCGTCAATCTTTGTTCATCTCTTTATTTTAGTGCGGAAGCCATTGGTTTTAATCACGTTATGCGCCAAGCCATTATCACTGATCCTAATTTTAATAATGGCGATTATTATGACGGTGAACCGCCCTCGCAAGGGCTGGCAATTGCGCGAATGTTAGGAATGCTCACTTATCGCACGGATATTCAGCTAGCCAAAGCCTTTGGACGTGCCACGAAAGTAGAAGGGCAGTATTGGGGCGATTATTTTCAAGTGGAATCTTATCTCAGTTATCAAGGTCAAAAATTTCTCGATCGTTTTGATGCCAATAGTTATTTGCATTTGTTGCGTGCATTGGATTTGTACGATCCTGCGTTAGGTTATGAAAGTACAGAGCAGGCATTGTCGCGTATTAAAGCGCGTTACACCTTGATTGGCGTGACTAATGATCAGCTTTTCAAAGCCGTGGACGTGAGAAAAAGTAAAACTATGCTTGAACAAGCTGGCGTTGATTTGAGCTATCACGAATTCCCTTCCGATTACGGCCACGATGCCTTTTTGGTGGCTTATGATGCCTTTGAAAATCCGATTAGGGCTGGTTTAGAAAATCTTTAGAAAAATTGAGAAAAAAACACCGCACTTTATGCAAAAAAGTGCGGTGTTTTCTCAATAAATTTTTCTACAACGGTTTATTTTTGATAGAAATACAGCCCTTGGAATGGCTCAAGGGTAAGCTGGTTTGCCACTTGTGGCTGGCTGGTTTGAATATGGCTGTTTTCGAGCAATGTCCATTGCTGATTTGCCAAATCCGCAGGCAGTTCAATTTGTTGTGGTTTACCCGTTAAATTGGCTAAAACTAACAATTTTTCCTCCGCACTTTCACGCAGATAAGTCCATACATCAGGTGAAGTTGGGTTGAGATCTTGATAGTTTCCCTCAATGAAAATCGGATATTGCTTACGTAAGGCGATGAGGCGTTGATAAGTATAAAATACCGATTGTTCATCTGCCAGCGCGTGTTCCACGTTAATCTCTGCACGTCCAACGCCAATCCAAGGCTCAACGTGGCTAAAACCGCAATAGCTGCCATTGTTCCATTGCATTGGCGTGCGGCTGTTATCGCGCGATTTTTGTGCCAAAATTTTCATTAATAGATCTTCGTCCATTCCCTGTTCACGCAGTTCGGCGAACATATTTAGGCTTTCTACATCACGATATTGGCTGATTTCGGTGAAATTTGGATTGGTCATTCCGATTTCTTCGCCTTGATAAATATAAGGCGTGCCTTCCATTCCGTGCAGCACCATTGCGAGCATTTTGGCAGACTGCTGATGCCATTTGCCTTCATCACCAAAACGAGAAACAATGCGTGGCTGATCGTGGTTGCACCAAAAGAGCGCATTCCACGCTTTGCCATGCATTCCTTGTTGCCAATAATTAAAAATTTGCTTTAACTCCACAAAATCTGGCTTGGCGTGCGTCCATTTTTCGCCATTTGGATAATCCACTTTTAGATGATGGAAATTAAAGGTCATTGATAATTCCGAACCTTGATTGTTAGCATATTGCTGACAATGTTCAAGGCTTGTGGAGGACATTTCGCCCACCGTCATCAGGTTGCGCGGTTGGAATACTTCACGGCTTAATTCTTGCATAAATTCGTGAATGCGCGGGCCATCAGTATAGAAACGGCGGCCATCACCTTGATTATCATTAGGAAAATCTTGGTTTTTGGAAACCAGATTGATCACGTCTAAACGCAAGCCGTCCACGCCTTTGTCTGCCCAGAAATGACAAATCTTTTGTAATTCTGACCGCACTTGTGGATTTTCCCAATTCAGATCCGCCTGTTCCGTGGCGAAAAGGTGCAAATAATGTTTGCCAACGCGCTCATTCCATTTCCACGCATTGCCGCCAAATTTAGAACGCCAATTATTCGGTGGCGTCTTGGCATCATCACCACGCCAAATATAAAATTGATGATAAGGGCTTTGCGGATCTTGCGCCGCTTTGAACCATTGATGCTCCGTTGAGGTGTGGTTAAACACCATATCCATAATAATACGGATATTGCGTTGATGCGCTTGCTCAACCAGCTGTTCAAAATCTTGCATTGTGCCGCAAGTAGGATCAATAGCGCAATAATCGGCTACATCATAGCCATTATCCACCTGTGGCGATACATAAATTGGTGTGATCCAAATAGCATCTACGCCCAGTTTTTGCAGATAATCTAAACGCTGAATTATGCCTTGCAAATCGCCAATGCCGTTGCCTGTGGTATCTTGGAAACTTTTCGGATAAATCTGATAAATTACCCCATTTTTCCACCATTGCGGACGAGATTGCGCAGGCCAAAGTGCGGTGTTTTTTTCTGTCATTTTTTCACCCTTATTCTGGAAGTGTGCCATTTGCCGCGCGGCGTTTATACACGATCATTGTTAAAATTAATGGCACAACCACGGCCACCACCATCGCTAAAGCAAATACGCCCCAGAATGGTAATTGAATGGAAAGAATACCTGGTAAACCACCCACGCCGATACTGTTTGCCAACACGCCATTTAAGCCGCAGATTAAGCCAGCAAAGGCAGAACCAATCATTGCACAAAGCATCGGGAAGCGGTATTTCAAGTTGATCCCATACATTGCCGGCTCGGTTACACCAAGATAAGCGGAAATGGTTGCAGGCACGGAAATTTCACGCTCATTGGCTTTTTTGCTCACAATCACAATGGCTAACACAGCAGAAGCTTGCGCGATGTTAGAAAGTGCGATCATCGGCCAAACAGGTGTACCGCCGATGTTTTGGATCATTTGCATATCAATCGCAAGAGTGGTTTGATGCACACCGGTGATCACCAATGGCGCATAAAGGAAGCCAAATAATGTCGCACCAATCGGGGCGAAGCTGCCGGTTAATCCTGCACGCACCACATAAGCCACACCATTACCAATTTCACGACCAATCGGCCCGATAATAGAATGAGCAAGGAACACAGCGATGATTAATGAAGTGACTGGCACGATCACTAAATTTAATGAAGCAGGCACAATGCGGCGTAAACGGGTTTCGATCCAACCTAAGGCAAGACCGGCCAAAATAGATGGAATCACCTGTGCTTGATAGCCCACTTTATCAATGCTGAACCAGCCGAAATCCCACATTTCAGGAATCTTAGAGCCGAGATCATAAGAATTCATTAATTGTGGTGAAACAAGCGTAACCCCAAGGACGATCCCCAAAATTGGCGAACCGCCCATTTTTTTCACGGTGGACCAACAAATTCCCACTGGCAAATAGAAGAAAATCGCCTCACCAATTAACCATAGGAAAGAATGGATTGTCGCCCACATCGGGTGGGTTTGCACCAAGGTTTTGCCGTCAAACATTGGAATATCACCAATCACATTGCGGAAACCTAAAATCAAACCACCACTAATTAAGGCAGGGAGAAGCGGAATGAAAATCTCGGCAAAATGCGAGATAAGTTGTTCATACCATTTCATATTTTGGCGTGCAGCCACTTTCGCTTGTTCTTTATTCGCTTCAGAAATTTGCGTTTGTTTCACTAATTCTTGGTAATAAAGATCCACTTCAGGCCCGATCACCACCTGAAATTGCCCCGCATTAGTAAAGCAACCTTTCACCATTGGCAAGGCTTCAATGCCTTTCACATCGGCAATTTCAGGTTGATTTAACACAAAACGCAAACGCGTAATACAATGTGTTGCTGTCGCAATATTCTCTTTCCCACCAATTAGCTGGATTAATTGCGTGATATATTGAGGATTAATTTTCTTTGCCATAATTTTTCCTTTCGTCTAAAAAATGTTCGTGCGTATCTTACGCCTTTTTATTTTTCTCTCAATGGGAACGTTCCCAATCTGTGATCTAAATCACATATTTAGATGAAAAATAGGGCAGTGATAAGATAAAAGGAAAATCAAGCAAAAGTGCGGTGAGAAATTTGGGGATTTTCTACGAAGAAGATTGATTAACGCAAATTTGAACCCTTGGGATAAAAATCTGCAATGATAACAATCTCATTGACGACAATGAATTTTACAGAATGTCCATATTTCAATGGGTAAATATGGAAATTTCCATCATCATAAGCTGCAGCGACAAAGCTGAGTTTTTCAGCGGTTGAACGCATTGTTTCTAAAAAAGTTTCAGCAATGTTTTTATTCAGACTGTCATTATAAATATAGTCTGCCTTATCTAATAATTTCGCCTCTGCACGATCAGACCAAAATATAAGGTAATCTTGTTTCATCAACGAGTAAGTCCATTTTCTAACACATATTCTAATTTTCCCATCACTTCATCGTGGGGAATAAGTTTGATTTTTCCTGTTAGCACATCTTGTAAAAAACGCTGTTCTTCAGTTAGAGAATGTTCAAATGTAGATAGTATTTGCTTTTGGAAAGCAGTTTGCGATTGTTTTTCAACTTTTTGCATAATGTTTCCTTTTGAATAAATTTTTCTTTAGTCAATCTTAATCGTCTTTTTGCACGGTTGCAATAAAAAGCGAGTGGAAAGGAAATGTTTAATGCCCCTAAAAAACACTAAACCAACCCACAATCAATACAACTCGCCTTAATTTCGCTGTTTTCTAATAAATCAAATAATTGTTTGACGGCTTGTTTGCCAGCGGTGGTGAAGCCGAGATCCACGCTTAGGGTTTGTGGGAAGAGGAATCGCAATAGTGGGTTGTTGCCGATGCCGGCAACGCTGATATGGGTGATGTGATGTTCTTGCAGCCATTTTACCACGCCGATTGCCAAGGTGTCGGTGGCACAGACAATGGCGGAAATTCGCGAAAAATCCACCACACTTGCTAATTGATAAGCGCTGTCGTAGCTCAGCTCACCCAGCACAGCATTTGGGGTAAGCTGATGATCTTGACAAAAGCGAACATAGGCTTGATGACGCAAGTAACCTGTTGTCATATCGCTTTCTTGCACCCCCAGATAAGCAATTTTTTGATGACCTTGTTGCAGCAGTTTTTCTAGCAGCAGGGTTACGGCACGTTGTTCATCATAATATACACAAGAAAATTGTGGATAATGGCGTGCAATGACCACTAATTTTTTTTCCCAACCTTGCAAATCTTGTTCTTCTAAGCCTGAAAAGGCAAATAAAATCACACCATTAACACGGCGCTGTTGGAAGAACTTGAGATGTTCCTGCAAGCGGTGCATTTCCATTTGGCTTTCCACAATAATGGGCTCGCAATTTGCTGCGTAGAGTAGAGGTAACATTGCAGAAAGGGCTTGGTTTTCCGCATTGGAACTTAAGCGCGTAACGATAATGCCAATCATTGGGTTACCTTGTCCACGCATTGCCCGTGCAGATTGAGAGGGGGTAAAGTTATGGGCTTGAATAATGGCTTGAATTTTCTCGCGCGTTTCGGCACTCACCTTGCTATCTTGATTTAACACGCGGGAAACCGTGGATTTCCCCACGCCAGCCAAGGCAGCAATATCTTTAATCGTGAGTTTTTTTGCCATTATTCAATCCTGTGAATGGGGTAATATCCTAACTATTCAAGTGCGGTGCTTTTTTGCAAAATTTTCATTTCGTGATGATGAAACTGTTGCACTAAATCGGCCATGTTTTTGCCATCTGGCAAGGTTAAGTTAGGCGCAATATCATACAACGGCACGATAACAAATTCGCGATGTTGCATATCATAATGGGGAACGGTTAAGCGTTCAGATTCAATAATTTCATCGCCGTAAAGCAGAATATCCAAATCCAACGTGCGTTCGCCCCAACGGCGCAGCCGAACACGTCCTTGTTCTTGCTCAATGCGTTGTAATTGATCGAGCAAATCCAATGGCGCTAATACCGTAGCTAAGCAAGCGACCGCATTAACATAATCCGGTTGATCCTGCGGCCCGAGTGGTTTGCTTTGATAAAAATGGCTAACTGCCGCCAGTTGCGAATGGGGCAGTTGTTGTAACGCTTGCAGCGCGTTTTCTAGCTGTTGCACTGGGGTGGCCAAATTGCTGCCTAAAGCGATATAAACCTGTTTCATTATGCGGTTGGCTCTTTCTGCGTTTTACGTTTTCTTGGACGATAACGTTTTTTCTTTGGCGTTGGGTGCAGTTTTTGATGAGCTTTCACCAAGGCGTTACGCTGTTCTTCATTACTAAATTGGTATTCGTGCCACCAAGTAGCTAACTCAATGGATTCACCGCCTTCCACTTGTGCGCGCATTGCAAGCAAATCAAAGGCCGCGCGGAATTTCGGGTGTGCCATTACACGCATTGGTGCGTTACCATTGCGTTTTAGCAGCTGTAATTGCAAGAACCAAATATCACGAATTACCCCCGTATGGCGGCGTGGTGCAGCAAGGCTTGTAGCAAGCTGATCGAGAATTTCATTGCTGGCTAAGGCGTAAGCATCGTGATTATTTAAGCCACCTTCATTTTTCAGCACTTCCACTTTTTCTCTTAATGGATACCAGAAGAAACAGGCAAACAAAAAGGCAGGATTAATGCGCAGTTTGTCCGCGATACGTTCATCTGTTGAAGTGAGCGCAGTTAAAATCATTCGCTCGGCAAAGCTATCTTGTTTTTCCGTGAAATAAGGCATTAGCGTTGGGAAAAGCTGATCAAACAAGCCATATTGACGCAACAAATGATAGGTTTTCACACCATTGCCCGTTTGCAATAATTTTTGTGCTTCATCATATAAGCGAGCAGGCGGAATATGGCGTAATAGATGCGCCATTTGCTTGATTGGCGCTTCCGTTGGCTTTTCCAAAAACATATCCAATTTTGCCATAAAGCGAATGGCGCGCAGCATACGCACGGGATCTTCTTGATAGCGAATAACAGGATCGCCAATTAAACGCAATTTACCTGCTTTGATGTCTTCAATACCGTGGTAAAAATCACGCAAAGTATTATCTTGTGGATTGTAATAAAGGGCATTAACGCTGAAATCACGGCGTTCGGCATCTTGTTCTAGCGTGCCGTACACATTATCACGCAACAACATTCCTTCATCGCTTTGTTTCGATTGACGTTCGTTATTGTGTTCAGAATGGTTGGCACGAAACGTGGCCACTTCAATAATATCACGTCCAAACATCACGTGAGCCAAGCGGAAACGGCGGCCGATCAAACGGCACTGACGTTGAAAAATAGCTTGAATTTGTTCAGGACGCGCATTGGTGGCAACATCAAAATCTTTCGGTTTTTTATCGAGTAACAAATCACGCAAACAGCCGCCCACCACATAGGCTTCGTAACCGTTACGTTGTAATTTTTGCACCACAGTTAAGGCATTTTTGCTGATCATTCTTGGTTGAATGCCATATTGTGAAGCTTGAATAAGGTGTTTTTGATAGCGATGAGAAGATTTGCCTTGCGCTTTATTTTCTTTCGGCTCGACATATTCTACGAAAGGCGCAGCGGGTCTAGCCTTGCTACGGCTGGATTTGGTATTTTTTTTATTTGCTCGTTTAGGCGAAACCTTTTTGGTGTTGGTTTCTTGTGTTGCATTGTCTGCTTTTTTCTTAAACAGATTTTTAATTAAGGTTAAAATAGCGAACCCCTTGCTTGAAAAGCGTAAATAAAATTAATGAAAAGTGCGGTCAAAAATCACCGCACTTTTTAATTTAAGCCTGTATTTTAACAGCAAGCTAATTAGCCTACCATTTGTTTTTCACGAATTTCAGATAAGGTTTTGCAATCAATGCAAAGATCAGCTGTTGGACGTGCTTCTAAGCGGCGAATACCAATTTCAATACCGCAAGAATCGCAATAGCCGAAATCACCTGTATCGATTTTTTTCAGTGTATGCTCGATTTTTTTCATTAACTTACGTTCACGATCACGGTTGCGTAACTCTAAGCTAAATTCTTCTTCCTGTGTCGCACGATCGGCAGGGTCAGGGAAGTTTGACGCTTCATCTTGCATATACGCCACGGTGCGAGAGGTTTCTTCTTGAATTTGCGCACGCCACGCTTCAAGAATTTTTCTAAAGTGAAGAATTTGCTCATCATTCATATATTCTTCACCTTCTTTTGGTTGATAAGGTTCCACTCCCGCTAAAGCTAATAAACTTAAAGAGGATTGAGTCATTGGTATCTCCTAATAGTAATTCATCCATTTTAACTTAGTATAACTGACCTTATTATCACCATAGGAATAGCAAAATTCAGCTATATTTTTGACCGCACTTTTGCGTTAAGTTAAGACTTTTCGAGGCAAGCCTAATTCCATTTCAAAATTAGGCTCTTTTTAAAGAGCGGTATAAATATCAGAAGTTTGAGAAATTAGCAAATAAATTTACGCAAGATAAAAAATTTTTACACAATAAATTTCAATTTTGCGATCCAGCTAACAAAATCTGCCTCTGTAAACTGGCGTATTATGAGCAAAAATATAAAAAAGACTAGACAACCTTTGAGTTAGGCGAGTATCTTTTAAGAATCATTTTTTAAATAAAAAGAGGGGGCAAAAATGCAAAATTTTTCATTAATAAAAACAAAAGGTTATATTAATGGTGAATATGTAGAAAATGCAGAGGGGAAAACTTTTGCGGTGTTGAATCCGGCAACGCAACAAGAAATTTGCCAAGTGGCAGATTTAGGCGTGGCAGAAACGGAACAAGCCATTTTAGCGGCGGAACAAGCGCAGAAAAAATGGAAACAGGTGTTACCGAAAGAGCGAGCCAATATTTTAACCCGTTGGTATGAACTGGTGTTACAACATCAAGAAGAGCTTGCGCAAATTATTAGCTTAGAACAAGGCAAGCCCATTGCTGAAAGCCGTGGCGAAGTGCTTTATGGGGCAAGTTTTATTCAATGGTTTGCAGAAGAAGCGAAGCGAATTCAAGGGGATATGCTGCCTTCAGATAAAAGCAATCATCGCTTAATGGCAATGAAACAGCCTGTTGGTGTGGTGGCCGCCATTACGCCTTGGAATTTCCCGAATGCGATGATTACGCGAAAATCTGCACCAGCCTTAGCAGCAGGCTGTGCGGTGGTGTTAAAACCTGCGCCAGAAACGCCATTATCCGCCTTAGCCTTGGCAGAATTGGCAAGTCAAGCAGGATTACCAAAAGGCTTGTTGAATGTGATTCCTACCACACAAGTGGTGGACGTGGGCAAAGTGCTGACAGAAAGTCCAATTATTCGCAAATTGACCTTTACTGGCTCAACCAAAGTGGGCAAATTATTAATGGCACAATCGGCAAGTACGGTGAAAAAATTATCCTTAGAACTAGGGGGCAATGCGCCAGCTTTGGTGTTTGATGATGCAGATTTAGACAGTGCCGTGGAAGGGGTATTTGCCTCTAAATTCCGTAACGCAGGGCAGACTTGCATTTGCACCAATCGTATTTATGTACAAGCAGGAATTTATGAAGCCTTTGTGCAAAAATTCTGTGAAAAAGTACAACAAATTAAACTGGGCGAAGCCAATCAGCCAGGTGTCACAATGGGGCCTTTAATCCGCCAAAGTGCTGTGGAGAAAGTACAACGTCACATTGATGATGCATTGCAAAAAGGTGCTAAACTGGTGCTTGGTGGTAAGCCAGCTGATCTTGGTGGAACATTTTTCCAACCTACCGTTTTAGCAGATGTTAATCAAACAATGTTAGTCGCCAAAGAAGAAACCTTTGCGCCTTTAGCACCGATTTTCAAATTTGAAACGGAAGAACAAGCCATTGCAATGGCAAATGAAACGGAATTTGGCTTGGCGGCTTATTTCTTCACGCAAAATATCAACCGTATTTGGCGCGTGTCAGAAGCCTTAGAATATGGCATTGTAGGCATTAACGAAGGCTTGGTGACCAACGAATTTGCCCCATTTGGCGGCGTGAAAGAATCTGGCATTGGGCGAGAAGGATCACATTACGGCATTGATGAATTTTTAGAGCTAAAATATCTTTGTTTAGGCATAAAATAAATAGGCTAAATATGAAGTAAAAAATAAGGGCTGTGTTGCCCCTTTTTTATACCATTAAATTTAAAATAATCGTTAAGTTTGTTATAGAACTGCATCATGTAGTTTTATTGGACATTGGTGAAATGTATATGAATAAACTGAGACGTTATCTATTTATAGTATGTTGAAATGAGTGTAATAGTTTGATTTAACATATTTTATTTATTTTTGTTGACAACCGTTTTTTTTTTTTAGAATAGGGAAGATTTTAGTTTATTTTCATCTGATAGGGATTTTATGACTCATTTCGGTTTTCCTCTCGAAACAATTCTTGTCTTTTTTGGTGTAATTGCACTGTCTGTTTATTTAGATTTATTTGCTCATCGTCATAGCAAGGAAATTAGCGTAAAAGACGCCGCACTTTGGTCCGTCTTTTGGATAGGATTAGCACTTTGCTTTTATGTTTATCTATGGTTACGCTTTGATGCAGAGTGGGCAGATTTATATCTTGCAGGTTATGTATTAGAAAAGAGTTTATCGGTTGATAATTTAATGGTCTTTGTCGCCATTTTTGCTTCTTTTGGTATTACAGGAAGACTTCAACATCGTATTCTTTATTGGGGCATTATCGGCGCGTTAATTTTCCGTGCTATTTTTGTTGTAATCGGAACAGGGTTGTTTGCCGCTAGTCCTTGGGTAGGATTTGGTTTTGCTGCTTTTGTGATTTGGAGTGGGTGGAAGATGCTTAAAAGTGGCGGTGATGATGAGGAAGAAATTGAAGATTATTCAAATCACTGGAGTGTACGTTGGACAGGGAAGCTTATGCCAATTTATACCAAGCTTTTTAGTGATCGCTTTTTGCTTAATCATTCTGAAATGAGTGTGGAACAAATTGCCTCAACAACCCGTAAGGGGGCTAAATATTTAACTCCTGCTTTTCTCTGTTTGATTGCCATTGAAACTTCTGATGTGGCTTTTGCTTTTGACTCTGTACCAGCAGTAATTGCTGTAACGCAAGAGCCTTTATTGGTTTATGCAGCAATGATTTTTGCTATTCTTGGCTTGCGTAGCCTTTATTTTATTTTGGCAACGTTAACTAAATATCTTGTCCATCTTGAAAAATCGATCATTGCGCTATTGTTCTTTATCGGTATCAAAATGGCGATTCAATCTTGGAATCATGCTGTGAGTGATACGGGTATTCATATTTCACCAAATGCTAGTTTATTTATCGTTCTAGGTACTTTAGCAATCGGTGTAATTGCCTCATTTATCTTCCCGGAGAAAGAAGAACAGGAGTAAAAAATGTTAGTAAAAAAACTCGTTTTAACCGTATGCGGTTTATTAGGTAGTTTTGCAATAGCAAATCAGCATTATACTGCGCCACCAACAAGTTCAACTTATGGACATGTACCTGTTATTAGTGATGAACAAATGGAAAAATGCGTGGAAATTTATAATCAAGCTAAATGGTTAGGTGAAGAATTACAAAAGACGTATGTGAATCAGTATTCTCAGACTTCTGTTGATAGTTATAACAACAAAGTGAACCAGCATCAAAATATGATTACGTGGTTTAATCAAAATTGCGCTGGTAAACAATCTCGTTCAGCTTGTGAAGCTGCACGAGAATTAAATCGCAAAAATGGTATTGAAACACAAAGTTGTTATTAGAGAAAATATGTTAAAGAATAAATATTTAACTAAAGTTTGCTTAGCATTATTACTAATTTTATTTAGTATGGAAGTTTTCCAGTTTTTAATTACCGTTTATGCTAAAATAGTTATTTTTAGAGTTGAGAACTATACAGTTACTGAGGCAGAAACTAATTTCTTAGAGTGGTTTGATGAATATAGTATCCTCTTTATTGGTTGTCATTTTCTTGTGGCTTTTTATTTTGGGATTTTTTATTTTATATGGCTCTCTAGAGCTAACTTTAACTTTTTCCTACTTGGCGATAAAGAATTAACATATAATACTCTAATTGTGGGTTGGCGGTTTGTTATTATTCCTATTCCTATTCGTATTCCTATTCCTATCGACAATTTATGGAAGCCTTGGAAGCCTTATTCGGCATTCAAAGAAATAATAGCAAAAAGCCATCAATTGGCATTTGGTTCTGTACATAATAAAAAAACTGAGATGATACTTTTTATGTGGTGGATTTTATTTCTAATATCTCTGTTGTTATGGATTTCTCTAGCAAAAAATTTACAATCCAGGGAATTATTAAATCTAATATTGTTTCTATATATATTTGAAATCTTAAAAAGTATATTTCTTTTTTATCTCATTTATAACGTAGATAAATGGCAACGAAAAGCCAATCAGTCTAAGCCTATTTCATTACAAAAATCTTAACTAGGAGAGAATTATGCGTCGTTTACCTGTTTATTTATTAGTAGATACCTCAGGCTCAATGATGGGAGAAGCAATTGAAGCGGTGCGCAATGGTTTGCAAATGTTGGTTTCCGCGTTGCGCCAAGATCCTTATGCATTGGAAACCGCTTATTTATCAGTAATTACTTTTGATACGAATGCGAAACAAGTTACACCATTAACGGAATTAATGAGTTTTCAAATGCCTGATATTCAGGCTTCAGGGGTTACTGCAATGGGGGAAGCGTTGAGTTTATTGGCGGATTGTATTAATAGAGAAGTTCAGAAAGGTTCAGCGGAAGTGAAGGGCGATTGGAAGCCAGTTGTATTCTTACTTTCAGATGGTTTGCCGACAGATGATTTACAAAAAGGGATCAATGCTATTCGCCAAGTTAAAACAGGAACGTTTGTGGCTTGTGCTGCTGGCGCAGGGGCTGATACTAATGTGTTAAAACAAATCACAGAAACGGTAGTTTCTCTCGATACCGCAGATGCAAATTCTATCAAAGCTTTCTTTAAATGGGTATCAGCCTCTATTTCTGTTTCAAGCCAAAAAGTGGATTTGAATAAGAAAGAGGTTAATGGCTTAAATGAATTGCCTCCACCGCCAGCAGAATTAAATATTGTACTATAAATTGAGTAGACGGAATTTCTCCGTCTATTATCTATTACTCTAGCTTATAAACGTTAAATTATGTCTAGACGACTTCTCACTTATATTTGTATTGACACGTCAGGTTCAATGAAAGGGGAGCCGATTGAAGCGGTAAATGTTGGTTTACAATCACTGTTATCGGCATTACGTCAAAACCCTTATGCACTAGATAGTGTTTATCTCTCGATTTTCACCTTTGATAGTGAAATCAAAAACGTGCTTCCTTTAACCGCGCTTGAAGATGTAACACTTCCAACTATAAGTACTCCAGACAGTGGCCCAACTTTCTTGGGGAGGATGTTAGAAGAACTTGTAAGTGCGGTGCAAAAAGAACAAATTTTAGGATCAACCGATCAAAAAGGAGATTGGCGACCTATTTTAATTTTACTTACCGATGGTAAGCCTTCAGATGTGATGGCATACAATAATGCTATACCACAGATCAAATCCTTGAATTTCGGCAATGTTGTTGCTTGTGCAGCAGGGCCAAAAGCTGATCCTGATGTGCTTAAGAAACTCACTGATACAGTTGTTTCGCTAGATACGATGGATTCAAATAGCTTTGCTCAATTTTTCCAATGGGTTTCTGCTTCGGTTGCTCAAACAAGCGTGAGTGTTGGTGCATCAATAAGCAATACATTGCCACCTCCCCCAAATGAAATCAATATTGTTTTTTAAGGAATAGTTATGCGCCGTTTACCTGTTTATCTTGTGATTGATATTTCTGAAAGTATGGCGGGTGAAAATATTCGTCAAATGCAAGAGGGAATGAGTCGATTGGTTAGCCAATTAAGACGAGATCCTTATGCGTTAGAGTCTGTTTATATTTCTGTTATCGGTTTTGCTGGTGCAGCAGGTACGCTTGCACCACTCACGGAGTTGATAAATTTCTATTTGCCACGTCTACCTATTGGTTCAGGTACATCTATTGGTACAGCATTAAATCATGTAATGGATCGCATTGATAAAGAGGTTATTCCTAGTACAACTGAACAAAAAGGCGATTGGAAACCTTTGGTTTATTTTATGTCTGATGGCTCTAGCACAGATGACACAAGCAAAGCTATTCAGCGCTGGAAATCATTATTTAAACATCGTGCAAAATTAATCAATATAGGAATTGGTAAATTTTCGGATTTATCTACGCTTGATGAAGTGGCCGATCTTACGTATCGTTTAGATGATGCAGATATTGAGCGTGTCTATCAAGCATTATGCGAAACTATTGCTACTTCAATTAGTAGTCAAAGCCGTTCACTTGGTATTGAAATCCCAGTATCGCTTAGTAAAGAACTTTTGGAAAACAGTGCCATTTCATTAGCTAAAAAGACTGAAGAATTAACCGCTCTTGATGAGAATTATGCCATTATTGCTGGTCTTTGCCGTAAAGTAAAGTTGCCTTATTTAATGAAATGGGAGCGTTTTGGTGAAGTGGTATTTGGTGATGCTGAATATCATTATATTGGTGCTTATCCTCTTGAGAAAGATTATGAAGATTGGTCAGATCCTCGTCCTAATAATCAAACAGTAAAATCTTCGCAACTGATTGGTGGAGGTGGTTGTCCTCATTGTGGCTCGCCATTTGCATTTGCAATGTGTGATTGCGGACAAGTTTTTTGTATTGATGGATTAGGTGAGGTAGTTTGTCCTAAATGTGGGCAAGAATGCTTTTTTGGTTTTGATTCTGAAGGCGATGATTTTGAAATTAATCGAGCAAGGGGATAATGATGAATGCATTGGAGCAAATTCAGAAAATTAAATTTTGGCTAGAGAAGATGGATGAAAAGAGCATAGATGCTTTTGCTACCCAGAATTCCACCTTAATTCAGCTTGTTGCCGAAGCCTTTACCAATTTTCATCAAGGAATAGAAAACGTGAAAGTTATAATGCCAACAGAATCTACAGTCATACAAAAAATAATGCCAGTTATTCAACTTGTGAACGCCAAACAAGATGAAGCCTATCTTTGCAAGCCAAATACAGATCTTTTAATTAAAGATGCTCATTTTTCACAAGAATGTGGTTTGCGCTGGAATGCTGAACAAAAAGTGATTGAGGGGATACCGATACTAAGTGGAGAAATTCAAGTTTCTTTCTTATTGGAAGATGGCTCTACCTCGTTGGGTGCACTTTGGATCAACCCAGACCCTAGAAAACTTTGGGATAACATTCCTAGTAACAAAAATGAACGTTTTTGGAAAGCGGATAGTGCAAGTGATGAGATCTCAACAAATTTTGGCAAATTATTAGCAGCAAGAATGCGTGGACGTTCTCATGCACATAAAGGTATATGTTGCGATGATGATTTTACGATTGCTTTTCACGATAAAAGTGGTGTGCATTTTATTGCTGTTGCAGATGGAGCTGGCAGCGCAGAATTTTCTAGGTTAGGTTCAAAATTGGCGGTAGAAGCTGCAAAAGAAAAGGTGCTAGAGCAGCTGACGAACAATGATAAATATCAGGCAATATCCTATTCTTTTGAAATGGATAAGCTAAAAGGAATAGCAAATGGACTATTGTTCCAAGCGGTGCAATCAGCTTTTCAAGCGCAACAAACTGAAGCGGAAAAAGAACAAATTCCATTAAAGTCGCTTTCTTGCACTTTGTTGCTAGCATTAACTTTACGTCTTAAAAATGGTCAATGGTTTACAGCTTGTTATTGGGTTGGTGATGGTGCTGCCGCTATTGTTGATTTAGGGACGCCAAAAGTGAAATTATTGGGGGAAGTTGATTCAGGTAACTATTCTGGGGAAACAGTCTTTTTAACGCATTCCGAGATTGAGGCAGAAAAATTGGTTTCTCGAATTCACACCGATTTGCAGTATTATCCACCGCTCTTGATGTTGATGACTGATGGTGTTTCTGATCCAAAATTTAAAACAGATGCGAAATTACAAACTATTGAGGCATGGCAAGCCTTATGGGAGGAATTAAAAATACCATTACAAGCTGAAAATCCTGCTAAAGCTTTAGAACAATGGTTAGATTTTTGGTCAAAAGGTGAACATGATGATCGAACGCTAGCAATGTTTATTTCACAAGATGAGTGGAATGGGGTGGTAAATCAATGTCAAAATGATATCTCTAGTGAAGCTCATCAGGTTGCATTATTACCAAATAAGCAAGCACAAATAAGTACTGAAGAAGTAGCACAAAAAAGTGGAGAAAGTGACATTGAAGATGAAGCAGAACGTACTATAAATATCACCTCAAGTGGCGTAACAACAACCATTACACTCACTAAAGCTAGCGATCAAAAAATGGATACTCAAGGAGCAAATCAATGAGTCAAATTATCCGTTTAACTGCGACTAATGGTCAAACGATAGAGTTTATAGATGAAGTAAAAGCACAAGGTGGAATGAAAGATGTAATGTTTTCACCTAATCGAGATTATGTAGTGGCATTTTTTCGTGAAAAAGCGGATCAGGAAACCAAAGAACGCTTAGAAATGATCACGGAAACATACCGCAAACGTATTTTTGAACAAGAGGGCGGCGAATATTTGAAGAAATTATTTTGTTGGCCTACTGCGGTAGTGGAATATCAAGGTCGATTAGGGGTAGTGAGCCCTTTTTATCGAGATTGTTTCTTCTTTCAATATGGTAGTCGTAATAACGATATGTTGCAAATTAAAGGCAAAGATAAAGATGGTAAATGGTTTGCTTCAGCTTCTAATCGTAACAAATTTCTTGATCCCAAAGAGCTGGGTGATTGGATGTTGCATCTGAAAGTCTGTTTGATGCTAGCTAGAGCAGTACGAAGAATGCATATGGCTGGATTAAGTCATAGTGATTTGGGTTATAAAAACTGTTTGATCGATCCGACAACGGGACAAGCTTGTTTAATTGATATTGATGGTTTGGTTGTACCAGGTAAACATCCTCCAACAGTAGTGGGAACGCCAGATTTTATTGCGCCAGAGGTTGTTGCAACTCAACATTTAGATAAGACAGATCCTAAACGTAAATTGCCGAGTCGAACAACAGATCTCCATGCATTAGCCGTATTGATTTATATGTATTTGCTTTATCGTCACCCTCTTCGTGGTGATAAGGTATTTGATATGAATGATAGCCAACGAGATGAAGAGCTAGCAATGGGGGAAAAAGCGCTTTTTATTGAACATCCAACAGATAAAAGTAACCGCATTAAGGTGAAAAACCTTCGGCCTACAGAATTGCCTTGGAAAGATACGGATAAGGTTCCTTATAAAATTACTGGACCATATCTGAGTGCATTATTTGAGCGAGCCTTTATTTCTGATTTGCATAATCCAGCGGGAAGACCAACGGCTGATGAATGGGAACAAGCTTTGGTCAAGACTGTTGATTTATTGCAGCCATGTAGCAATCCGAAATGCGAGCAGAAATGGTATGCCTTTGATAATTCGACTAAGCCGAAATGCCCATTTTGTGGCACATCACATCAGGGCGTATTACCTGTATTAAATCTCTATTCAGTAGCACCAAATGGCAGTTACCGTCCTGATAATCATCGTATTATGGTGTATGACGGGCAAGGACTTTACAAATGGCATGCGGATACGCGAGTTTTTCCAAATGAGAAACTCAAAACATCAGATGCTCAAAGAATGGCTTATTTTCGTTTTTATCAGGGCGATTGGTGGTTGGTAAATGAACATTTTCCACAAATGATTAATATTAAAACTAAGCAACTTATTGCAATAGGCGAAAAAGTAAAATTGGAAGAAGGTGGACAAATTTTATTGCAGCAAGGTGAAGGTGGGCGTTTACTTGTCGTCCAAATAGCTGGAGCGTAAAGAGCGGTTATTTTAATAAACAAAATAGGAGTAAACAATGGCAATTTCTTTAACAAAAGGACAAAACGTTTCATTAAGCAAAACAGATCCAAGTTTAAAAAATGTGTTGGTTGGTTTAGGCTGGGATGCTCGTTCTACTGATGGTCAGAATTTCGATTTAGATGCAAGCATTTTTATGACTAAAGAGAATGGTAAAGTCCCTTCAGATAGTTATTTTATTTTTTACAACCAAGTTCATTCGCCTTGCGGTGGAGTCGAACACACGGGGGATAATCTAACGGGAGATGGTGATGGAGATGATGAAAGTATCATTGTGAAATTAGATCAAATTCAAAATGATATTAAATCTCTTTTTATCGCTGTGACTATTCACGAAGCAGAAGCTCGCCGACAAAATTTTGGACAAGTAAGTAATGCGTTTGTTCGCTTGGTTAATCACGATACAGATGAAGAAATCGTTCGTTTTGATTTATCAGAAGATTACAGTACAGAAACAGCGATGATTTTTGGTGAAATCTATCGCCATAACGGAGAATGGAAATTTCGTGCTATTGGTCAAGGTTATTCAGGTGGATTGTATGCGCTGTGTCAACAATATGGCGTAAATGTAGGATAAGGAAAGCAGAAATGGCAGTTTCATTGAGTAAAATTACTTTAGAAAAACGAGGCGATAGCCATAAAATTGATTTATCTAAATCTACGGATGAACAGATCACAATCAATCTAAATTGGTCACAACAGCAGAAAAAAGGCGGTTTCTTTTCTAGTTTATTTGGGGCTAATAAAGAAATTGATTTAGATCTAGGAATCTATTGGGAGCTAAAAGATGGTACAGCAGGAATGATTGATGGTTTACAATTTTCTAAAGGGCAAGGTGGCCCTCGTCATAAGCTAAGTCGGCAAGGCCGTTATACTGACCTTCCATGGGTATGGCATTGTGGTGATGATCGTAGTGGTGGTAGTGAGAATGGTGAAACTATTTTGGTGAATCCAAAAGGCATTCAGGATTTGCGACGCTTGGTTGTATACTGTTTCATTTATGATGGCGTTGCTCAATGGGCTGAGTCTGACGCTGTTGTTACAGTAAAAGTACCGAATCAGCCTGAAATTGTCGTTGAAATGGGTAAACAAAGTGATCATCGTTCTTTTTGTGCTATCGCTAGCATTGATTTTATTGGCTCACAAATGTCTGTCCGTAAAGAAATTAATTTCTTCAATGGACATGCAGATTGTAGCCAACATTATGATTGGGGATTCAAATTCTCTGCTGGCTCGAAATAGTTGTACGGTTCCCAAATTTTAAAGTAATAGATTAAATTACTGTTAATCTATTATTTTTATACAGGAAAATGGTTGCTAATAGATATCTATTAACAACCATTTTGTTTTGGTGGTACAGCTTTTTTGTATCAAGAATATCCTTAGAATTATCTGAGAATCCTTTATAAATCTTTGATCAAAATCTTAGATCGGCGCTGGTAATTATATTTTTCTCTTTTTTCTACGGGTAGATCTTCCACCTGAGCTAAATAAAATCCACGTTCTTGGAACCAATGTACCGTGCGTGTGGTGAGTACGAATAACCGTTCAATATGCTGTTCTTTGGCGCGTTTTTGAATGGCTTCCAATAAAATATCGCCACGGGAAGAGTTGCGATAATCTGGGTGAACGGCAACACACGCCATTTCTGCCATTTTTTCTTGCGGATAAATATTGAGCGCTGCACAAGCAATGACCACGCCATCACGATCAATAATGGTGTAGTTGGAAATTTCCATTTCTAGCTGTTCGCGAGAACGTTTGACCAAAATCCCTTGCTGTTCCAATGGGTAAATGAGTTCCAACAAGGCTGGAATGTCAGCCACATTTGCAAGACGAATGCTTTCTGAACTTTCCATTGAAAGCTGTGTTCCCACGCCATCTCGGGTGAAGAGTTCTTGCAGCAATGAGCCGTCTTCTTCATAACTTAATAAGTGTGAACGCTTCACGCCTGCACGACACACTTCAATAGCTGCCTGCAAGAAACGAGCTTGCGAGCTGTGATATTGATCTTGTGAAATAAAGCGGCTTAAATATTGCTCCGCATCTTGCGGCAGTAAATCAGCAATGGTTTCTTGCTGATCATTTAAAATCCCTTGCGTA